>CAZVAS010000256.1:0-1581 GCA_964625165.1 uncultured Methanospirillum sp. | reverse complement strand
TAATGAGTTCTTTTGCAGGAGTTGAATCAGACAAATATTCCTGACTGGTATGCAAAGGCCTTCTGCATAGTCTTGATACCACCGGTCACCGTGGTTGAATCTTTCCAGGTGTTCGTTGCAGAGGTCTTGTTCCAGGTGGCTTCTCCGTCCTCCGTTGTCCCGTCACGTGCGTAGTTATCATCGTCACCATCACGGGCTTCCATAATACTTCCGGCAAAGACTGTCCTGATCGTACCTTCGGCAAATCCGCTTCCAGAGTTGGCATCAGGAGTAACTGCAATCTGGTAGTTAACTTCTGCCGGGTTCGCAACATCGTCGGTGACTGACCGGATCTGACCGAGTGTTGAGACCTGGGCGCTGTTGACGTTAACCAGAGCACTCTTTGCAGATACGATGTTACAGAATGCCGGGAGCACTGCCGCATTACCTTCAGAAAATACACAGCGGATATCATCATCAGTGCCTGAGTAATTTCCTGTTGCATCGAGGGTGTACTCTTCTTCACCAACCAGGTGTGAACCTTCGGTGCTTGCATAGGTCAGAACCTTCTGGGACTCAACATTGTACAGGCCATTTTGTTTGTCCTGGGAGTCAAAGTCAAAGTTCTTGTTCTCTGCAAGTTTTCCACCATTGGTCATGATTACATCTTTGTAATCAGTTACAGAGATTGATTGACCACCTTCAACAGCACCTTCAGGGATAGATCCCGGGGATGCGATGATCCAATTCATTGTTGATCTGTCATCGACAGCACCGGTTGCATCAATGACGGTGTCGATGGAAAAGACCTGGTTTTCAGGAGTCTGGTTTGGAAGCCAGTCTGCTGAAACAAACCCGGGTAGCACAATCATGGCTGCAATGGCTACGAGAACGATATATCCATAATTCATGTATGTCCTCCTACTGGACGCTGACATATAGATATCAGCAGCATACGATTCGTATGATGAATATAATAAACGTGTGAAATGTTCTTCAAAATATTCTATTTTTATTTGTAAGATCTGATCTAATTCACATAAGTTTCAAAGATTTACAGATTCCAACCGTCTCATCGATTCACATGAGAGATAGAATCATCATTGATATAATGGAATATTTGTTGATTATAAGAACAATTTCGTCAGATTTTTTATAATTCATCTATCTTTTGGCCACCATTCAACTCATGTGAGGAAACTGAATTGTGTTACTGATGATTGTAGATATAAAAAAATGGATTTTGATAAAATGATCATACGTAAATACAATTTAGTACCAACTCATAAACCGACATAGGTACGAGATGAACTGTATGCATATCCCAGACGCATTTATACCAATCCCGCAAGCGGCAGTGTACTGGATTATTGCTCTGATATTCCTGGCCCTCGCTATCAGATGGGCAAAGAGTGAGATGAGCGAGGATAAGATTCCCCTGATTGCGGTTCTCGCAGCAGGAATTTTTGCTTTACAGGGATTCAATCTCCCGGTGAGTATGGGAACAAGTGGTCATCTGGTTGGAGGAGCACTTGCAGCGATCGTTCTCGGATCTCCGTTTGCTGCAGTGTTTATCCTGTCCCTGGTGCTCGTTATTCAGGG
>CAZVAS010000255.1:0-1624 GCA_964625165.1 uncultured Methanospirillum sp. | reverse complement strand
GACCGTGAGGAATCACCCCGATTTTATCTTCTGAAATCTGGTAGTGAGAAGCGATTAGCTGACGATCATGCTCAGAATGAACCACATAACGACAGGCCATCCGCCTGATCAGCCTCCCCATTACCCTGGCATATACACGGATGGGACCCACGGAAAATTCGAGTGGATCAACAATCTCATGAAACTCTATCATGACCGGCTTTTTTGTGCGGTTCAAAAGGAGCAGGGCAAGGTACATGTGTGCCACGCTGGAAGTCCACCACTGTAGAATGATAACATCAGCACTTTGGAACTCATTTGAAGCCTTGATCCAGGTGGCCGGATTATACCAGTCAAGAATTTCCAATAATCTTATCTTCTCACTAAATTTTAAGGATGTCAGATCAGTCCCAACTCTCTTCCAACCAGGAAATAGTCGTTGAGGGAGCATTTGCCTAAAGAGGATGCTGGTTACCTTATAATGGTCTGTGAGAGCATTGGAGAGACGAAGTGTGTAATAACTGATGCCAGAAAGAAAGCGGGGAGAGGGGCCCACAATGACCACTGATTTTTCCATCATAAATTTATTTGGATATTACTATTCACTCGACGGTAACGCTCTTTGCAAGATTACGAGGTTTATCAATCTCGCGTCCAAGATCAGCAGCAGTGTAATACGCAAGCAACTGTAAAATGACCGTTACTGCCACGATCTGCAGACATATATCTTTCTCTTCAAGAGGGATCAGAACATCTGCCAGTTCGGACAGTTCGGTATCATCTCCTGAACCGATGGCGATGATAGGAGTCCCTCTTGCCTTCATCTCTTTAAGATTCCCAAGCATGACTGCATATGCCTGCCCTGGAAGACAGGTTGCCACAACCGGGGTCTCTGAGGTGAGAAGGGAGAATGGTCCGTGTTTGATCTCACCTGCAGCATATGACTCAGCATGGATGTACGAGATCTCCTTCATCTTCAGAGCCCCTTCCATCATAACCGGGTAGAACGGACCTCTCCCCACATAGAAGATATGTTCTGCTTTTGCACAGAGAGCAACAGCATCCTCAAGATTCAAAAGAAGAACCTTTTCGATGGCAACTCCAGTATGGGTGAGGTTTTCATCATTTGTCCGCCCGGACATGAGATTTGCAATCTGCAAAAGGACACCCAGTTGTGCAATGAATGACTTTGTAGCTGCTACACTAATCTCCGGACCAGCCTGCATCAGGATTGTCTCGGATGCATACCTTGTGATTGAACTGTTCAGGACATTTGTTATCGCAACTGTCTGAACGTTGTTGCAGTTTCCTTTATGAATCGCTGATAGGGTATCTGCAGTCTCCCCTGACTGCGATATGCCGATGATAACGTCCGTGAGTGGAACCGAATTGTATTTAAATTCAGATCCTAACTCAACCCTCACGGGAATATTGCATCCTGATTCTATCAGATATCTGAAGATGAGCCCGGTATGATATGAACTGCCACAGGCGACCACGGTCATTGTTTTAGCGTCGCGTAAAACCCGGGGAAGAGTTTCAGGGGTGAGGGAATGAATAGCACGGTTGATCACCTCCGGCTGTTCATAAACCTCTTTGAGCATAAAATGTGGAAATCCACCCTTCTGAACAGTATCAGGCGTCC
>CAZVAS010000254.1:0-1632 GCA_964625165.1 uncultured Methanospirillum sp. | reverse complement strand
GGCTCTCGTGGTATGTGCTGCGATATTTCTGGTGATATTCCCGTACTGATCTGACACCTGTCTGATCCTGAATGAAGCCCGAAAGGGATGGTGTGTGCTGGTCTATTCCACCATCTGGTACGGGTCGGTCATGAGGGTGAAAAACAGAAATGAGGGTCAGGGTAATTCCGGTGATCCTGAACAGTGCCTGGTTCTATTCCGCGATTGTGTGGTACATTGTGACTATGGTATTACCGGTACGTGTGGAAGTTACACTATGAACTGATGGAGATTCCTGAGAAAGAAGGCTGATATTGTTCTGCTAACGCTCTCTTCTCCTGTTGATCGGTAAATGACCTGAAATAGTCCAGGATCTCCACTGAGAAGTCTATGAACGCTGTTCCTTTGGCTGTGATCACAGTTCCGTCCCGCACGACCGGGCTTTCAATGTACGTATCCTGGGGGAACGGAAACTCTCCGGATCCTGAAAACAGTTCCCGGTGAGAATCTCTCGTCATCGTCGTCGTATAATGAGCCTTCTCTAATAATCCGGCCCGTGCAAGGTATTGCGGACCGGCACATATGGCAGCGGTAAGTCTTCCTGAGTTGTGATATTCCTGAATCAATTCGGTTAACTCGGGCCGTTGTTCGAAATGAAACCCGCCAGGGATGATAATGCCATCTATCCCTGATTCCCCGGATATTTCTGATATGGTTGAGTTGGGAAGGTACTGGAGACCTGATAACGCTGTGATGATGGATTTCTCATATGCAACAGTAATAATCTCCCAGTTGAACCTTGAGAGGAGGTGGCATGTCAGATTGATCTCAAAATCAGCCATCCTGTCAGCAATAAAGACAAGAATCTTCCGCATTATTTCTCCTCAATCCCCTGAGCAAACCGTGCACCCATCGAAAAGGCTTTCTCACAATCCTGTGGAAATACCTCCTTTCTCCTCTTTATCTTTGCATCAGCGTCGAAGTATCTCATCCTGAACTTTGAGTAGTCAGGAACATGGACTGTATTTGTTACGTAGATCGATTCGCACGATCCAAAAATGTCCCTGATACCTTGTTCCATAAGATTGAGATGTGCTTCATATCCCATCTGTTTCATCAGATCGTCTGATGCCCCCATGGTGAAGATGATCCCTACCGGGATCTTCTTCTCAACAAGAGATGTCCAGTCATCCCATGACTTTCTGGGGAAAAGGAGGCGTTCGAGAAAAGACCTCATCTCCCCGGTTGCAGAACCATAAAAGATCGGTGTGCCAAGGATGAGTGCATCTGCGGCTTGGATTCTGTCAAGAACTGATGTCAATTCGTCCTGTATTGCACATGTTCCGTATCCGGTTCCTTCACGTTTGCATGCATAACAACTTCTGCAACCCTTGTACTCAATATCATACAGGTTGATACATTCAGTTTCAGCCCCTTTTGACCGGGCTCCCTGGAGAGCATGTTCGATAAGGGTCCCGGTATTACACCGTTTTCTTGGACTTCCATTTATTCCAATGACATACATCTGATCACTCGCACTTCTGACTGCTGGTATACGCACGATATCCTCAAGGTCTTCGATCTGAGGATATTCTCAACGAAACTCTATACTACTTATTAGGAAGTAATGCTATTAGAAAAGTACAGGTTCTC
>CAZVAS010000253.1:0-1670 GCA_964625165.1 uncultured Methanospirillum sp. | reverse complement strand
AAGGAGATCACCTGAAGAACCCATCAGAAGGATGGTCAGACTTTCAGGAGTGGTAAGTATGACAGCGGGTAGATCAAAAGCCGGGATCATGGAAGCCGGCGTATCTCCGTGAACCGGGAGAGCAGAGAGATGGAGCGGAGTCAGCATGTGATCGAGCCGGACAGCCATGTCGGTGATGAGTGCTTTCAGCGGGGAGATGTACAGGCATACCGGAAGTTCGGGATGCTGCTTGAGGACATGATCCAGAATCGGGATAAAAGCAGCCTCGCTCTTTCCGCCTGCTGTTCTGGCAGTTAGAAGTATATCGTCTCCAGAAATGATCGGTTCGTACGCAAGTTCCTGGACTCTTCGAAGGGTTTTCCACTGCAGATTATTACTGATAACCTGCTTCAGTGAGGGATGTAACTGGAAAAAAACCGAGTGGTCAGGCATTACCCGGACCGCGTTATGGTATGTTGAACGTGGCGTTTATCTGTTGTTCGAGCTGCGGCCGCGGAAGAACCCCTGCAATCTGGTTAATCACCTGCCCGTTCATAAAGAAGAAGAGTGCAGGTATTGCACTGATCCCGAACTGGTACGCGATCTGCTGGTTCTCATCTGTGTTGCACTTTGCAAACTGAACCTTCCCAGCATACTCTGCTGACAGGTCTTCTATCACCGGCGCGAGCATCCGACATGGGCCACACCAGGGTGCCCAGAAATCAACGATCAACCGGGGATACCGGCTCACCGCATCGGAGAAATTCTGTTCATTCAATATTAGAATTCCATCATATGACCTATCCCCTGCTGACACCGGAGGATCAAACCGTTTTCTGAGCTCCTCCATCTTTCGCTCCCTGATCTCCCTGAGTTCATCATCCATACGAACTAGTTGTTAGATCTGGCAATAATCTTTCCAGCAGAATATACGGAATACATAAATAGATCAGGGGACAACATTGTAGTCCCTCATAAAGCGAGGTGGGGTAGTCAGGATATCCCGTCGGGCTCATAACCCGAAGACCGATGGTTCAAATCCATCCCTCGCTATTCTGTTCTCTGATGTGTTTATATCGATTCTTACGTATTATTCACCTGATTTCAGTTTTCGTGTATACCACTCTTCCTTTATATCCTGACACTCCAAGATGTAATCCTCTTATCCGGAGCAAGGCTGGTCTCACGTGATGAACAGATGAACCCTGATGTTGCGGAATGGAAAGTCCGGATTGAAAAAAGGGTATCAGAAAAGATCCTGTCATATTCACAACCCCTGGAGAATGGACCTGCCGCCAAAGCAGGGGTGATATGCTCCATATTTCTGATCAGTGATCTCCATCATGTTCCACTGTTCACAATTCCTTCCTTTCCAGGTGAAGAGATCGTTCAGGATATCATTGCTCATGCCTGTAGTGTTGGTGCATCTGCCGCGATCTTGATCTCTCCTGACTGGTCCCGGGTACTTTTTTCAGATGAATCCAAAGCAGATCTTGCCTGGCTGGAAACCCTCTGTCCACAATCAAAGATACCGGGCGAACCTCTCCCGGCAAATCACAATAGTATACAGGGCCCGGTGGAGATTGTCGCCCGGTACCTCGGGGACCTCAGAAAAGAACTGAGTGGCTGGCTCTACAGCAGAGAGGGGGAAACATCAGAATCAAGCCGGGACCTGATGATCCAGACCCTGA
>CAZVAS010000252.1:0-1741 GCA_964625165.1 uncultured Methanospirillum sp. | reverse complement strand
CTCTGGGCAGCAATATTCCTGATCATATTCCATGCAATCTCCAAGTCGCTCCTCTTCCTCTCGGTAGGAACCGTCGAGCACCGTATTGGAAGCCGTGATATTGAGGATATGACCGGTCTTGCAGCACCGATGCCAAAGGTCGGGCTCATGATGCTGATCGGTATCGCAGGCATGTTCCTGGCTCCCTTTGGAATGCTCATCTCCAAGTGGGCATCTATTCACGCCTTCTCACAGGCACTCCCGCCATTCGGAATGATTCTCATCGTGATTCTAGCTTACGGAAGTGCGGTGACTGTCTTCTTCTGGGCAAAGTGGATGGGCAAACTGCTTGAGGTCAGAAGATGGGAAGAGTCGATTGAATTTCAGATCTCAAAGGCCGAGTGGGCAGCCCTCATCCCACTGACAGCCCTTACCATCATCGTCTGTTTCGGTATCGCCCCGATCTCAACATACTTTATAGAACCCTTCCTTGTCACGACGTATGGGAAGATCTCTGATCTGATCCCTGCATCTAACCTGATGATTATGATCCTGATGCTTGCCCTCATCGTCGTGCTCCCGGTGCTGATGATGAAGATCCTTGTTCCAAGAAGGAACCTCAGGCGGTACATGGGTGGTGTTACGGTCAAGGACGGCCTTATGGAGGGAAGTATCGGTATGAAGCGTGAGATATCACTCTCAAACCTGTATCTCGAGGATCTCTTCCCTGAAGCCGGACTCTCAAAGTACGGGTCACTGATCACCATCGTCCTCTTCTGTGTCCTTGTGGTGGGACTCATCGGAGGTGTACTATGAATACCATCCTGACAGCAGTTGCCTTTTTAATACTGGCCCCGGTGATTGGTGTTCTGGTCACAGGAGTTGACCGGATCATCACGGCACGAATGCAGGGACGGGTCGGACCGCCTGTTCTGCAGCCGCTTCTTGACATTGCCAAGCTCTTTGAGAAAGAGAGGGTTGGAGTATGGCAGGCTCCGGCAGTGCTGATATTCCTGCATCTGGCCTTCATGGTAGTCACCGGTCTGATATTCTTCGGTGGCGGTGACCTGTTACTTGCAATATTTGCATTGACACTTTCAGAGGTTTTCCTGATCCTTGCAGCATTCAGCACACGATCTCCCTATGCCCATATCGGTGCAGGGAGAGAACTGATCCAGTTGATTGCAGTTGAGCCGGTGATAATTCTCACGGCAGTCGGATTCTACAAGGTAACCGGAAGCTTTGCGGCAAGCGACATCATGAGTTTTTCAGGACTGCCGGTCATTCTTCTGCCAGGAATCTTCATCTCGATGGTCTGTATCCTGACCTTTAAACTCAGAAAGTCACCATTTGACCTCTCCACTTCCCATCATGCACACCAGGAACTGGTCAAGGGTATCATGACCGAGTTTTCAGGTTCGACACTCGGAATGGTAGAACTTGCCCATCTGTATGAGACGGTCATTCTTCTTGGGATCATCTACCTGTTCTTTGTAGGAAATCCGGGGCTCGGAGTTCTGGCAGTCATTATTGTATACCTGCTTGAGATGCTTGCAGACAACAGCACATCACGTGTCAAGTGGCTGCCTGCACTCAGGGGTGCCTGGCTTATCACCCTGATACTTGGAGGAGGAAACATCATCGCCCTTTCACTGCTCTGATGGAGAAATAATATGGCATATTTATCAAAATCACCCTGGATACTCCATTACGATGCCTCCAGCTGTAATGGGTGCGATATCGAGATCCTTGCCTGTCTGAC
>CAZVAS010000251.1:0-1766 GCA_964625165.1 uncultured Methanospirillum sp. | reverse complement strand
CGTGACAGTTGCCTGCTGCCTGATTCCAAGTCTGAACGCGAAGGTGAGCCCGATTGCGATAATAGTCGAGAGAGTCAGGGGTGATGTCAGGATCGTTGCGAGCCATGAGTAATCAGGATGAAGCACGACACTCGAGAATGTACTTGCACCAAACCCAAAGACAAGCGAGATACCAATCGTAAAAAACCGCCTGGTATCCATCATCCTCGTCATCATCACCTCCATCCCGGTCATCACCATGTAACAGATCGAGTAGATGAGAGCAGCACCGATGACCGGAAGAGGCATGATGAGGAAAAAGGCAGATACCGGTGGGAAGACAGCCAGAAACACCAGAATGATCCCGGCGATGATCCCGATCCTCCGGCTTGTTGCACCGGTTGCAAGAGAGAGCCCGATGTTTCCGGATGACGTGCTCTGACCAAGACCGCCAATCGCTCCACAGAGAATATTCGTCACCCCCTCGGTAAGAGTCCCTTTGCTGTAATTTTCCATATCTGACCGGATCCAGTCTGCATCGTTGATCTTCTGACAGGACGTCAGATTTCCGATCGTCTTGAACACCCCGGCAAAAGCAGCAATGAGAAACGGAAGAAGAATTGAGGAGTCAAAGGACCATGAGAGAAAGGTCGGACGTGGAAGTTCTATCAATGGAAACGCAAGAGAGGTAAAGATCGATGACTCCGGGATCTGCCCACAGGCAAAGGCCGCAATATACCCTGCAATGATTCCGATAAATGCAGGATACAGTTTCATCGACCCCTTTCCCCAGATACTTGCAATGACAATCACACCGAGGGTGACAACTGCAATGAACAGATTCTCTAAAAGGAATTGTGCCTTCAGATTCTCCATACCAAGAAAACTCTGAATCGAGAAGGGAATCGCAGAAATTCCTGCCATGATGATGACAAGCCCGGTGACCTCCGGAGGAAACAGGAACCTGAGCCTGCCGATGAACCGGGATATGGCGATCTGAATAACTCCACTCGTGGCAGTCATTGCAGACATGAGACCAAGTCCTCCGAGGGCATAGGCAGCAGAAGATGGCGGGATAAAGAAGAGTGCAGCAAATGAGGGGCACAGATATCCTGACCCGATGTACCGTCCTTTCAGTGACTGGAGAATTGTCCCGATCCCCACCGCCATGATGGTCATTGAGAGAAAGAACCCGGCATCAGAGGTTCCCATCCCTGATGTCCTGATCAGAATAAGAGGAAACACAAAAGAGGTTGCGATGAGAAGAGCGTGTTGTAATCCGAGGAGAAAACATGGAACCGGCGGAGGTATCTCTTCGGTTGTATACGTTAGTTCATATGATGGCTTCTGGACAATGATGTATCCCTGCCGCCCGGTTCCGGTAACCGGGTGATATCCGGTATCCTTGTATCTGCATCCACCCTGATCTATGTATCTGGGGAGTTACGTTATGGAGTATCTTAAAATAGGAACTCAATATACTTAATTACCCTTCATTTGAGATCAGAGGTACTGAAGGTTTGTTCTGGATTCTCTCGAAAAATTGGCATTAAACTCCCGAAGAACTACTGGAGAGAGTATGACCTTCATTCATTGTTGTATAGAAGCAACTGCCCCCAATGAATCAGTTGTTGAAAAAACGGTGAAAATAAAAAAAAGTTCATCACACCCGGTTACGGTTTCTTTGCACGTTCAGATATCTTATTGAAGATTGATCCTCCAGAGTTTTGATATCCCAAAGGAATGTTTGTTGATAACTCACCTATCCTTTGAAACTCCATCGGTTC
>CAZVAS010000250.1:0-1769 GCA_964625165.1 uncultured Methanospirillum sp. | reverse complement strand
GGACAATGATCACCACCTCGTGCTGTTTTGCAAGATCTGAAAACACCCGGGTCGACTCACCAGGTATCGTCTCTGCAAACGGTGTCGGATCTCTGCCGATGTACTGGGGAAAGTACCGGGTGCGATACAGCTCGGGAAGACAGATAATCCGTGCACCGGCAGATATCGCTTCAGTGACCTTGCTGACCATCTTCCTGATGTTCTCATCCGGATCCAGGGATGCTGATGCCTGGATCAGACCAAGCATTACAGGGCGGCTCTCCATTTCTTCTCGGATCATACTACTCACATGAGGTTATCTCTTTCCAGAGGTTGGGGGTTTGCAATCATGTTTGTGATCATGCCGGTGATGGAGATCGGGTCTGTGCTGGTGGTCATGGGTAACAGCATCATGGGAGTGCAGGTGAGTATGTTCACCAGATCGGGAGATAGGGGGGAGATCAGTGACATGCTGATGATCGTGGTGGAGATCATCATGCCGGTGACGGTGGTTATGCACCAGGGGAGGATGAAAGTGTGGATGGGCGTGCCGCTCTGACACGAGCAGCCAGGTTCCGAGCACCATGACAGGTAGTGCTACAAGGAAGAGGAACTGCGGGGTTTCAGAGAAGAGAAGAAATGAGAAGAACACTCCAAAGAACGGAGAGAGTGCAAGAAATAATCCGGTACGTGCTGTCCCGATT
Source organism: uncultured Methanospirillum sp. (assembly GCA_964625165.1). Lineage (GTDB taxonomy): Archaea > Halobacteriota > Methanomicrobia > Methanomicrobiales > Methanospirillaceae > Methanospirillum. The sequence continues at coordinate 1,086 of CAZVAS010000250.1, read as the reverse complement.
GATCGGAGTGCAAGCAGGAAGAAGACGCTGGCAAGTCCTCCAAAACTGAAGAACCCGACAATCATGTAGACCGGGATAGATCCTGCTGATGGAAGGGATTCACCGATGAGAAGAGCGATTACAAGGGAGATGATCCCTGCTCCATACCCTTTCACCAGAATTGCCGAGAGCGGGTCCCGGCCTGACACATGCCTGCTGATGTTGTTGTCAAGGGCCCAGAAAAAACAGGCAAGTAATACACCGACTGAACCCAGTGAGACACCAAATTCCCCTGCAGGGTCCAGACTCAGGATGAGACAGGAGCCGGTGATAAGCCCCATGGCGATCCAGATCCTCTTCCCCACAGACTCACGAAAGAGGAGTGCTGCCAGCACTGCGGTCGCAACAGGTTCAAAGTTCAGAAGAAGGGACCCGGTTGCAGCAGGAGTGTCGATCATGGAGTACATCAGTGTGACAGGGGCAAGGACACCACCCAGTATGGCCATACCGGCAAGATACGGAGCATCAGAACGTGTAAGTGGCGCTTCTCGGGCTGATGATTCACGCCTGATCATCTTTCCACCCAGGATCAGAAGCAGCATCCCGGTCCCGCTTCCAAGATAAAAAAGGGCGGCAAGCATCACCGGCTCGGTGCTACCAACGAAATATTTGGTCATCGGTGCACAGCTGCCAAAAAGAACTGCCGATAGTACTGCGTAAATGAGCGGTTTACGATCAGGAGAGAGTGAGGTCACATGTACTCCATGAGATAATCCGGCATCCGGAGTTACCCTGACCCCGCCTGTTTTATTGAGAGGGAGATACGTCGCCTCTGGTTGTCTATCCCAATTACCTTTACCCTGACATGCTGACGAATTGTTACAACATCAGAGGGGTCCTGAACATACTGGTCTGCCAGTTCACTGATATGAACCAACCCACTCTCTGATAATCCGATGTTGATGAACGCACCAAATTTCGTTACATTTGTTACGACACCGTCAAGCATCATCCCTTCTTTGAGGTCATCAAAGGTGGTGACCTGATCTGCGTAGACAGGAGGTTCAAAGACACCACGTGGATCCCGGCCCGGGCGGATCAGTTCCT
>CAZVAS010000249.1:0-1847 GCA_964625165.1 uncultured Methanospirillum sp. | reverse complement strand
CGAGGCCCTTGACAGGATACGTGCTGAAGAAGCAGATTCCATACTCAGGGAGAAGTTTCTCCAGTACCTTTTCTCTGTTCAGTGGAATACCTTCAGAACAAAATGCAGGGAAGCTGGAGTTCTCCTGATTGGTGATATTCCCATCTATGTCGACTACGATAGTGCTGATGTCTGGGTTAATCCACGATTTTTTAAACTTGATGAAAACCTGAAGCCAGAGGTGATAGCCGGGGTCCCTCCTGACTATTTCAGTGAAACCGGGCAGATCTGGGACAGCCCGGTCTATGATTGGGATGAGATCCAGAGTACCGGGTTCTCCTGGTGGATTCACCGAATAGAACATCTTGCATCCCTCGTTGATTACATCAGGATCGATCACTTCCGCGGCCTGATAGGGTTCTGGGAGATCCCTGCCGGTTCAGAGACAGCAGTGACAGGCAGATGGGTTCCTGCTCCCGGGTATGATCTTCTGAAGACCATTGCAAGACGTTCAGCATATCTCCCGATCATTGCTGAAGATCTTGGCATCATCACACCAGATGTCAGGGAGGTTATGCGTGAGTTCTCGCTTCCCGGTATGAAGGTGCTTCTCTTTGCATTTGGGGCAGGAATATCGGGAAGCCCGTATATTCCCCATAATATCCCGCGTGACTGTGTGGTATATACCGGCACTCACGATAATGCCCCAATCTCCGGGTGGTTCAGGGCAGAAGCCTCTGAGGAAGAGAAGAAGAACATGGCGGCATATCTCGGCCATGAAATCAAGGCTGAAGAGGTCAGCTGGATGCTCGTCAGGCTTGCGATGATGAGTGTAGGAAATACGGTGATCATCCCGATGCAGGATCTACTGAATCTTGGCAATGAATCGCGGATGAATACCCCGGGGAGTAGAACCGGCAACTGGTTGTGGCGGGTGAATGAAGACCAGATTACTGATACTCTCTCTGGGAACTTTCACGACATGACTGAATTGTATGCCCGGTTGTAGATCAGGTTTCATCATCTGATCGATCCATGAGACACCTGGTCAAATTACATTTTTGAGATCAATCTCACCAATGATAACGCATTAATAATATCCTCCTCATATATGGTATCATGACAGGGCCTGAGGATCTTGAGTGCCTGAAGCACATCGCTCTCCTGGGCGGACTTCATGATCCGGTCTTTCTTAACTCACAGGGTCTTGGAGGCGAACTGGGGATGAGTCCGCAGACCGCTTCACGGCGGCTCAAGTCACTGGAGCAGCAAGACCTGATCAGACGGACCATCATCGCAGACGGGCAGCACGTGACCATCAGCGAAGAGGGCGAGTCTGTACTTCGGAAAGAGTACTGTGACTACTACCGGCTCTTTGGAAGGAAAGAGAAGCAGTACCAGTTCCCGGGAACAGTTGAGTCAGGTCTGGGAGAAGGTGCCTACTACATGAGTATCAGCCAGTATGTGCACCAGTTTGAGAAGATCCTTGGGTTTGCCCCATATCCGGGTACATTGAATCTCCGCCTCTCGCCCGTTGCAATACAGCGAAGAAAAAAACTGACGCTTGCAGACTGGTTTGTAGTAGAAGGGTTCGAGTCCGAAGGCCGGACATTTGGCCAGGTCAGATGTCTTCCCTGTATGATTGGAAATATCCCCTGTGGGATCGTTGTTCCCGGGAGATCCCATTATCCTGATGCCCTTGTTGAAGTGATAGCACCGGTTGGGCTGCGTCGTGAACTGAATCTGAAGGATGGAGATGAGGTAATGATTGAGGTTTCGTTATGATTCAAGAGGCCCTTGATGCACTCAGAAAGGGTGAGATGGTACTGCTCTATGATTTTGACAACCGGGAACGCGAGACCGATCTC
>CAZVAS010000248.1:0-1879 GCA_964625165.1 uncultured Methanospirillum sp. | reverse complement strand
GAGTCAGTGGCTGCTGTCAATAAGCAGGTACATGACTGCTGGATCCTTGACACTGCCACACGGACCCTTGAGCGACTTGAGAAGACTGAAGAGACTCCTGATACAATAAAAGCAAAAGAGATCTATAAACAGACATCTGATGTCTGGAAACGAATGGTTCACGAATCCCTGAAAACAATTGAGATCTAATCACTCAAACCTATTTTTATCACAAATAATAGCAAAATACCTCAAAGGGTAGCGCAGGAAACAAATCCGTTTATCTTTTCTGATGGTGTATCCAAACATACCATACGCTTTCTGGTGAACTGATGCCAATACCAACATACGACATGCTCATGTACCCACTCCTTCAGCATCTGAGTGACGGACAGCAGCATGTGATCCACGATCTAGTTGACAAACTTGCTGAACAATACAATCTAACCGAGGAGGAAAGAACCAGAGTCCTGCCTAGCGGGAACCAGAAGGTAATTTCGAGCAGAGTCGGTTGGGCAAAGACCTATTTAAAAAAGGCAGGACTCATAACAAACCAGGGCCGTGGAATCATCCAGATATCGGATCAGGGAAAGGAGACCCTGAAACAGAATTTAACAGGTATTAATGATGAATACCTCAAACAATTTGATAGTTTCAGGGATTTTAAGCGAGGTTTTCATCCCTCAAAACCAGAACATGAGGATAACCAACTCCAGGACTTGCCAGATACAAGAACACCCCAGGAGATTCTTACTGAAGGATATCAGCAGATTCAAACTGAACTTGTCTCTGAACTTATGCAACAGGTACTCAACTGTTCACCCCGCTTTTTTGAAACTCTTGTCCTCGACGTCCTCGTTTCGATGGGATATGGCGGGTCCCATACAGATGCTGCACAATCAGTTGGCAGAACTGGTGATGGAGGAATTGACGGGATCATCAAGGAGGATAAACTTGGTCTTGATGCTATCTATTTGCAGGCAAAGCGATGGAAAAACACAGTAGGGAGACCCGAGATCCAGTCATTTGCAGGGGCATTGGATGGGGTCAGGGCTAAAAAGGGGATTTTCATTACAACATCCGGATTCACTCAGGATGCCCTGAATTATGTAAAGGGCATTGAGAAGAAGATTGTTCTGATTGATGGAAAACAACTGGCTAATCTGATGATCGAATACAATGTTGGTGTTTCACCTATTGCCACATATACCATCAAAAGAGTGGATATGGATTACTTTGAAGAAGAGTGATTCTATCTTCTTGTCATCGTACTTTATCCCACTCTTCAAGAACCTCTGAACCCTCGACAAAGACCAGCCCGTGCTTCTTTGCATACCTTATCGCCTCTTCCTTTGACAAAGCAAGCCCACTCTCATCATCAAGCATCTCACAGATACTGATCGTTGGGTTAATTCCTGCCATCTCTGCCATGGCTACGGAGAGCTCGGTCTGACCATGTCGTTGATCCAGAAGTTTTTCTGCGGCAATGAGAACAGGCATATGACCGGGGGTTCTGAACTGCTCCTTGAACACAACAGGTTCTCCGTCGAGAGTATTCTGGACAACCTGTGAGAGGGCGTTCACCGTGAGGGATCGATCCTTGTCAGTGATCCCGGTGAAAGTATTCCGGTGATTTACCCAGAGTGAGAACGAAGAGTTGTTCGAGGGATCGTAGGGAATATCTCCGAGCTGTTCGACCATGGCACAGTTCTTGAGGACATCCCTGGCAAACGGAAGCCCCAGTTTCTTCGCTGATGCAAAGGGAATTGCGGTACAGATCAGACCACCGGCATCATGACGCATCCGGCAGATATCCCGGTGGGTTATCCGATCAGATCGCATTGTGAGATCGGTCTCGCGTTCCCGGTTGTCAAAATCATAGAGCAGTACCATCTCACCC
>CAZVAS010000247.1:0-1923 GCA_964625165.1 uncultured Methanospirillum sp. | reverse complement strand
AGCATGCAGGGAAAATTATATGTCTCCAACATTGACACCGCCATCCATTGCACAGCCGGCGGGGCAATGTCATAAGGCATCCTCTTTTTTTACAGATACAAATTTCTGCTTGACTGGTTTCCATCAGATACATTACCCATTGCCCACAAACGGATAAGAAATGCCCTTGTCCGATCCACTTCCCAAGAATTATGATTATCGCGAGGTTGAGGCGCGATGGCAGAAAACCTGGAAGGAAGAAGACCATTACTTTCAGGAGAACTCAGATAAACCCCAATTTGTTATAGATACACCCCCACCATACCCGACCGGGGAATTCCATATCGGCAACGCGTTCAACTGGTGTTATATCGATTTTCTCGCCAGATACAAGAGGATGAAAGGGTATAACGTGATGTTCCCCCAGGGTTGGGACTGTCACGGACTGCCGACCGAGGTCAAGGTCGAAGAGACCCATAAAATAACAAAGAACGATGTACCTCGCCAGCAGTTTAGGGAGATGTGTCGCGCTCTCACGATCGGAAATATCGAGAAGATGCGGGCATCCATGCGCCGCATGGCATTCTCGATAGACTGGTCACACGAGTACATCACGATGATGCCGTATTACTACGGCAAGACCCAACTCTCATTTCTGAGGATGTTCAAAGCCGGACAGATCTACCAGAGTAACCATCCGGTGAACTTCTGTCCCCGTTGTGAGACCGCGATCGCATTTGCAGAGGTTAACTACAGCGACCGGACCACGTCCCTGAACTTCTTCAACTTTGACGGGGTAGAGATCGCAACTACCAGACCCGAACTTCTTGCAGCCTGTGTTGCTGTAGCAGTCCATCCCGCAGATGAACGGTATGCTGGAAAAGGCGGTAAAACCCTGAAGGTCCCTCTTTTCGGGCACGAGGTTCCGATCATCACCGACGAGGCTGTAGATCCCTCCTTCGGATCAGGTGCGGTCATGATCTGTACCTTTGGTGACAAGCAGGATGTTCTCTGGTGGAGGACACATAACCTGCCCCTGCGTAAGGCCATCGATAAGAGCGGGAAGATGACCGGTATCGCAGGGAAGTATGTGGGTATGACCTCTGGTGATTGCCGAAAAGCAATCCTTGCCGAGATGCAGGAGCAGGGTATCCTGATCAGGCAGCAGCCGCTTGAACAGCGGGTAGGTACCTGCTGGAGATGCAAGACCCCGATCGAGATCCTGTCTGAAAACCAGTGGTTTGTCAGGATTCCGCACGAGGCAGCGCTGAAAGCAGCAAAAGAGGTGAAGTGGTACCCGGAGCACATGTTCCTGCGAATGGAGAACTGGATCGAGCAGATGGAGTGGGACTGGTGCATCTCACGCCAGAGGCTCTTCGCCACTCCAATCCCGATCTGGTTCTGCAAGGACTGTGGTGAGGTCATCATCCCTGAAGAGGCTGACCTGCCGGTTGATCCGACCGTCGACAAGCCAAAGAAGCCCTGCCCGAAATGTGGCAGCACCTCGTTTTCTGCTGAAACAGATGTGCTTGATACCTGGATGGACTCCTCGATATCGGTCCTTCACGTAACTGGCTGGGATGGAAGTCAGACAAAGCCGCCACTCTTCCCTGCACAGATCAGACCCCAGGGGCATGACATCATCAGAACATGGGCATTTTATACCATCCTCCGTGCGGTCTCACTCGTAGGCGGCAGACCCTGGGATCAGATCCTGGTCAACGGGATGGTGCTCGGTGAAGACGGCTTCAAGATGAGCAAGAGCCGAGGAAATGTCACAGTTCCGGAAGAGATTCTGAGCCAGTACGGGGCTGACTCACTGCGTCAGTGGGCTGCTGCCGGTGCTGCAACCGGGTCAGATATCCAGTTCAACTGGAATGATGTCGTCGCTGCCAACCGGTTCCTGACCAAAATGTGGAACATCTCACGGTTTGCTTTGATGCA
>CAZVAS010000246.1:0-1937 GCA_964625165.1 uncultured Methanospirillum sp. | reverse complement strand
GGCAGGCCTGATTGCACAATCGATGTACCAGAATGGAACAGATATCATCTACACAGTGGCAGGAGGGTCTGGAATAGGTGTAATTTCGGCAGCAAATCATCTGCCAGGACTTTATGTCATAGGTATTGATTCAGATCAGTCAGATCTTGGACCCAGAGTCGTGATTGCTTCGGTTGTAAAAAATCTCACCCAAACAGTGTACCGGGAGATAAAGACTGGTCTTTCAGGGGATTTCAGTAAGGGATCAATTGTTACTGGCCTATCAGATGGAGGTTCCTCTCTGATTTATAATCCACGATATGCAAATCTGTCTCATATAACCGAAACCAGGATACCGGAGGCTTTGAGTCGGGAAAATGACCGGATCCATCATCCCTGATTGATGAGATTATAGATCAGAAATAACTGATGTACCTACCATTTATATCTTCTTAAAATGACTTAATCTCCAGGAGCACAAATAGGCATGAGTCCATTATCTGCTTTATTAAACGACTTTATTCTTCCGATTATCCTGATTCTCAATATTTGTTTTGCGATAACCGTTGTTTTCATAGAACGAAAGAATCCTACTGCTACGATTGCCTGGCTCATGGTCCTTGTCTTTATTCCGGTAATCGGATTTTTCCTCTATCTCTTTTTCGGTCAGAGTTTCTACCGGGATCGGATGTTTAAAATAAAAAAGGAGGATGATGAGCGCGTATCTGACTTGATCAAATTACAGAAGAAGGAACTCTTCCGGGAAGATCTGCCTATTGGGCAACCAGTTTCAGATTCATACCGACGTATGATGCTGATGCTGATGGAGAGCAGCCGTGCTCTTGTCACTGTACACAATAAGGTACGCATCTTTGTTGATGGCAACGACAAATTTTCTGCACTCCTTGAGGCAATTCGAGGGGCACAGGATCATATCCATATGGAGTATTACATTCTCAAAGATGATGAGATAGGGAATGAAATATTTGCAGCATTAACTGAACGAGCCCGTGCAGGAGTATCAGTCAGATTCCTCGGTGACGGTCTGGGCGCTGCCGGACCCGGTAAGGAATTTTTTAAGCCTTACCTTGAAGCAGGTGGCAAACTGGCTTTCTTCTTCCCATCGCTCATTCATATCACCCATCCCAGGATTAATTATCGCAATCACCGGAAGATTGCAATTATCGATGGTAAAACCGGGTTTATTGGAGGATTCAATATTGGGGATGACTATCTCAGCAGGATTGCTGAATGGGCTCCATGGCGTGATACTGCAGTACAGGTTGATGGAGATAGTGTTGCAACGATGCAGATCAGGTTCTTCCTTGACTGGAATTATGCAGCTAAGGATGATGAACTGATTTATGATCACCGCTATTTCCCTGATCAACCCGCCTCTTCTGATGCCTGGCTCCCGATGCAGGTCGTCTCCGGAGGGCCGGATACATACTGGAATCCTATTAAAGAGTCATATCTGAAACTGATTCAGCTGGCATCTGAATCAGTGTACATTCAGACGCCCTATTTCATTCCTGATGAGAGCATTCTCGATGCATTACGGATGGCTGCATTATCAGGAATCGACGTCAGAATTATGATGCCTGCAAAACCTGATCACTGGTTTGTGTACTGGGCAGGATATTCATATATTGAACAACTGCTCGAATCCGGCGTGAAAGCATACACGTATGATTCCGGTTTTATTCATGCAAAAACGATCGTCGTTGATGAGGCCGCTGCATCGGTAGGAAGTGCGAACTGGGATGTCAGGAGTTTCAGATTAAATTTTGAGACAAATGCCATCATGTATGATCACGAGATAGCAAAAGAACTGAAGAATTACTTCATCAGGGATCTTGAAGTCTGTTCTCCCCTAGATAAGAACCGGTTTGAAGCACTTCCAGCAAAAATAAAGTTAAAACTCTCAATGTCCCGGTTATTCTCTCCGCTTCTCTGAA
>CAZVAS010000245.1:0-2009 GCA_964625165.1 uncultured Methanospirillum sp. | reverse complement strand
CCCATTTCTCCAGTTGTTCGACCAGCACACCTGATATTGAGAATGCACAGGCAAAGCCGTCATCAAGCTCATCAAGGATGAGAGATGTAGCCGGTCCGTAGCATTTTTCACAGACCCGGAGGAGGATCTCTTTGTTGGCCGGATCAAAGTATCGCCTGCTGTGATCCTCCTTATCATCCTCCTGTCCATGCGTGAATTGTTTGTTCAGACGGTATGGCTGATGTACCTCAAAGCCGAGACAGAACTGTTTCATCGGGTTCCTCTCTGATCAAACACGAAACCAGTGTCATCGTTCAGCACAAAAAATTGACATTTCGCTGCTATCAGAGAATGGAGCATACAGATGATAATTTTTCATCTGTATATTTATAGGTGCCGTAGGCTCTCTACTCAAAACTGAATGAACCGTCAGCGGATACTGAAAAAAGCAGAAATCTTTTACTATGAAAAGAGAGCATGGTATCTGATGGAGTTCGGGGTGTTTCAGTTCCTGGCAGATCCGGTCCTGATCGCCTTTCTTATTCTGACTGTTCTTTCTGTTATCTGGAAGTTCTTCAAGGTATGGATTGCTTCTATCATCACCTGCTCATTGGTAGGAGCCCTGATTGTGGTGATCCTGGTTACACTCGGTCAGATAGCAGGTGCAGATGACCTGATTAGGTACTTCATAACATCCCATTACCGGTTTGTCGGGTCGCTGACACTCAGTTTTCGTGATATTCTTCTGATGCTCCTTCTCATCATCTCATTCCAGCTTGCCCTTGCCGGGCACACCCTTGAGATTGAGAAGAAACTGCATGAACATCTATACTGGATTCCATGTCGTGGGTGCCATCATTATGAGATGGAACACACACTTGAAGTCGATAAAGAGCGGTGATCTCCTGTCAGAGTGTACCGATATCTTCGTTCCATAATTCTGGATTTTCATTGATGAACCGCTTCATCATTGCGATGCATCCCTGATGGTTCAGATCTGTCACTCTGACTCCATGCGATCTCATGAACACGTTAGCACCTTCAAATGTCTCAGACTCTCCCACAACAACTTCAGGGATCTGAAACTGAACAACGGCTCCGGCACAGAGGTGACATGGCATCAGGGTGGAATAGAGTGTACAGTCTTTATACGATCTGATCCGTCCTGTACTTCTGAGGCAGTCGATCTCTGCATGGATCATTGGATCCCCCTCCTGCACCCGCCTGTTATGTCCCCTTCCGATGATCTCTCCGTTCCGTACCAGTACCGAACCGATCGGAATCCCTCCTTCAGCCAACCCGAGTTCAGCCTCTCTGATCGCCTCTGCCATGAAGGAATCCTGAGATCCGGCGGCGTTGACTGGCGGACCGAGGATCTCATCCTCAGCCCTCCAGGCCGGATCAACGATGGCTAGAAAGATGAGTTCACCGTCCCCGGTGTTCTCGATGAACTGGACCTCTCCTGGTGGTATGTACACCAGTTGTCCTGCAGATATTGTTTCGGCCTCAACTCCGATATGCATGAGACCGGTTCCCTGCAGAATGTAGTAGACCTCAGAGGATCTGAGCAGGGTATGGGGAAGTGTTGCCTGCCCTGTAGCAACTCTGGCATGTGCAATACTGTACCTTGTTGAGACCTGGTCACCATACTGTTTCGGATGAAAGAGTTCTCCAAGTAGTGACTTGTCCATGACTTCCTGATATGGGAGCGTGCTGATATCGGTGATGAGCATACTCTCCGGTACGATCTTCAGGCTTATGAAACGAATGAAAGATTCAGGCTATATGAGATCCAGTACCCGGCATACCGGCATCCTCATCTACCATCCGGGCAGACTCTGAATTACCATGATTGACACTATCATCCTGATAGTTCTGGGGCTCATTATCCTTGTGGCACTCTGGCATCTTGTAAAGAATGTGATGAATCTTGTCATAAATTCTATAATGGGTCTCATCCTTTTGATTGCAGTTAATTATCTTCATCTCCTGGTTTTTCTGGGGAAGACTGATGTCCCGGTCAACATCAT
>CAZVAS010000244.1:0-2058 GCA_964625165.1 uncultured Methanospirillum sp. | reverse complement strand
AAGCCTGCCTCCTTCTCAAAGAGAATTCCAGACTGAACAGGGTAGAAGATCGGATCACCGTGATCTGCGGCGATGCTTCTCTTGTCGGGAAGATGCTCAGGATCAGGGCAGACCGGGCTATCCTCCCCACACCCTATGGCTTTGAAGATGCCTTTAAACCGGTTTCCCGGATGCTTAAGGCAGGCGGAATTATCCATTATTATACGTTTGATAACCAGAACGGTGCACAGGAACGTGCCCAAAGCTTCAGAGACGGTGGTTTTCTGGTCGAACGCCTTCACCGGTGCGGCAATGTTGCCCCCTCGGTCAGCAGATGGGTGTTTGATCTGAGGTCTCAAGAAGAGCCCGGATCCGTGAACTGAATATTTTTACCGGTCGCGGATGAACAGTACGGGTCAATCCGATCATACGACGAGGAATAAAGATGGCAGAGACCCAGTACTCAAAAGTATTCGCTGCAGCACGGACCCAGACTCCCCTCATTCATCATATCACTAACTATGTCACCGTGAACGACTGTGCAAACATCACCCTCTGTGCAGGAGGTGCACCGGTTATGGCTCATGCCCCGGATGAGGTGGAAGAGATGGTGCAGTATGCAGGAGCCCTGGTCCTCAACATCGGAACACTTGATCATGCACAGATCGAGTCGATGCTCCTCGTCGGAAAGGCAGCAGCAAAGAGGGATATTCCTATCATCCTCGACCCGGTCGGTGCAGGGGCAACAACACTTCGAACCAATGCAGCGAGGAGACTGATGACCGAACTGCCAATCTCGGTCCTGAAAGGAAATGCAGGCGAGATCGGGGTGCTCGCCGGGGTGGATGCAAAGGTCAGGGGAGTTGACTCTGCAGGAATTTCAGGAGACCCGGTATCCATTGCAAAAGAGTATGCAAACCGGTCAGATATGACCGTGGTTATGAGCGGAGAGACTGATATCGTCAGTGATGGAGACCGGGTCTTACTGGTTGAGAATGGTCATCCATTGATGGGGGCAATCTCCGGGACAGGATGTATGGCTGCATCGGTGACCGGTGTGTTTGCTGCATCAGAAAAGGATCTGGTAACTAGTTCTGCCGCAGCACTTGCAGCATTCGGACTCGCAGGTGAGCGGGCAGCAGCACTTGCAAGGGGTCCTGGTTCATTCAAGGTTGCACTCTTCGATGCACTTGCATCACTCACTCCTGATGACCTCGCAGAAGGTGCACGGATCAGGAAAGTATGAGATACGACCTGTACGTGGTTACTGACGAGAAACTATCCCGGGGGTTGAGCCACGCTGATATCGCCCGGCAGGCAGTGGAAGGGGGGGCCGATGTCATTCAGCTCCGGGACAAAGACCTCCAGGGAAAGGAGTTCTTCGAGGCAGCATGCACTATCAGGACGATAACTGCCAGAACAGGTGCCCTCTTCATCGTCAACGACCGGCTGGATATTGCAATTGCAAGCAAAGCCGACGGAGTACATATCGGGCAGCAAGATATCCCGCTCTCAGTGATCCGCCCGCTTGCCCCGCACCCATTCATCATCGGTGTTTCGGTATCATCACTACAGGAGGCGATAAACGCTGAGAAAGGCGGGGCTGATTATGTTGCAGTCAGTCCGGTCTTCTCCACCGGCTCGAAAGGTGATGCAGGACCCGGACTCGGCCTCAAACTGGTAAGGGAGATATCTGACGCTCTCTCTATCCCGGTAATCGGGATCGGCGGGATTCACATGGAAAACGCAGGAGACGTTTTCAACGCAGGCGCTGTCGGTGTTGCTGTTATATCAGCGGTTGTTAGCCAGGATGATATCATCCTGGCTGCAAAGGCGTTCAAATCTAGGATCAGGGAGTTCAGACCCTAAAAAAAGATAGAGTATTCAACAGATATCTTTCTGTTCAGGAGGAACCTTCGCCAGAATGAATTTGCTGCTCCTTCTCCCATTCATTTCCGACCCAGGAGAGAACAGAACTTGATTCATCTAACAATGTCTGGGCCCGGTTCTCGGTGAGGAACGTAATATCTTCTGCTGAAAGATTGGACTGCCATGCAATCTGGGAGATATCAGCGAGAT
>CAZVAS010000243.1:0-2058 GCA_964625165.1 uncultured Methanospirillum sp. | reverse complement strand
CCAGCAGGAATCAGACATCTTGATTATGTGTATATTCCAATTCAGGATCGAAAAGGCACTGTGATCCGGTTTGTGGAAATTTTTTCTGATATGACCGCGATCCGTTCGCTTGTAAAGTACCTGAATCAGTCAGTTGAGGGCGTCCAGGGCAATATCAGTTCCCTGGCCAAAGGAGACACACACTTTGATGTAAAGATCCTTGATGCCGATGAGTACTCATCATCTGCTAGAGAAGAGTTTGTCAAGATAGGCCAGGCGATAGACACAGCACGGAAAGCTATTACTCAGCTCGTTTCTGACTCAAATGCGATCGCCAATGCCGCAATTGCCGGAGATCTCAAGTTTAGATCTGATCCTTCAGTCCATGAGGGCGATTATCGTGCAATCATCGAAGGTTTGAATAAGACTCTTGATTCTATCAACGTTCCAATTATCGAATCCATGAAGGTTGCCGGAAACTATGCCAACTACAACTTTACAGCAAGGTTTGATCAGACAATCGATATTAAAGGCGACTGGATACAGTTTAAAAAAGAACTGAATAATATCGGCATTCAGGTGTCAGAAGCAATTTCCCTCATAACAAAAAGTGTAAATGAACTCGCTTCGAGTGCAGAAGAGGCGAATGCAAGTATCGAGGAGGTTCTGGCCGGAGCACACCAGATCGCGGCTAATACTGGTAAAGTGAGTCAGAATGCTGATCAGGGTGGAGACGGAATTATTCAGGTACTTAAAACGATGGAGGATCTCAACGAGACTGTAGCGGCGGTTTCACAAAAAACAGAGTCCGTATCAGGAGCCTCTGATGAGACAAACTCACTTGCAAAGGGAGGAATCAACCTTGCAAAGCAGTCTGAAAAGGCAATGGGAGATATAACCACTTCAACAAATGAGGTTGATTCTATTGTTAGCGGAATAAATTCGCAGATGGATGAGATCGGTAAAATCGTCAGATTGATATCAGATATTGCAAATCAGACCAACCTGCTGGCTCTTAACGCTGCAATAGAGGCGGCACGTGCTGGTGAAGCAGGAAGAGGATTTGCGGTTGTAGCTGCAGAAGTCAAATCTCTTGCCCAGGATTCGCGTAAATCAGCTGAAAATATTGCTGATATGATCGCAACACTCCAGACTAAGGCAAACCAGGCAACAGTGGCGATGGGAAAATCAACCAGTGCTGTAAAAGAGGGAAGTTCAGCTCTCGAACAGACGCTTTCTGCATTTAATAAGATAGCAGACACCATTGAGGAGATTAACCAGAGTATAGTTGAGGTTGCTTCAGCATCAGAAGAGCAGGCTGCATCGGTTGAAGAGGTCACTGCCAGTATCCAGGAGGTAGCTAACCTGGTCCAGAATACCTCACGCGAGGCAGGAGATGCGGCAGCAGCAACAGAAGAGGCAAGTGCATCTATTGACGAGATCGGCAGAATCATGAATGGTGTGGTTCGCATTGTTGAGAATATTTCAGGCGAAATGACAAAATTCAAGGTTGCCTGAGATCATGGGAGAGGCAGAATCTACATCTTCAGGACCGGCTCTTCCAACTTCATCCGGATCTAATGATGAGATCCAGATTGTTGAGTTCATCCTTGGAGATGACCAGTTCGCAATCAATCTTTTTGATGTGAAAGAGATTGTAGAATACACACGGATCACACCGCTTCCAGGTAGTGCCAGGTATATTAAAGGGATAATTGATTTGAGGGGAGAGATCACCACCATTATCAACCTCAAGGAAAAGATGGGAATTTCTACCCTGAAAAGAAACCTGGAGCAGTCACGTATTATCGTAATTGACAGTTCTGTTACAAAAGGGAAGACCGGAATTCTTGTGGATGATGTAACAACCGTTATGTCAATAACAGCAGCCCAGATAGATCAGAAGACCTGTGATAAGGATGATACATCATATATTCTTGGAATTATCAGGCAAAAACAGGGGGATAAGGATTCAGATAAGACAGATCTCATCATCTGGCTCGATATCCCGAGAATGCTTAGGGATATAGGTCAATAATTTAAGTGATTTGTATTTACTCGCCGGTTTAGCGAACTTCA
>CAZVAS010000242.1:0-2124 GCA_964625165.1 uncultured Methanospirillum sp. | reverse complement strand
CTTCAGAATCTGAACTTCCGTACGCCTCTGCGATAGCCCTGAGCTGGGCATTAGATCCGATGATGAGATCCACACGGGTGCCAGTCCATCTGACCTCCCCGGTCTTCCGGTCTTTCCCCTCAAATATGTCTTTGGTATCAGAGACTGGATACCATTCTGTGCTCATGTCAAGAAGGTTTACAAAGTAATCTTGTGTCAGAACTTCAGGCCTCTTTGTAAGTACACCATAAGGTGTTTGCTTATAATTCGTGTTCAATACTCTCATGCCTCCGATAAGAGCCACCATTTCTGGTGCTGAAAGGGTCAGCAGCTGTGCTCTGTCTACAAGCAACGCCTCGGCATCGACTGAACAGGGTCCTTTCATGTAATTCCTGAACCCGTCTGCAATCGGTTCAAGCACTGCAAATGAGACCGCATCGGTCTGTTCCTGCAGGGCATCCATCCGCCCGGGAATGAAGGGCACAGTAACAGTATATCCTGCATTCTTTGCTGCCTTCTCAATAGCTGCACATCCGGCCAGAACGATCAGGTCTGCAAGAGAGACCTTCTTTCCACTCGGGGCAGTACTGTCGAACCCGCTCTTGATATCCTCAAGAACCGTGAGCACCTTTGCAAGTTCTTCAGGCTGGTTAACCTCCCAGTCTTTCTGCGGTACCAAGCGGATTCGTGCACCGTTGGCACCACCACGCTTATCAGATCCACGGAAAGTGGATGCCGATGCCCATGCGATTGTCACCAGTCGGGATATTGAGAGTCCACTAGCAAGGATTCTGGTTTTGAGTGAGGCAATGTCCTTCTCATCAATCAGCGGATGATTCACCGCCGGGATCGGGTCCTGCCAGATGAGTTCCTCAGCAGGAACTTCAGGCCCTAGATAACGGGTTCGCGGTCCCATATCGCGATGTGTCAGTTTGAACCAGGCTCTGGCAAATGCCTCTGCAAGTTCTTCCGGATGTTCGTAAAACCTCCTGGATATTTTCTCGTATGCCGGATCAAATCTCAACGCAAGATCGGTGGTCAGCATTCCCGGGGCATGACGCTTTGCTGGATCATGAGAGTCAGGAACCGTTCCTGCTCCTTCTCCGCCTTTCGGCTGCCACTGGTACGCACCTGCCGGACTTTTCACCAGTTCCCATTCGAAGCTGAACAGATTTCTGAAGAAATTGTTGGTCCATCTCGTTGGTGTGGCGGTCCATGTAACCTCAATACCACTTGTGATCGTCTCATTGCCTTTGCCTGAACCAAAGTCGCTCTTCCAGCCAAGTCCCTGCTCTTCAAGACCTGCAGCCTCCGGCTCCGGCCCTACATGCGATGCAGGACCGGCTCCATGCGTCTTTCCGAAGGTATGTCCCCCTGCAATAAGAGCAACGGTCTCCTCATCGTTCATGGCCATACGCCCGAAGACGTCTCTGATATCTTTGGCAGCACCGAGTGGATCAGGTTTTCCATTCGGACCTTCAGGGTTGACATAGATCAGACCCATCTGCACGGCAGCAAGAGGCTTTTCCAGTTCCCGGTCACCTGAGTACCGCTGGTCTCCAAGCCATGTATCTTCTGAACCCCAGTAGATGTCCTCCTGCGGCTCCCAGAAATCCTCGCGTCCGCCTCCAAAGCCAAAGGTCTTGAATCCCATCGATTCAAGTGCAACATTACCGGCAAGGATCATGAGGTCACCCCATGATATCTTCCTGCCATACTTCTGTTTTATCGGCCAGAGGAGTCGGCGTGCCTTGTCGAGGTTCACGTTGTCAGGCCAGCTGTTAAGCGGGGGAAACCGTTGCTGTCCACCGCTCCCTCCTCCCCGGCCGTCACTGGTTCGGTACGTCCCGGCACTGTGCCATGCCATTCGGATGAAGAGGGGACCGTAATGACCAAAGTCTGCCGGCCACCAGTCCTGTGAATTCTTCATCAGGTCTGCCAGATCCTTCTTTACTGCAGCTAGGTCAAGTGTCTTAAACTCGCTGGCATAACAAAAGGTCTCGCCCATCGGGTTTGATCGCGGCGAGTTCTGATGAAGGATCCTGAGGTTCAGCTGGTGAGGCCACCAGTCCTTGATAGATCTGCCCTCTCCTGTTGCCTGCATGCTCATTCTGCCGGTTACCGGGCATTTGCTGTCAGTCATAC
>CAZVAS010000241.1:0-2126 GCA_964625165.1 uncultured Methanospirillum sp. | reverse complement strand
TCCCCGATCAGGAAGAGAAATGTACCTTTCTCACCCGAGTACCGGTACAGTTCATTATTGCAGAGCCTGACTACTCCGTTTTCACCGAGGATAACCTGTGGCGGGAAGTAGATAGAGTGGATTTCAGCGATCTTGACTGCTCCGAGTTCGCTGATCATATGCTCAGCCACGAGTTTACCAACATGACCGATACCAGGCAGCCCTTCGATCAGTACTGGTGCATGACGGTCCTCAGGCGCTACCGCTTCGTCAAAGACAACCGTAATATCTTCCATCACCGTGCCATCCTCCGGTATGAACCAAGATGATCCTGTGGAGAATAGCGGGCAGGATGCGGAGTAACCGTGGGATGCCCACATTGAGGACAGGTTTCAGAAAGAGTATAGAGGTGGTCAACAGGACACTGCCTGATTCGACCTTTCATACGTGTTTACCAGCTTTTGCCTTCCGGGTGAACCGGCCATCCCCGCCGGCACGTTTCATGACCCCGATTGCTGCACTGGAGGCCTTCTCAAGAGCTTTCTCGGCTTCCTTATAGTTAGGGGCAGAGACCTTGATCCGGTAGTTCGGAGCACCGAGATAGATGATCTCGACATGCTCATCTTCAGATTTTGGCTCTGCACTCCTGAGAGCACGTCTGATGATATTGACACCGTCCGACTTGGTTGACTGTAGGAAGAGATCTCCTGCTATCGTCACTGTCGGCAGTTTGACATTCTCTGTTGCTATCTTGTACAGAGCATCAGCGATCGGTGCATCAAGACCGAGTTTGTCAAGGGCTTCACGCCCTTCAACAACAAATTCCTCAAAGGCAGGGTGAAGATCGGAATATTCACGATATAGTACATCGGTTATGGCAGGGATCAACTCCTCCCGGCCTGCTTCCGCAGCTGCGAATCCGATCCACTTTCGTGCCTTCGATTCGTTCTTCCAGATCCTGATCTTCTCACGTCGCTGATGCTCGTTGACATCTTTGAGGGAGAGATCGATATGGCCTTTCTGCGAATCGACGTTCAGTACCTTGCAGACGACCTTCTGTCCTTCCCTGATATGGTCTCTGATGTACTTAATCCAGCCGCGGGCGATCTCAGAGATCGGGATCAGCCCTTCTTGATCGTTGTACTCGTCAAGTGTGACAAAGGCTACAAAATCCTTTACATTCTTGACCGAGCAGACGACAAGTTCGCCTGTTTCTGGCCACACTCTCTCCTGCATTACCTGCTCACTCAAATGCAGATATGATTTCTGCCTTGATATCTGCTTTTCCACCAGTTGGGGTGGCAAGGACGTGACTGCAGACAACACAGGCAACAGTACTGCTGGCCTTCTCAAAGACGAGCTGCTCGTTCTCACAGTCCGGGCACTTTACCTTGACAAACCTGCTTCGGGTTTCACGTTTTGCTTCTACCATTTGTCTCACTCCGTAAGTTCAAACTTGCCCAGCCGGTATCCTGCTCTCAGGTGTGCCTTGTGGCATGAAGTGCAGCGGTACCGGACGTTGATCTTCTTGGTCGGCTTGTCTCCTCCAGGAACCTTGGAGAATTTACCCATGTTACCGACACGGCCACGGCGGGCTTTCTGGCGGTCGATCCAGTGAAGACCGGTGGTCTTGCCCTTCTTAACCTTCTCAATCTCGTGCTGCTGATGACTGCGACAAAACGGGCAGTATGTCCTGAATTTTGATGGCATCTTCATAAAATGAGCCTCATCTGGGTATAGAGAATACCTACATTATTAGCCCGGATTTATATTTAAGACTATGTCGCGTTCTGCAAGCACCTGGGCATTTCTTCCAGGAAGAGTAAGGATATCACCGGTTGCAATCTCATAAGTCCGGCCGTCCACTCCCATAAACGGTTCCATATCTGCCAGAACACGGACAAGAGTATACGCGAACGGCTCATCATCCTCGTCATCAGAAGGCGTCCAGCCTTCCTCCTGCTCATGTGCGCGTTCGGGGAGTTCAGGCCCTGAATTACTGGCCACAGCAGAATCCTGATACCCATGATCACTGCCCTGAACACCGGAGTAGCTCCCATCACCATCGGCAGAGATGACGTCGTACCCTGCAGGACGCTGAAGATCTGATATCCGATCAGGGATCTCAACCCTGACAGGAGCCTGAC
>CAZVAS010000240.1:0-2131 GCA_964625165.1 uncultured Methanospirillum sp. | reverse complement strand
ATAATAGATTCTCTCTCAAAAACCAGAATAGGAAGTATTTCATGAAAAAAATCTTGATTGGGAGTGTATTCACTCTGATAATCTTCACAACACTGCTTGTATCAGTAAGTGCAGCAGCTCCTGATAATCAGCAACCTGGTGGAGCACATTATGCTGATCATATGAAAGAGACTCTGCAGAACCTTACCGCAAAAGGTTACGATGTTTCACAGATTCAGGCAGCTGTTGACAAGGGTGACAATCAGGGTGCGTTTAAACTTTTAAACGATCTCTATGATCAGCATCCGGAAGCACGACCTCCAATGTCAATGGACAGGATAAAACAGACAGTGACCAACCTTACTGCCAAAGGATTTGATGTTTCATCAATTCAGACCGCCATTGACAGCGGAGATGCAGGAAAGGCAACTACTGCACTGAATGACTTCTGGAAAGCTCACCCTGATGCAAGACCTGCACCAAGAGCACCGGCCAACTCTTCATAGAGTTTTCAAATACTAGCAAGAACATCCTTACAATCTTCAACATTGTATTCTCAGCAATAGAATACTCATATGCAGTATTATGATCTCATAATACTGCTTTCATACACTCCTTTCCTGATCCGTATCAGAAGATCACCGGTTGCGTTGGCAGTATAAGCCCCATATTGTGACCGGCTAACGAGCATGGTCCTTTCAATCAGCCCGAATATACAGGATTTATGCCCAGTTTTTATCATCTTTCTTTTGTAGTATCATTATCCTCAAATACTTTTCAACCAGATATCCCATATGTTGTACCGGTATCTGATTGTTGGAGTTCTGGTTCTGATCTTCAGTTCCTGCTGTTTTGCAGCAGAAACCGAAACCACATTACCAGCCCCGAACGTCTCATCAGTTCAGGATCTCGTTAATTTTGTTAACGAGGCCTCTTTTTACTCACAAAAGGTTGGGAAAGACTCTGCTCTTGCGATGTTTGCAGATCCCAATGGCTCATTCATAAGAGGGAATGTGTATGTCTGGGCGTATGATTTTTCAGGGATAAATCTTGCTCATCCATTTCATCCAGAATATAAAGGAGAGAATAAATTATCCCTCACCGATCCTGATGGAAAGCACATGATCTCCATGATGAGGGATACTGCTCTGAATGGAAGCGGATTTGTAACATATAAGTACGAGGATCCTTTCACTGGAAAGACAGAACCAAAGCTTGCCTATGTGAAGCGGGTTGATGAAAACTGGTGGCTCGGTTCTGGTATATATGGAGATATGTACTCAATTCCGAACAGTTCCCCTGAACTGATGAGAGAATCTCTGACCGGCACGGTAAATGATGCTTTGGAATACGTCGATGAAGTCGGAAAAGAACAGGCACTAAAGGTTTTTAATAATCAGACCGGGCCATTCACGGTTAACGGATCATATATCTTTGGTTTCAGCATGAATGGGACTACTCTGTCTCATCCGTTCCATCCTGATAAACTAGGATCCAATGAATCCACCTTTACTGATATCAATGGGGTTTCTATAGGGGGAGAAAAACTCTCGCTGGCAAAAGAGGGGGGCGGTTTCTGGTATTATGTATATAATAATCCTGATGCAGAAAACAAACCTGAATTCAAGGTATCATATATCAAGCCGGTAGATGAAGACTGGGTGATTGGTAACGGCAGGTACATGGGTGATGTGCAGGTCAACTTCTCGCCGGATGTAAGGGAACAACTGACGACGAAGGTAGAAGAAGCTAAGTCGTACGTGAATGAACATGGAAAAAATGATGCTATCAAGGAGTTTAACGATCCGAACGGTTCATTCTCTGATCCAGAAATGTTCATCTATGCAGTAGATCTGAATGGGACAATTCTGGCGAATTCATTCCTTCCCGGACGTGTAGGTCAGAATTATTTCAATGTTCAGGAGCCCTATGGAAAGTATCCTGTCAGACAGATGATAACCAATGCGAAAAATGGTGGTGGATTTACGTACTATTTCTACGCAGATCCAAAGTCCGGATATGAGAATAGATTAAAACTGGGATATTCAGAACTGGCTGGAGATGACATGGTCGTCTCAGCCGGTGTCTTTGCAGAGCCATAATACCTTGCAAAGAATATCTGATAATTTAAGAATAGTAGGTAAATTCCTGA
>CAZVAS010000239.1:0-2147 GCA_964625165.1 uncultured Methanospirillum sp. | reverse complement strand
GGCTTTCCGCGGTTCATAATGGCTGGACCATCATTCCTGACATGACCTTTCTACTCGTGTTGCCGGTGGAAACCGCCCTCGCCCGGACACAGAAAAGAGGTGCTACAGAGCACTTTGAGAAGACAGAGGTGCTAACGCAGGTTCAGAATAATTACCTGAACCGTGCAAGGGCAGAGCCCGGGCGGTTTGTAGTAATCGACGGAGCACTAGCCCCTGTAACAATTCTGGATTTTGTAGAACGTGAGATCAGGAAAAGGGTTGGGGAGTAACTCCTCCTAGTTGGAATGGAACAACGCGATAATCTCCGTAACTCAATACCGGTTCTCCTTTTTGGGCCTTTGTGACAAGCCAGGCTTTTTCGGATGGTTGGGTTGTTTGATCCAGTTCAGATACCCTGTCCCCGAGCCAGAACTTGAGAGTGTAATAGACCATCTTATCCCAGCCATCTGTATCTGATGATGTATCCCAGAGGATGCCGATCTGGTCGCCAGGTAATGAGTTGATTGCCTGGCAGAAGGGGAGTGTGGATCCAAAACTTCGTGCGGTCTGGACCTCCCAAGCGGTGATCGCGATCGAACTGAAAAGTGTAAGCAGAATTATCAGAACAAGATACGGAACAATCCCTTTTCTAAACCAGATGACAATTCCACAGAGAAGGGTAAGGACCCCTCCTATTAGGAGGGAGAGTAAGGTTACCATATTCCCTGAAACCAGGGAGTACAGGTAAAAAATTGCGGCATTGTTGTTCGGCTGATGAGCGAAGGGGAGCATTGCTACATAAGTTAGGATTACCGTAAAGATGAGGCTGGCAAGAGCGGGTTTCAGGAAAGTGGCTGTGTCTCCTGCACAAGTCAGCCGGTCGAGCCCGATGATCCCTCCTATGATGATCAGTGGTATGATAGCGTCAACGTACCTCCCGCATATCGAGTATTCGTATGAGAGGTTACACATGTGGGCCATTGTGAATAAAAAGAGGATAATGGAGAAAATAGAGCAGTATAGGAGTGCTGGGATGCTTCCAGATCTTGTTTCCGGTTTTTTCTGCCCTGATGAATATGATTGGAGTGCGGGTCGTATGTATGAGTACCCTGCGATAATTGCCAAAAACGGAAAGATGATGAACGATCCTAGCAGTAGATAGTCCAGATGCTGCAGGAAGACATAGACCAGATGGGTAGGATTGCGGGTTAGCGCCTCAGTTACCAAGGTAGTATAGTAACTGGTACTGTATCCTGACGGGAGTGAACCCTTCATAAGCAACTGATCAACTGCCCATATGAGGTATAACAGTAAACCCGGACCTGCGATAAAAATCAACTTTTTCTGTATAGTCTTCGTGAACTGCAGGTACCCTGTCTTAAACAACCAGGCTATGGTGAGAACCAGAGCTGTTACCATGGAGATACCAGTTCCACGAGTGAAGTAGAGGATAAATACTGATAATCCTGTAAGAATATCCCAAATGGATGCGTTGTCTGTTGAGAATGACTCTTTTACAAACCAGACTGAAAACAGGGTCAGGGGAATGAACAGTGCCTCGCTCATCAGAACATAACTGTTCATGGTGACCGCGGGAAGGAGTGCAATAAGAAGGGCACCGGATAATGCAACTCCTCTTGATGTTGCTGATTTCAGGAGATAGTATGCAGGGAAGATGATGCTGGTTGTCAAAAGGGCATTGATGGCCAGCATGTCATGATATACAACGTACTTATCGGGACTGAACAGGTATGCGAGGCTGGCAACAAATGAATATCCGGGTGAGAAAGGCCAAGGGGGATACGGCAGATGGGTGGTGAGCAGAGCCCCGTTATAGATCTGTCTGGCAATGATATCATACACCAGTTCATCTTCAAAGATCTGTGGGCTTAATATCAATCCTGTTAACAGGATCCTGACACCTGCAATGACACCAAAAAGACACAGCAGAATAATAAACGAACTTTTTTCGCCTGCTTTAGAGAGTAGGCTATCAGATATCGGTTCTGGCATATCTATCGTCTGTTACTAATGGTATGGGCTGAACATCTGATATAAAGTTCCATGACATTTGCATATAATTCCTGACAAATGGCAGCAGAGACATCCATCCTCAGTACTTCGCTAATTTTTGAAAGGTAAGAATAGACCCATTTTCTGAATCTGGA
>CAZVAS010000238.1:0-2160 GCA_964625165.1 uncultured Methanospirillum sp. | reverse complement strand
TCATCAGTCGCACTCGACTGTATTGCCCAGGCAATCCAGGATGCAACCGTATCACTCGACAAAATCTCACGAGAAATGGCACGGTTCACCACAGGTTGATCCTCCCTTTTCGTTTTCACCACGATACAAACAGAAGGGGTTTACTCACCAGATGACAAGTATGATCCATGATATTTCACTCCTTTTCGATCAGGCGACCTGACACTTTCAGACTACTACCCCGGTGTTCATTTCTTCTGCTCCTGTTCCTTCTCCTTACGTTCTGTTCATCTGGAGTGATAACTGAATCCTGGCAACCGTCAGAGGCCAGATCCTGGGTCAAGGTCGATACCCCGGTGGGATGGAGTGTCTCTATGGATGCTAATGAGACCGCCAAGCCCGACGATGTTACCCTTAAGGCTGTGTCTCCTGATACGAACTCCCGGCTCACCTACATTCTTACCCATACTCCGGAACCTATGACTATCAATGAGATCCAGCAGTTTCAGAGCAGTTATATGAGTAAACTTGGGTTCCGAATCTGTAAGACCAAGGACCCGATAAAGGAAGAGAGTACAGATCACACTGCTTATCGCCAGACCTATGTTCGGGGAAGCGATGACGCTGCTGTGATTGGAACGGTTACATATCCGGGATGGGGTGTGGCACATTATATCCTGGTCATGCAAGGTTCGGATGCAGTGGCAGACTATTACGAGTCTATTCCTCCCCAAGTTGCCGGACATATCAGGCCGGTGACTGACGCGGAAAATATAGAGGATGTAACGACCCAGACTTCCTGATTGTATTATCCCTGGATCTGCTGTTGCAGCCGGTATCAACGGAATGGTATTCTCGCATGAGATACCACTGCTCTGTAGATCCCGTCTTCATGTTTCATGGTGCCGCGTTGGCAGATTCCCATGAATATTTGTATCAACCAGAGGGTCTAGTTGATGCGGGAAAAAAGATCGTTGCAACCGGTTGCAACATTTTCTGCATTCTTCTTTCAGATATCTGGTGGAAAAACCGGAGAAACTGGTTTCATGATCGTAACTGCTGAAACCAGATGCAACGAGTAGTCCGGGTCAGATATTGTTATCTGGGTTCCAGTCAGGTTCTGAAAAAAATTCCTCTGCACAAAAGGTCTGGTTTCATGTGAAACTGTGACATATTTGTTTCCTCATGATCCTTTATACGGTGTTTCACACAACTCATGTATGTCACAGGGAGATCAGCCAGCCCGGATAAACCTATCACCTGCCTGTCCATCCCTGACAGGATACACCACACAGAGTCATACCGCAATGTCCTCCTACATCCGTGCCGTATAACTTCATATACACCTCCTGTCCGGGTCTGACTGGTGCCTCCCTTTGAAAAATAATTACGCAATGGATTGATCCTCCATTGCCCTGACGTTTGTCAGACAGGATCGCATCTCTGCGATCCTTTTTTCCTCCTATTACCAGGCATACTAACGTTTGTTATGTGCCTATCAGACATTTATAGAAATTTTTGGTTGTAATATCCCCTCCTTTCCATTGCAGCAAAAGGTGGGGTAATTTCATTATTGCACTATTGATTGGTTATACACTCACTAATGTGAGTTTTACTAGTATTCTCAAATAAAAATTTCATTCTATACGTCATCAAAGCAACAAACAATCCTAAAATACCTGCTGTTACAAAAACAGCGCTAATACCTGAATATGCCAGAATTATCCCTAAAAAAATTGGGGAAAAACTTTGACCAACGTACCTCATGCAACTATAAATTGAGATCACTCCGCCTCTTGCCTCAAGTGGAGATATCTGAATAATCTGTGCGTCAATGCATGTCTGCGCAAGTACAAGCCCTAATCCAAACAGGAGTAATAAAAGAAACACTCCGATTATCGAGGGCTCTAGGGTAATGACTAACAAAGATACTCCTACAAGAACAAATCCCGCGATAATTACTCGGATTAATGAATATCTGCCTGCAAAATACCGTACCTTTGGTGCCATCATTACACAGGCTATTCCCGGGACGGCGAGCATGATTCCAGATAATCCTGAAGCAAAGTTGAACTCACTCTTGAGCAAAAAGGGCACATAGATCATCATGGCAAATAAAAGAAAATATATCGAAAAGCCCATGAAAATAGTATAAAGTATTGGTACATCTTTGAGATATTT
>CAZVAS010000237.1:0-2199 GCA_964625165.1 uncultured Methanospirillum sp. | reverse complement strand
CCAGGAAAGAACCAGCAGACAGAGCAGGTTGAGACATCAAATACCTGGGATACTGGTGAACGGGTCAGGTACAACTATGGGAACGCAACCTTTTCAGGGTTCCTTGGCAATCATTGGAGCAATTACACAGGAAATGAGATCGGGGCAAGCGGCGTGGGTGATACACCATATACGATAAGTGTCGACAACACTGATCGCTATCCTTTAACCGGACTTCAGACCCAGTACGAAACGGGGGGAGGCGGGTACCTTCTGGAACTTGAGGCAGGATGGAATTTCATATCCACCCCCTCGATCCTTGCATCCGGGCACAATACCGCCGGAATATTCAGAGATGTCGATTCATCAGGACATAGTCTCTATTCGTTCACCAACGGTTCCTGGATCCCAATGAAGGCTGACGACCCTGTCCAGCCCCTGTATGGATACTGGCTCTATGCTACAAGTAAGACATCTGTTCCCCTGATCTTTGATCCTGGAACAGTCCCGGCACCGGTTCATCTGGTAAAGGGCTGGAACATGATCGGTTTTCCGGGAATACAGGCTGCAGAGGCTGGTGATGCCTTGAGTTCACTGGATGAATCCTGGTCGTATGTGATGGGATATAACGCAACCACCCAAAGATATGACTCCCCGATATTCAGGGATGGAGGCATCAGTGCGATGATGTACCCATCCAGAGGATACTGGATTCATCTCGACAAAGAGTGGAATCTTCAGCCGATAACCGGGTAACATACCCACGTATCTACATCTGCAGAAAAAAATCAGAATGAGTCTATCAGACTCTTGAGTCCTGCTTTCCCGAGTTTCAGTGCAACCTTCGGGTTGGCAGTGATGATGTTTTTGACAAGGTTAAGCGTGTTGAACTCGGACATGTTCATCTTTGCAACCGAATGGATGATCGCATTCAGGTCATCGTCACTCAGCTTGACAAAGACCTCCTTGATCTGGTAGTTCCGATCAAGTGCCTTACCGAGGTAGGATGAACGCCAGGTCTCATCGTATTTCATGAGATTCTTCTTGCTGACATCACCTTTTGCAACCGCATCGGCACCGACCTCTGCTGCGGTCTTTCCGGTGTACAGGGCTGCGTAGATACCTCCACCGGTTATCGGGTCAGAAACACGGGCAGCGTCTCCGACGATCATCAGACCATCCGCAACAGTGGACTCAAGAGGCCGGCAGATAGAGACACCACCTGCAATCAGTTCTATTGTCTTCCCATTCGGGAAATGTTTCTGTACAAACCGGTCAAGATAGTCTTTCGGCCTGATTCCCGGCTTTCCACCCCGGTCTCCACCAATACCGATCCCAACGTTTGCGGTCTTGTCACCTTTCGGGAAGATCCAGACATAGCCACCCGGAGCCACATCGTTGCCGGTGAAGAACTCGGTTGCATGGGGATCGATGTCAATGCCGGTCATCAGGTACTGGGCACAGGTCTCCATCTCCCTGAGCGGGACAGTGGTGTTGACTCCGCACCAGCGGGAAAACTTGGATTCTACACCGTCTGCTGCTATTGTGAGGTCAGCCTTCACCTCGGTAACGGTGCCGTTATATTCGAGGAGGGCGCCTTTGACGACCCCGTTCTCCATAACCGGGGAGCATGCACGGGTCTTGACCATAATGTCCGCACCTGCTGCTGCAGCCTGCCAGACAAGCTCACGGTCAAACACTTTACGGTGAAGCACGTACCCGACTTCAGCACCAGCCTTCTCAGGGTTCAGTTCCATCTTGAACCCGTCCGGGGCGATGAGATGAGCTCGCTCGATCTCTGCTGCCACCCAGCGCTCGTCGGGTTTCATAAACTCACGGAGCAGTTCTTTCCCGACACCTTCTGCGCACCTGACAGGGGCACCCGGAGCGGGTCGTTTCTCGACCATCAGGACAGATAAACCCTTTTCAGCCGCGGTCTTTGCTGCATATGCACCGCCAGGTCCGCCTCCGATCACGAGCATATCATAGGTGCTCTTCATTTCTTAACCTCCAGTGCCCCGAGCGGGCATGCACGGACACAGATGCCACAGGTGATGCAGGTATTTGCATCCACGTCCAGATAGGCATCTATTAGCTCAAGTGCACCTTCAGGGCAGACTGAAATGCAGCAGCCACAATAGGCACAAATGTCCCGACGAACGATGATCATTCCTTATGAGGTGGGCGGGGGAGTCCTTTAACTATTCTGTGTGTTATGCG
>CAZVAS010000236.1:0-2215 GCA_964625165.1 uncultured Methanospirillum sp. | reverse complement strand
ATCGGCATGAAAACAACCACATTGATCGTTGTTCCATTCGGCAGGGTGACCATATCCTCATAGGACATCTCTGTCAGGTTCTCATCAGAGATTACCGGCTCAGCATACACACTCAACACACAGAGAGACAAAAGAAGCAGACCACAGATGAGGATAGTATTCTTCATGATCGAGAGTTAGGCAGGAGTGGTAAAATCGTTTCTCGATACCTGGAGAGGAGACTGAAAAAAATAAGGTGAGTTCTAAATATCCCTGCTCTGATCTCTGACTCCACGCATTAAGGGACAGGATCTGCGTCTGCCGCGCTTCTCGTTTGATCTGTTGCTGGCACACAGGGATGTTGATACATCGAGAGACGGATTCCACAAACTCTGAGGGTGTCGGGTTCTATCATCGAAAAAGGAGGGAGGGATCAAGATTTCAGCATTTCAGCACTAAAATGGAAATATAGCCCGAAAATTTGTAGAAAATCAGGAGGAGAGGCAGCAACTCTAATGAACTGGTGGATATCATCAGGCCGGATACCAGGGATTTTCAGAGAGGTGTCATAGTCAGTCAGCAGCCCTGTGACATACCTGGAAAAACACTATATTTTCTGATTAAAAGCATAGCTTTTATATCTTATTCAGGATATTATCTTTAGAGGTAGGAAAAATATGGCAGACTTACCAATTGCAGCAGTAACCAGAATCGCAAAGAATAACGGTGCAGAACGTGTCGGCAGCGACGCAGCAGAGGCACTTGTTAAGATGGCAGAAGACTACATCGCACAGCTTGCCCGTGAGGCAAACAAGCTCGCACAGCACGCTGGTCGCAAGACCATCAAGGAAGAAGATGTAGAGATGGCTTCCCAGTCCCTCTAAATCTTTTCACAGTCGTCTATCTATTCTTCATCAAGGTATACTGCACCCTCACCAACTCGTGACGAGTTCACCGCTATTCTGATCCAGCCGTCTTCACCCCATTCAGTTCCAAAACTGTTCTTCCCGATGAAGTATTCGGTCCCATTTTCGTTGCCCCATCCGACAAGGATCACAGCATGATTGGTTGTCTCTTCAGGCGGTGGAACAGTGCTTGAGAATATCCCGCCTTCATACTCATCGAACGCATCGTCATCATCAACACCTGCTGCAATAGGCCCTTTCAGGTAGATGGCGGTTTTTAACTCGTCTACAGGGGGTATGGCAATCTCAGCATCATCCTCTGCAGAGGCGTTGACATATGCCCAGTGCCCTGCTTTATACCGGGTTGCATCTCCGAGATCTGCGCAGGAGTCATCGGTGTTATCAACAGGATAGACTGACTCGTTCACTGTCCCGATCTTCCCGTCCGGACCGGGAGTGTCAACGAGGTAGGCCATGGCGGTCTCAAAGTCGCCACCATCGCACCCGTCATCATCCCAGTCACATGAGAGCAGGTACTGTTCAGAGAGATCAGGAGAGAGGTTCGGATTTTTTGATCTAATCTTCAGATGGGACTCCAGAATCCCGACTGCGGCATATGCCCAGCAGCTCCCACACTCCTCTCCCTGGTCCTTCACCGGGGTTGTCCAGTCCCCGTTATGATTTCGCCAGTCAAAGGACCTGGGAAGGTCGCGAGATGTGGCTAATTGTAAGGAAGATGACTGGACTGACTGGTTCACCAACCGGTGCAGGAGTCCGGGTGCATGTTTCTGTCTGTCAATATCTGCTTCAGACAGGAGAAGATGTGAAGCATTCACAGATTCTTTCGAGGTCAGTGAGAGGGAACCCCCTGAGTTGTACCCAATATCAGAGCTGACATTCTCATTTGTCTCATGCCTGGTATCAGACAAACCCGTATCTCCAGAGACCAGGCAGTTGGAGATGAGTACGAGCATGATGAAGACCAGTGAGACAGAGATGTGTACCCTGACAGGAACCATACCCTAAAATTGGACAGTCCAAAATTAACAAGTTCGGGGACTCACAGTTTACGAGGGTCTGGTGATTTTATACCATCCAGATCCAGATAGAGAAGTAAGTGGAACCATATCTTTCAGGAGGAACTTGATGACCGGGACTGTCAGAACACCAGATTCAGATCTAAAGGATGATCTGGAAAATACCGTGATCATCAGTGCTGAACATCTGACCAAAGTCTTCGGAGGTAAAAATACAGTCCGGGCTGTGGATGACATATCCTGCACCATTATGAAGGGTGAGATATTCGGGCTGCTCGGTCCGAACGGGGCAGG
>CAZVAS010000235.1:0-2241 GCA_964625165.1 uncultured Methanospirillum sp. | reverse complement strand
ACGCTCTGGATTTTTTCAGCGATGATCCTTGGAATCGTTATCGGTTATCTTGTCCCATCAGCTCCTTCATTTATCACCGGTTTTTCTATCGGAACGACCTCAATCCCGATAGCTATCGGGCTCATCCTCATGATGTATCCACCACTTGCCAAGGTACGATACGAGGAACTTCCCCGGGTATTTAAGGATAAGAAAGTACTTGGGCTCTCCTTAGTTCAGAACTGGTTCATCGGTCCGATCCTCATGTTTGTCCTGGCCATACTCTTTCTGCGTGACCAGCCACTCCTCATGTACGGCCTAATCATTGTAGGACTTGCACGGTGTATTGCAATGGTCATTGTGTGGAATGAACTCGCCGGAGGAGACAGCGAGTATTGTGCTGCAATAGTCGGGTTGAACTCAATCTTTCAGGTCATCTTCTTCTCCCTCTATGCCTGGATTTTTGTCACAGTGCTTCCCCGGGTATTAGGATTGGGTGGTACTGCGGTAACTATCACAATGGCAGAGATCGCTGTCAGTGTGTTCATCTATCTTGGTATACCCTTCTTTGCAGGTCTTTTGAGCAGGATCATTCTCATCAGGATAAAGGGGAAGACCTGGTTTGAGACGGTATATATTCCAAGAATATCACCAATAACCCTTCTGGCGCTACTCTTCACGATCATCGTGATGTTCTCACTCAAAGGTGAATACATCATCCAGGTACCGTTCGATGTGATTAGAGTAGCAATCCCTCTGACCTGCTACTTCCTGATCATGTTCATGGCTACATTCTGGATGAGCTGGAAGATCGGAATCGATTATCAGAAATCGGCAACACTCTCATTTACGGCAGCGTCAAATAACTTCGAACTTGCAATCGCAGTAGCTATTGCAGTTTTTGGCATCGCCTCACCGGTGGCATTTGCAACAGTTATCGGACCGCTTGTTGAAGTCCCGGTTTTAATCAGCCTGGTGAACGTCGCACTTTGGCTCAAGAATAAGTGGTATTATCAGAACAAGGAGGGAGATTTATCTCTCTCCTGAAGACTGAACATTCCGGATATACCCATCCACAACTTTTTCAGCGACCACCTGTGCGTATTCATCGAATTTTTCACTTGAGACTTCATCTATCCCGAACGGTAGGGATTCATCATAGAGCGAATCTGCAAGGATAATCTCTGGCTTGTAATCAGGAAGCACTCCTTGCATCATACGTGAGGCACAGGAGACAAAGCATCCCTCAATTGCAAGACTCTTTTCAGACCGCCGGACGAGGTTTCTCTGACCAGTATTCTTTGTAAAGGCTCCACCCAGGCATATCCGGACCGTCTCCTCTTTCGCCAGGTGATGAGCGATCAGATTTGCAGCACGACGTGAGACTTCACCTCTGGCACATGCACCCTCACAGGAGAGAATTGCAATCTTTGGGGGAGTTGTACTGTTCTTCTCTGAATACTCTTCACATAAGCCACATGCTCCTTCTATCTTACGTATCTGAACGGTTTCAAACTCCATTGAAATCACCAGAATGATATCAGCAAGAGAGAAGGAAAAGGGAGGATCCGGAATTCAGTTTTTTATGAAATGAAAGAATATGTTTACATATGCCATCGGGCACGAAGAATCAATTTCAGGACAGTGATGTAATCCATGAGTAGTACCCGATGCTGCCCGGCAGACTGTGCACTCAGAGAGGACTGGGAAGACGAATTAAACCAGGTGAAGTCTGATTTAAACTGCGGATATGTCTCCCACATGGAAGAGATGATAAAAGCCGTCAGTCATCCCCTGCGGCTAAAGATTCTCCTGATGCTAAAAACCCGGGACCAGTGTGTCTGTGAGTTTAACTGGATATTTGATGAAACACAGACCCAGATATCAAACCATCTGAAGATACTAAGAGATGCAGGGATTATCGAGACGTATTACCGGTCAAATCATAAGATCTACCGGTTGAACGAAGATGCTGATATCTCCCTCATTATCTGGATGCATCAGCAGTGGAAGAAGAACTGCAATAGACCGTAAGAAATTTATGCCAGGAATCTGGCACTATTCAATATTTAAGCCATTACATTTTGACGATGCGATAATCCCATGATAATGACACAGTTTTTCCAACCATAACTGCAACCGGACAACTCATCGTCATCACATCGCGTATCGTTTCGGCTACCGCCTGATCATCAAGATCCCCTCTCAGAGTAAATGAAAGGTGAATACTCTCAAAAACCTGAGGCGGATCTTCTCGTTGTG
>CAZVAS010000234.1:0-2250 GCA_964625165.1 uncultured Methanospirillum sp. | reverse complement strand
AGAATGGGAAGTCCGGCAAACGAGAAGATATCGCTCGCTGCAAAACTTCCCGTCACCTGGTAGAGCCCGACAGCCGTGATGATGATGACCGGCTCGACTGCTATCAGCTGGATGAGTTCACGCCCGGCACCAACATGGGCATATGGCGACCTGGTGCTGTATGCAGCCAGGATCAAAAAGACCTCTGAGAGGGTGAGGGCAAATATTGCCAGCAGCAGATCGCCTCCTCCAAAGAAGATCAATCCGGTGACCACCATGAACATAAGATGCAGGAATATCAGAACAACCGGTGCCTGCCAGACTCCTGCCTTCTCCTTCTCAAAGAGTTTGGCGACATCGAGAAACGGCTGGAGCACCGGCGGACCGACCCTGCCCTGCATTCGTGCGGTAATAATCCGGTCAACTCCGCTGATCAGTCCCCCGATAACCGGAGCAGCGATGAG
The DNA here is from genome assembly GCA_964625165.1 of uncultured Methanospirillum sp. Lineage (GTDB taxonomy): Archaea > Halobacteriota > Methanomicrobia > Methanomicrobiales > Methanospirillaceae > Methanospirillum. The sequence continues at coordinate 1,807 of CAZVAS010000234.1, read as the reverse complement.
AAACAGAACTGCTGCTATGATGGTGTTCATATGGCTCCTCCAGCCAGGATTCCAATGACCATACAGGCGATCAGGAGTATGGTGATCGCGGACCCATACCGGGAAAGTCCGGCTTCAGGGAAGAGATCTTCAAAATACAGGTTTCCAAGTGAGATCTCACGTTTGATGCCGAGACTTCCCTCCATGAGTCCGTTCTCCACGGTAACTCCACCCATATACCGTGTGAGATGTCGTTTTGGGACAAATATCTTCATCAGCAGCAATGGAAGAACCACGATGAGCCCGAGCATCAGAACCATGATCATGATGTTGGATTGAGAGATCAACGTCGAGACCGGCCCATATAGTCCTACCAGGAACGGTTCAAGCAGGAAGGTTGAGATCGGTGCAATTCCAAAACACACGATGATGGTCATGGCGGTGAGCAGAATGAGGGCAGTCCATTCTGGTTTTGAGATCTTCATCTCAATGGACTCTTCCCACCTTCTGATCGCCAGCAGTTTTCCCATCCATTTTGCCCAGAAGAAGACCGTGACTGCACTTCCGTATGCAAGGATTACAATCAGGATCATTCCGAACGGAGGGATTGCCTGAGAGAATGCGTGAATTGATGCCCACTTGGAGATGAGCATACCGAACGGTGCGAGAAACATCCCTGCGATACCGATGAGCATCATAAGTCCGACCCGTGGCATGGATCCCACAAGACCGGTCATGTCTTCGATATCCCTGCTCCCGATCCGGTGCTCAACTGTTCCAACCGAGAGGAAGAGCAGTGACTTGGAGATGGCATGGAAGATGATCAGGAATATCGCAGCCCATAGCGCTTCGGGAGTACCAACTCCTGCACAGGCCACAATGAGCCCGAGGTTTGCAATCGTTGAGTATGCCAGCACTTTCTTTGCGTTACTCTGTGATATCGCGATGCAGGAAGTGACGAGGAAGGTAACACCCCCGATAAGGGCGATGACCATTCCGAGGATCTGTCCGTCAAAGACCGGGGCAAACCTGGCAATGACATAGACTCCGGCCTTGACCATGGTGCTTGAGTGCAGGAGAGCAGAGACCGGGGTCGGTGCAACCATGGCTCCAACAAGCCAGGACGAGAACGGGAGCTGGGCTGACTTGGCACACCCGGCTATGGCGATAAGGCATGCAGGAACGAGGGCTACTGCCGGACCAGCTGCTATCAGGCCTCCAAGCCCGAGGTTTTCAGTCCCTCCTGTCATGATGATGAACAGGATAGCGAGCGGGAAACAGGCTCCTCCAATCAGGTTGTATAAGAGTGCCCTGAATGCATTGCCGATTGCTTCATCGGTCTCAGGGTACCGGATAAGAAGGAACGAACAGAGCGTGGTTATTTCCCAGAAAAAGTACATCCAGAGGAGATTATTTGAAAAGACCACCCCGAACATTGCAGAGAGGAAGAGGAAGAGTACGGCAAAGAACCGTGGTCGTTGATCAAAGAGGTCTGGATGATGCTCCTGGTATTCTCGCATGTACCCGAGTGCATATATACAGATGAGCCCTCCGATAACTCCGATGATAACAGCCATGATTGCAGAGAACTGATCGATGATCAGGTCAGGTGTCGCTGCATGGCTCTGGAGTCCGGTCCACTCTGCTGCCCCGATAAGAACCAGTTGCAGGAGTACAAACCCGGTGACCAGGTACTGTTCAGCCCTGATGCTCACGATCACGAGGTATATGGCGATCAGGATCTCCAGGATAAGCATCAGGGTTGCTATGCCTGATACCGGTACGGTGAAGAACGACTGATTCTGACCGCTAGTAACTGCAAGGAGCA
>CAZVAS010000233.1:0-2263 GCA_964625165.1 uncultured Methanospirillum sp. | reverse complement strand
ACATATAAACCTCCCAATAAACCTCCTGTTTCTCCATAGTTACATGAGATAATGATTATGGCGATTGCAGCCAGAAGAAAAATATCTGCCTGTCGGATCCTGCAATCCCAGTGGGCCGATGATTAACGAGGAAAAATGGTCGAATCAGATTATTGCCTGTCACGGGTAACAGATCGGAAGCACAAGATCATTCGTGGAATTACTGCGTCAAGCCAGGCAATTCAGGTCATCAGGATCATCAGTCTTGCTCTCCGTCATGCCCGGAATCAGTTGGAAACACCATTGGATGAATTACTTCAGAGTGAAAACATACCATTTACGTACCGATCCACGATCACCGGTTCCATAGTGAGCCCTGCCGGAAGAATCGCCATACCTGGCCTGTTCAGGTTGCTTGAGATCTTATCTGATCAGGTACAGATCATATCACAGTCTGTGGATCAGGATCTCTGTGAATCGATGCCAGGTCTTCATGAGAAGATCTCCAGATTATACTCGCTTCAGGTTACCCTGCGAAATCTTGATTTTATCTTTGATGAAGAAGGGATCTCCCGTTTTATTGGTGATGATGGCTGTGATGGCAACTCCCTGTTAGGTCAGATTAGTGCCTGCAAATCCTGTCTGGAGACGATGAGAGACTGGTTTACTCCGTGTATTGAGTATGGGGCACTATGTTACCGCCTTGACTCCGTTGACCGTTTCATTGTCCGCTCCTTTATGCAGGGCGTAAACAAGGTTAAAGCCGGTGAATCATATGCAGAATACCCATTCGCGCTGGTAATACGGGATCTTGACAACCTGATCATCGGGTACTTCCTTGATGATTCACCAGATAATATGTTCAGAATAGAGATACAGGGCCTTACTATAACGCTCAGTCTGTATAGTCCTGCCTCACCTGCTCTCATGCCATCATCCGGATTTCTTACCCCGTTTCCACTGCTCTGGAGAATGCACGCCGATGCCAGATTGTCAGAATACGATACATCTGTAGAGAAACCACCCCTCCTTACCGGATCATTTCATGCCCGATCAACAGACGAGGTCATGCAGTTCCTTTCTGACATCGGGTATCAGATAAGCAGGTACTTCCCTGAACTTTCGATGTGTGAGAGAATAGCAGGATAACATCATCGTGGTCCTGGTATGACCAAATTCCTCTCTCGTATTAAAAAAGATCTTGCTTTTACAATACTGTTTCTGTTGCAATCCTGAAGGATCCTGCAGGTATGTGCAACTCAAACCTGACACCCCTTCCTGGTACCCCTGTCTCTTTGATGGTTATCCCGGTCAGAATCAGGACTTCCCTGATGATGAAGAGTCCGAGCCCGGTATTTTTTCCGTACCCTTTCCCAAAGATCATCTCCTTCTCGTCTTCAGGAATTCCCACCCCGTCATCTGTGTAGGAGAGTATGCAGTCTTCTCCGGTATATTCAAAAGAAAAAGATACTCTGGTTATCTTTCCTCCATGTCTGATTGAATTTTCCACAAGGTTGTAGAGTACCTTCTCAAGCATGGGATCAGCAAATATCTCCAGAGGAGCGTCCGGAAGAGTGAGTATGATATCTACGACCATTGATCTGATCACCTGCTTTCTCATAAGGAAGTGAATTGACTGCCACTTCGGCTGAACTGTCCCGAGATCCTGGTACTCTTTAGTAAACCCTATCAGGTTCTGGATATCTTTTCCTGACTGGGAGATGATCTCAAGGGTCTGAACCACTGTCGCATCTTCAATATCTTCCTTGAGGATCTCGCTGTATCCTGAAATAAGCATAACTTTGTTCAGGATGTCATGCCTGGTAATGCTTGTCAAAAGATTGATCTGGTTGTTCGCCAGTGTGAGTGCCTGGTAAGCCTTTTTTATTTCATCGATATTATTAATAAGAAGAAGCTTTGCTGGTTCACCACCGATGGTGATGGACTGCGTTGAAAGGATAGTGTGACGCCTGCTTCCATCAGGGAGTGTGATCTGTGTCTCAACTTTCTCTCCTGGAGTAAGGTTTTGGATGATCCCTATTAGATCCGTTTCTGCATCCTTTGTCTGAAAAAGGTTCGTATCTTGGAGAAATAGCCCGATGCAGGCCTTCTTGTTAACAGAAAACCACTCTTCACACTGCCTGTTGAGATCAATAATTGTACCGTCATTTCTGAAGATGAGAAGGGGATCCGGGACTTCCTGGAATATAGTAGTAAATCGCTCCTCATTCTCTTTTATGATCTTATCTGCTTCTTTTCGTCTTGTAATGTCACGAATGATATA
>CAZVAS010000232.1:0-2267 GCA_964625165.1 uncultured Methanospirillum sp. | reverse complement strand
CCGTTTCTTTCCTTCCCGAATCCATTCATCACGGATTGATCTGAGCCCGGGATTTGTTGCAAACAGATCATGGTTCATCTGATCCACCTCCCAGTACATCCCCTGGGGACAGGTCACACAGATGATAGGTCTTCCCGGTGATGTTGCCGCTATCTGTAAGGCACTTGATCCGGTAATTGAGGCAACCACGATGTAATCACACCGCTGTGCTTCCCTTTTGACAACATCCACAATGGCTGATGTATTTTGAGGACCCGGAGAATCAAAGACAATCATATCATAAGAGAATGAGAATTTTCCTGAAATGGTTTCTCCAATCACTGTCGACCATCATCCAAAAATGGCATAATCATAACAAATGCTGATGCGATGATTCTTGCCAGGTCCGACTCACGAAACCGTAGAGAAATTCAAGGGAATATTCCGGGATAATTTCGGTTTTATCATTTTTTAGTTCTCTATGATTACCTAATAACACGTATCCCGGGTCCTTATTCAGACCGTAATATCAGGCAGATCACGGATAAAAACCATAGACATAAGTAAGGAATCGACCATGTAGAGGTATGAGACCATGGTCTTCAATTGGAATACTCCTTGCGGTTTTCCTCATAATAACAGCGGCAGGAGCCTATCCAATAGATTCAAAGGTAGTAACCACGATTGACCGGACAATCTTACCTGTTGCCGTGCCTTCAACGTCGCCAACGATTTTTCCATACGAGGTTTCTGAATATTCAAAATACGGATATGGAAACTGGACGTTTGGTGAAGGGCTCGGGTATGAGAAAAGACTTGACCTCGTATCACAGGCAGGTAACACAACCCCGGCAACTAATTCTGCAAAACTGCTCCGTTTCTTTGACATGACAGATATCCATATCTCGGACAAAGAAACCCCTACCCAGGCGATCTATTATGGATACAAGGGTGGTGAGTCTTCAGGGTATTCACCGGTTATGCTCTCTACCACTCAGGTACTAGATGCTGCGGTCCAGACGATAAACGCTCTTCATAAAGAAGACCCATTTGATTTCGGCATTAGTCTCGGTGATGCAGCAAACAACGAACAATATAACGAAATCCGGTGGTACATTGATGTTCTCGACGGAAAGACGATCAACCCTGATTCCGGAGTAAAGGATGATCCGGTCCCCGGGCCTCTGAATGATTATCAGGATGTATACAAGGCAGCAGGACTGAACAAGTCAATAAAATGGTATCAGGCACTTGGAAATCATGATCATAACTGGATCGGGACAAATCCGCCTGATGATTACCTGAAAGCGAATTATACCGGAGAATATATCCTCAACATAGGAAATATTTTCACAGATCCAAACGGTATAAGGAACCGTGGGCTCTACATGGGCTCTATTGATGGCCGGACAGTGAATGGAGATCTCATCGGTGTAGGAAATGTCTCTGACTTCAAGACACCTCCGAAAGTACTGGTCGCAGATCCGAACCGGCATGTTCTGTCGGTATCCGAATGGATGGGTGAGTTCTTCAACACAACTTCGAATCCAAAGGGTCACGGATTCAATCAGTCTGATGCGAAAGCAGGAATCGCCTATTATTCCTTTGAACCGAGGTCTGATATCCCGATCAAGGTCATTGTGCTCGATGACACACAGCCTGCGACCGATGCTGATGCCGGGGGATACGGGCATGGTTCCCTTGATCAAAAGCAGTTTGACTGGCTGGTCAGTGAACTTGATCAGGGTCAGGCCGAAGGAAAACTCATGATCATTGCTGCACACGTACCAATCGGAGTAGAAGGCAGTGGTTCTTCGCTTGATGAATATATGGCATGGAGCTCGGTCGCTGAGATATCCGAACAGCAGCTCCTTGACAAACTCCATGAATACCCGAATCTTATCCTGTGGATTGCGGGGCATCGCCATTTCAATACCATCACCCCCCAGGTATCACCAGATCCCGACCACCCTGAACTTGGTTTCTGGGAGGTTGAGACCTCATCATTGCGAGACTTCCCACAGCAGTTCCGGACATTCGACATTGTCAGAAACAGCGACAATACGATCTCGATATTCGCCACCGACGTTGATCCGGCAGTAAAAGAGGGAACGATTGCAGCACAATCACGATCATATGGAGTAGCAGCGATGGAGATCTTCAACAATACACTCCCGTACTCGCCGAGTGCATCGTATAATGCAGAACTGATCAAACCGTTAAGTCCTGACATGCAGGAAAAAATCGGGAATTATGGTACCCCTGTGATCACCTAAACCCTCCTTTTT
>CAZVAS010000231.1:0-2277 GCA_964625165.1 uncultured Methanospirillum sp. | reverse complement strand
TCTCGGGAGCGATCTGCAAGAATCAAGACTCCTCGTGTCTCCTTCCGGGAGAAAAACGGGATCAGGGCGATAGATCTGATCCCACGATCGTCAAGGAACTTCTGTTGTGCAGAAAACTTCTCTGCAGAACCTGCGACTGAATCATTTATCTCAAAGATCATGGGACTGAACGGACTCTCAAGCAGCTCTGTCCATGCCAGTTGATCCTCCGAGAAGTTTGCTGTCTCCTCCACCCAGACATAATCATGGGTCAGAACGGGATCTCCTGCTACGGTGTGCCAGGCAAAATAATGAGCCTCGCTGACACCCATCTTCATGACGATCTTATGCAGGATCTCAATGATCGAGGATGTGCTCAGGTCACCGATAACCTGCGCAGCCGAGTACCCGATAGCTTCCAGCAGGATATCACGTCTTTTCAGGGCAGCCTTCGTTCTTCTCCGGTTCTCTTCCCCACTCAGGGCATGAACGATCAGATCTAACATGATCTGATTCACCTCGCTCTCGGGCTCTTCACCAGATAACAGGAGAGAGAGGTCACCGGCCTGATTCCCGGAGACGCTGATCCCTCGTGACACGATCATCCGGACCCTCGGGTACACCGTTTTCAGCAGGTTTCTCCCTTCTTCAGGCAGGTCATCAACAGAGATCACCAGGTCTCCACCAGAACAGAACGCAGAATCAGGAATTTCAGGCTGCGAGAGGAAAAAGGCTGCCAGCCATGCATGGACACTGCCACCAACATCAGGCCAGGAACTGACCAGGGAGTATCCCCCATCCTCAAACCGGGTATAGAATGCAGCCTCTGTCTTCAGCATGCTTCCGGCCGTCTTTGTGATCAGGGGTATGTTCTGCTCACTCTCAAGACCGGCATACAGGTACTGATCAAGGACCTGGTGGAACTTGTCAAGGATCTCACGCCTCTCCTTGAGTGCTGCCAGTTCATTATTCTGGGCGATGATCTGCGAACGGGCCACATCATGCCTTCGGAAGAGGAGAAATATAATAAGAATCCCGAGGGTTATGGCGATAAGGCAGAACAGAACAGAGCGGATGAAATAGGAAGAGACAAATGTTCTTCCCTGGGAGAGGAGGTGTTTGTCACCAGATATGGAGATCTGCAGGATCGAGGAGGAGGAAGGATCAGTGAACGAGAGAATTCCTGACTTCCAGGTCTCATTCTGTTCACCGAGAGTGGCTGTTGATCCATCAGCGATATCAAATACAGGAGGGGTATTCCCGGAATAGATTGGGGATACGAGGTGAAAGGATGACTCATCAAGCATGAGTTCGTGAACTTTTTTGGTTATTGCCTTTTCAAGAGGTGTTCCAAAGATGATCGTCCCAGAACAGGGCAGGGTTTCTTCAGAGTTGCTGATCCCAGCCAGTGAGACGAGCAGAAGTGTCTCATTTGCATACACAAGTGATGTCCGGGTGTAATCGGAGGGATTGAATGAGGATAAGATTTCAACAGGAAGGATAACAGGAGTGATCTCGGTGTATGTATCAGGATCATACTGCTTGAGGTAGAGAATCCTCCCTTCCGGATCTGAGATCCCAACATAGGTGATCCCAAGATTTTTCAGGGATCTTGCCTGCAGGTTTTTATATACGTACAGATCAGAGGGCTCTTTGATATACCCGGCCGTCTCATCCCATTTTGCATAATCAAGAGTAGTTTTCTCAAGCGTCTCAGCCTGGAGGGTTATCAGATTATTAATTGCCAGGAGCGAGAAGTTTGTGCCTCCTTCCTCCACCTCGTTGTACGAGTTCAGCATCATCTGGGAGTTATACTGGATGAAGAGGATAGCAAGCACCAGTATCAGGAAGAGGATCGGTAGAATGAGTTTTCTCCTCATCAGAAGTGAACTGGTCCGGCTTTCAGGCTCGTAATCAGGAAAGAGAAATGAGATCAGCGAATGAATCACCAAGTGCCCAGGAAAAGGTTCGCAGTATGCGACAATGAACTTATCCTTTGATGATCAGAAATGGGCATTATTGCCATCTGTCCGGGAGTTGTAAGAGTCGATGGCAGGCATTGTGCCCGTGACCTCTTCCGGATTGACGATGATATCTGCAGGAGATATATGCAGATACGCTAGGGTCTCGTTGATGAGTGGTATATTCGTAAATCCCTCGGTGTTACCTGATGAGAGATCAGAGATGATCGTGGTCAGGGATGTATCAACCATAGAGAAGATCGTCTCATTATTATCCCCATACGAGATATCCAGTCCCATTCCCTCAAGAAAAGACAACAAAGTGCCAACAAACCCA
>CAZVAS010000230.1:0-2300 GCA_964625165.1 uncultured Methanospirillum sp. | reverse complement strand
GGCCGTGATTATCGTAAAAAAAAGGGGTTAGTCTACTTTGAATCCAGGTGGATTCTATTATCTGGCCAGTGACACTGCCTTCAGTTCAGCTTCTTGATCACTTTGTTGGCGATCTTCAGGGCGCAGTAATCACCGCACATCGTGCAGGCTTCCCTGTCAGCAGGCATCCGTTCTGATCTGATCTTACGTGCCCTCTCCGGGTTGATGGCAAGGTTGTACTGGGCGTCCCAGTCCAGATCGCGCCGTGCATGCCCCATTGCGAGGTCCTGATCCCGCTTCTTCAGCTTGATCATGTCGCCCACATGTGCTGCAATCCTGCTGCTCATCACACCTTCGTATACATCTTCTACGTTGGGCAGCGCGAGGTGTTCTGCAGGAGTGACATAGCAGATGAAATCTGCGCCATAGGAGGATGACATGGCAGCTCCGATGGCAGCTACCCGGTCATCATACCCCGGTGCCACATCGGTGACGATCGGCCCGAGCATGTAGAAGGGCTTGTTTCCAGACATCCGCTTCATCAGTTTCACGTTGGTCTCGATCTCATCGGCTGGCACATGTCCCGGACCTTCCACGATCACCTGGATGCCCTGCTCATGAGCCTTGTCTCCGAGTTCTGCATTGATGATGAGTTCCTGGATCTGGGCACGGTCGGTTGCATCATGCACGGCTCCTGCACGCATCCCGTTCCCGGTTGACAGGGTGACCTCATGCTCCTTGAGGATCTCACAAAGGTAGTCGAACTCTGCAAAGAGTGGGTTCTCCTTGTCGTTGTGGAGCATCCACGCGGTGAGGAATGCACCTCCCCGTGAGCAAAGACCTCCGTGGCGACCCTGCCTCTGGAGGCGTTCGAGGGTGATCCGGTTAATACCGGTATGGATTGCCATGAAGTTGGTACCGAGTTTTGCCTGCTCGGCTGTGATCCTGAAGAGATCATCTTCACGCATGTGAATGACTGCTCCCTCCTTTCGTGCCGCCTCGATGAATGCCTGGTACAAAGGCACTGATCCTACAGAGAGACTGGTTGCTTCAATCACCCGTCTGCGGATGTCAAAGAAGTCGCCCCCGGTTGAGAGTTCCATCAGGGTATCAGCGCCTGCCTTCTCACCGGCCTTTGCCTTCTCGACTTCCATATCTACATCAACTATATCTGAGGAAGTCCCGATTGAACAGTTCACTTTGGTGCGCAGTCCTTCTCCAATACCACATACCTTTACCTTACGGTACGGTGATATTGGGATGACAATGTGACCTGCAGCAATTCCCCGGCGGATATAATCTTCAGTAACACCCTCCTGGGCTGCTACGATCTTCATCTCATCGGTGATGATGCCTCGCCTGGCATCCTCAACTATTGACATACCTCATATGTACTGTAATATGATACATAAAGGCTCGGTTTTTGAAAAGGGGACTCCAATTTGGTTTCCTGTAACGCAAGTAAATTTGCTCTGGTCTGTCTTTACTTCGTGACACCGGATTTGTGTTACTAGGCACCAATGAAAACAGTGATGAAAAGCTGACACCAACCTTATGCCGCAGTGACCGATCCAGTCCGCATAAACTTTGCAGGTTTTGTCCCTCTCAGTACAGTTGACTGGCGGGGAAGATCAGTCTGTGTTATCTTCTTCAGGGGATGTCCTGTCAGGTGCTGGTACTGTCAGAATCCTGGGATACAGAGTGGGACTGACATAAAAGACACAGATGATGTTCTTGCTATGATCAGGTCTGCAAGTCTGCTCATCAGCGGGGTGGTCTTCTCAGGCGGAGAGGCAACGATGCAACCTGATGCTCTCAGATATCTTGCTGACCGGGTGAAACAGATGGGGCTTGCTGTTGGTCTGCACACAAACGGGGTGTTTCCTGAAGTTCTGGATGATCTGATCTCCCGAAGGTTGATCGATCTCGTCGCCCTTGATATCAAGCCTGACTGGAATTTAAATACGGTGAAAGGGAAAGAAAGGGCACTCGGACCTGAAGTGAAACGATCACTGGCACTTTGTACAACCCGGCTTCATGATAGGAGTTTACCACTTCTTGAGGTGGTGCTGACACTCTTTCCGGGGAGTAGCGAACAGGTAGCATCGGTGGTGCCTGATGTTGCTTACGATGTTGATCTGGTTCTCCAGCAGGGCGAATATACCGGGATACGATCTCTCCAGTTTGAGGATCTAACCAGGATTGCTGATGAACTCCATCGACCGGTACGAATACGAACCAGAGAGCAAGGGGAGATATGGTATGAAGGTAATAGGAATTGTAGGAATGCCGGGATCAGGGAAGGGTGAATTCTCTGCCGT
>CAZVAS010000229.1:0-2307 GCA_964625165.1 uncultured Methanospirillum sp. | reverse complement strand
TATCTGATCCCTTCAACCCCGTAGGTGAGTGGATCAAACATGGTTATCGGCGATAACCAGGAGGGAAGTGAACTTATCGGGAACAATGCTCCTGAAAGGCCGAATATCGGGAATATCACAAAGTTCATGATGAGTTGAAACCCGGTCATATCCTCCATCCGGGATGCGATTGCGATACCAAACGCGGTAAAGGATATACCGATGAGCACCATGAACCCGAGTGCTATCAGAAATCCCAGGACACTCTGAACCTTCAGTCCCACAAAGAGCGAGATGACCATGATCATAATACCCTGAATGACCGCAGTTGTTGCACCACCAAAGGTCTGACCAAGCATGATCTCAAGTCTCGTTACCGGGGCAACGAGTGTCTCTTTTAAAAATCCGAACTGTTTGTCCCAGATGATCTGAATCCCGGAAAATACCGATGTGAAGAGTACACTCATTGCAACCATCCCGGGTATCAGGAACTGGATATAATTCTCACCAAATCCGGGGATATTCACAACCGAGTTCAGACCGAATCCCAGGAAGAGCAGGAAGAACAAAGGCATACTGATGCTACCGATTATCCGGCTCTTGGATCGCATGTACCGGATCATGTTCCGAAGCCAGATCGTATAGATAATATCCATTTAGTGCCTCCTCATCCGGAGATGTCTTCGCATCATATCTTTCTTGTCACCCTCTTCTTCCCGGATCTTTTTGCCGGTGTACGAGAGGAAGACATCCTCAAGAGTTGGTTTGTGAATTGATACTGATGTAATCGTAATCTGGTGCTGATTCAGAATGGTGATGATCTCGCTGATATGCTGCTCTGCATTCTGCAGACTTATTCTAACCTCGTCGTTATAGACCTCAAGGCGATTTATCCAGGGCTCAACAAGGATTTTTTGGGCTTTCTCGAACTCTGGTGTTGTTATCGTTATGATATCCCCGCCGATTCCATTTTTCAGGTTTTCAGGGGTATCGAGTGCAATGATTGTTCCATGGTCGATGATTGCAATCCGGTCACAGAGCCGGTCTGCCTCTTCCATGTAATGGGTTGTAAGAATGATGGAGATGTTCTTCTCTTTGCTTAACGTTGCGATGTACTGCCAGAGATGATTTCGGGTCTGTGGATCAAGACCCAGGGTGGGTTCGTCAAGGAACAGGATAGACGGATGATGAAGCAGACCCCTGGCAATCTCAAGCCTTCGTCTCATGCCTCCGGAGAATGTCTTCACGATGTCATTTTTTCTCTCATGTAATTCGACAAGGTGAAGCAGTTCATCTATCCGTTCTCTTCGTATTTGAGGAGGAATCCGGTAGAGTCGTCCATGAAAGTCCATGTTCTCGGCGGCGGTAAGTTCCTCGTCCAGGCTCTGATCCTGAAATACGATACCGATGGATTTTCTGACTCCATCTTCGTCCTTTTCGATATCTTTTCCCTGGACCTTTGCAGAACCGTAGGTAGGTTTCTGCATGGTTGCAAGCATGGAGAGTGTTGTTGTTTTTCCAGCGCCATTCGGACCAAGAAGGCCGAATATCTCTCCCTGCTGTATCTCAAATGAGATCTGATTTACAGCAACGAGATCATTGAATTTTTTAGTCAGGTCTTGTACCACAATAGCGGTTGTCATTTTTTCCTGCGGGATAGGGGGAGGATTATATTCGGAATATCTGATGCTGCGTAATCATTGTTACATGAACAGATACCGGATACTGGTCTGCCGATGTCTGTTCATTGAGATTCCAGAAAGGGGTATTATTTTGATATCAGGCCTCTTTTCCTGTAGAATTTACTGCCTCATTGATCCGGTTAATTTTTTGACTGATGTTTTGTAGCAGTCTAGAATGAGGTGTCAGTTTATCATCTGAAAGATCTTCAAGGTATGACAGATTATTATCGATCTCACTCAGGATTCCTTCAATGGAATCAGGGTTACTTGTACATCCGGTTTTAAACATACTAATTTCCTCTAGTCCTGCATCGGTAAGTTCGTACTTGCGATCTTCTCTTTTTGTCAATAAATTTTCTTCAACTGCTTTACTGAGTAACGGGTAGATAGATCCGGGGGAGGGTTTCCAGTGTCCATGACTCATTACATCGATAGCATCCATGAGTTCAGCCCCGTTCTTCGGCCCTTCACTGAGGAGGTGGAGCACCAGAATTTTGAGGCCACCATATCCCCGTAAATGACCAATCCGGTGAAATCTTCTCATGAATGAACTCATTATTTCCCGATTATCTCTCATGTTGATCACATAGTGAAACGATATCGAATATTCGATATCGACAATACGATATTTGATGCAGTGATATAA
>CAZVAS010000228.1:0-2324 GCA_964625165.1 uncultured Methanospirillum sp. | reverse complement strand
CAATTGAAGCGCTCCGGGGATACACTGCAATATTCTTCCCCCAGTTATGGATCATGGTCGATGTGACCTTTGCGCCTTTACCGACATAGAACTCGGTAACTCCAATGTGAGTTCCACTGCTTCGTGCAGATGCCGATGTACATCCAGATATGATGTGAAGTTCGGACCCTTCTTCTGCAATTATGATATTATGCACATGCTGCACCGGAGAGTCAGACATCAGAAGACAGGCCTGAAGCGGGTAGACACTCCGGGTTCCTTTCTTTGCTATGATGACAAACCCACGCGGATCTTTTTGTGCAGCAACGTAGCGGGTGAACTTATCTTTCTCTTTTGATACTGCCCGCCAGACATATTCGTTGACCCACGGATACAACTCCAGGGCTTTACCCAGAGTGAGAAACTCTATTCCACTGCAATCAGAGGTTACATGGCAGACATCCTGATCCTTCTGAAAGAAACTTCCGGAGCGATTTTTCATATCAACTTCCAGACCGGTCAGGGCTAACCGCCGTTTGTCTTCAGGCGGGAGATCAGTCATCTGTAATTTGTCAGGCATAATCCACCGAATTAACGTATATCAGGTTTCCATCTAAACGAAGGAAGGGGGCTGATCGAATCAGTTATTCTTGTTTTGAGAGGCATGGGGTAATAACATACCTCATTGTTCTTCATGATTCCTTCTGGATTAGCTCTGGAAGAAACATAATAGATGGTAGTACATGGATTGGTTTTATCTGAGAACTCTCCAGAACCTCTCTACTGAATTTTCCAGTCTGAACCAGTACTCCTTGTAGTCCGCATGTAATTGATCCACCAATATCGGTATTTATATCATCACCTACCATCAGGGTTGTCTCTGGTTCAGCACCCATGCTGGATAGTGCTCCTCTGAAATAATCAGGAGATGGCTTCCCCATGAGGAGTGATGATCTCCCTGACGCATACTCGAGTCCTGCCACAAAGGCACCGGCCCCAAGAGAGAGACCACCACAATCCATCCAGTATCGATCCTTCTCAAGAGCAATCAGGTCAGCACCTCCAATCACCAGACGGAATGCCTGATTTACCGATTGATAGGTGAAAGCATCCCCGGCATCTGCAATGATGACAACTTGAGCATCAGGAACAAGGGATATTCCGGCAGTAATAAAGTCCTCTTTGAGATCATCTGTTGCAAGAATCGTACACGATGAGATGCCATGGTTCTGAAGATACTGTATTGCTGCTCCAGCAGGGGTATAGATCTGATCTTCACTAATAGGCACATTCAGACGATCTAATTTTTCAAGAACTGCTTTCCTTGACTTTCTGGTTCCATTAGAAATAAAACGATATGGGATCTTCTGTTGTTGCAGAAAACTGATGGCTTCAGCAGAACCTGGTAATGGATCCATTCCGGTGAACAAGGTTCCATCTATGTCAAGAAGCACGGCGTGGACAGCCATATACGTATATTACAGCATAATTATTTCAGAATCTCTTTCCATTTCATCACACACAGAGGTAAAGTATAATAAGAGAGAGATCCCACTTTGTAGAGCATCTGCATCGATGGTCTAGAGGCATGACTTTGGCCTTCCAAGCCAATAGCTCGGGTTCAATTCCCGATCGATGCATTTCTTTTGGGCCCGTGGTCTAGCTGGTTATGACGTCGCCTTCACACGGCGGAGATCCTGAGTTCGAATCTCAGCGAGCCCATGATTATATCCCTTTTGTTAATATCATGAAACCTTTCAATGCGGTTTCATAAATTACATCAGATTATAAAAAGAAAAAAGACGTAGCCATCTGGCTACATTTCACTGGATTTTTCTAACTAACCGTCGACATCGCACTCATCGGGATAACCCCTCCCTGACTCAGCTGGGCTATCACATACGCAGTCCTTCCTTCCATAACATTGACCTGCTGCTCAAACGGCTGGTACCCTGCGAGTTCTACCCGGACCGTATGAACTCCGGGCTTGACCTGCGAGAGGGTCAGCGGGGTGTTCCCTTGTGCAACCCCATCCAGATATGCAAGCCCGCCGGACGGCAGTGATGAGATCATCACGAACCCATACTGCGGCATCCACCAGGATGGGTAAAGAGCGGCGGTGACATAGGTGACACTTCCGCCACCTACCACATTCACCTGCTGATTCCAGTCAAGGTAATTCGGTGAGGTTACCCTGAGTGAGTGGACTCCGGGTGTAACATCAGCAAGCCAGAGTGGGCCTGTACCGGCGAGGTTTCCATCCACATACACCGATGAACCGGCTGGATAGGTGTAGACACTCACAATACCGTTGTTCGTCGGTTTGATCTTCATGTCTGCGATAA
>CAZVAS010000227.1:0-2357 GCA_964625165.1 uncultured Methanospirillum sp. | reverse complement strand
AAGGATCGACAAAAAAACACCCACAATCAGAATTGGATATCTCCCATCTTCGGATCTGTATGCCCCGCTATATGTAGCGATAAAAGAACATGAAGAGATCTGTACCTCGTATGATTTCTGTCTGGCCCCCGAGTTGGATGATTCTGATCGCCCAAATAATTGTAATCTGGTCGTTCATAATCAGACGATTGCCAAGGTCAAGTTATTTCCAGGCTCAGTAGGAGGTGGTGTTATGACAGGGATCGGACAGGATGCAATGGATGCTGCATATATCGGAAGTGTCCCGGCCTTACTCCAGATATCATCAGGGAATTCTGCATCGATCATCAAATCAATCAATTCAGGAGGCACAGGACTTGTTGTTGGAAACACAGCACCCAGTACTGACTGGCAATCTTTCATCACCTGGATAAAACAGCGGTCTGCTGCTGGAAATCCGGTTATTCTTGCTGTACCACAAAGTTCTATTCAGGAGGAGATGATGAGGGAAGCACTCACCTATGAAGGGATACAGATTGTTCTGTTCGGCCTTCCACCACGATGGAGTATCAATGAAACAAGTACCTAAAATTCTTCGCGGATTGGCATTTCCGTTCCTTATCGGAATTGCATGGGAGATACTTTCGATATACATCGGAAACAGTTTTATTCTTCCCGGGTGGGAACTGATCATACCCATTCTCATACATCCCATGATGCCCTTGTTTGGAGGAGCATCACTACTAGAGAACGGGATTATCAGTCTTCAACGGGTTCTCATCGGATTTCTTCTGGCAGTTGCAATTGCTGTTCCAATCGGGCTTTTAAACGGTTGGTCCAGAAGGTTTGACGAGTATTTCAATCCACTAATCCAGGTTCTTCGTCCAGTCCCCCCTATTGCATGGATGCCTCTCGCCATAGCCTGGTTCAAGATCGGGTTTGGCTCACTCATCTTTATCATCTTCATTGGATCGTTCTTCCCTGTCCTGATAAGCACTATCGAAGGAGTTCACAATGTCAGGATTCGCTGGCTTGAGGTTGCACAGACTCTTGGGGCCACAACCGGTGAGAAGTTCGTCACTGTGGTCATTCCAGGAGCACTCCCATTTATCTGGACTGGATTCAGGCTTGCATTCGGAGTTGCGTGGATGTGCCTGGTTGCTGCCGAAATGCTCCCTGGAACAAGTGCAGGGCTTGGATATCTGATTATGTATGCCTATAATCTCGGCCAGATACAGGTCATTGTTGCAGGCATGATTGTAATAGGTTTCATCGGAATTGCATCAGATTACCTCTTCAGACTAGGCCAGATTCGCTTCTTTGACTGGCAGGGAAAAGAATGAACAACGTCCTTGTGATAGATAGTATTTCAAAGCATTTTTGTGATAATACCAGTGTCTGCAAGGCTATCGAGAATGTTTCCCTGAGTCTTCGAAGGCATGAGATCGTCTGCCTCATGGGTCCATCAGGGTGTGGCAAATCCACGATTCTCAGGATCATTTCCGGGCTTGATACCGCTGATTCAGGAGTTGTCAACGATGAAAATCTGGGAGAGAGGAACTCATTAGAACGGGTAAATACTGCAATGGTTTTTCAGGATCACGGTCTCTTTCCATGGCTTTCAGTGCGAGAAAATATTGCATACGGACTTCACTTAAAAGTCAGATCTTCTTCTGAAAAAGTTGACGAGGTTGTTTCAAAACTTCTGGTTCTTGTTCGGATGGAGGAATTTGCAGATGCCCTTCCTCATCAACTCTCGGGAGGGATGAAACAGAGGGTTGCTGTGGCCCGTGCTCTTGCAGTCAAACCGGACATTCTTCTGATGGATGAACCCTTCAGTGCTCTGGATCCATTTACCAGACGGGAACTTCAGGATGAAGTGCTTCGTATCAGAAACCAATTGGATACCGCATTTCTCATTGTAACTCATAACCCTGAGGAAGCGGTGTATCTGGCAGATCGAATTGTTATTCTGACCAAAAGACCTGCCACGGTTGGAAAAGAGATCTCAATTCCAGACAGACAGCCCAGAAACATAGCTCACGCATCGTCTGTCGGGTTGATCCAGGATATAACCAGAATAATAGCATCAGGATGATGAATCTGAAAACCAGGATGAAACCAGGTTATTGTTGATAGATCCGGCCTTCGCAGAAAATGCATAAACCAATTCATTCACGTTTCACACACTGGCGTTCATCGTCACGTAATTAAAGATACCATTTCCCCGGACAATTGATACGAAAAGATCGAAGTGCCGTGATCCAATTTGATGGATATTAGGTATCAGGTTTCCATCACTTGTGATCATACTCATGAAACCGGAAAAATTCATCAGGAAATGTCTGCAGAAAAATGAGATTTTTGGTTAATGAGCC
>CAZVAS010000226.1:0-2431 GCA_964625165.1 uncultured Methanospirillum sp. | reverse complement strand
CGGCGACTGAATGGATCTGTGTATTCAGAAGTACAGTTACTGCATGGAGGAAATTTATCCATTGCAGTTCGTTCGCGGTCGTAGGGGAGCGATCTGATGATCGAATACCGCGGCCCGCAGTTTACACAGGAGGTCGCAAAATAACTTTCATATCTTCCAGACTTTTCAAATATGTCAGCAATACAATCATCACAGGTTGCAATATCAGGAGGAATCAATCCGCTGAGTGATCCCTCTGCACTGGGAATGATAGAAAATGTGTCTGGTTGTGGATCAGTGAGGGGAAGAGTCTCGACAGAGTCAATTATTGAATGGGGTGTCCCGGCTGCAACTAGTTCAAGAAATTTCTCAAACTGATCTCCATAGGCATTGATACGGACTTCTGACCCGGCGTTCTGGACCGTACCAACTATTCCGAGTTCATATGCTTTAGCATAGACAAAAGGGCGGAACCCCACACCCTGCACGACACCCCTGATAATTATTCGGCCCTGTCTCTCCATTACTCACACAACAAACCTTTATTTTTTTATAAGACGTTATAATTATAGGGTTTTGAATTGACGGGTCATATCAGAATAGTCAATGATCCCGTAGAACTGGTTCCGCTTTTTGTCATCTTCAACAATACTGTTTATAAGAAGATTCTTGACATGCTTAACAAGAACTGGATGACCAGGAGCGAGATCAGCGATGTGGTGGGGGAAGACGGAGTCAGGGAGTGTCTGCTTATCCTTAAGAAAGGCAGTCTCCTTGAAGAGAAATGGCGCATGCCAGAACCAGGAAAAAAACCGGAGAAAGAGTATCGGGTTACCTATAGTAAATTCAGGGCCAACTTTCAGTGTAATTTCTCTGATCTTGCAGACCTCCTCTCGATTGCATTCTCTGATGAATCTGAAGTAGGAGTTAAAGGTGACAGTCTTGAAGGTGAGTTATCGAAGGGTAATTCCTCTATCAACGATATTGCCCGAAGATTTAATGTAACTCCGATATACATTAAAGGGGTGGCAAAACGGGTTCCACACCTCGATGTGAAGGGTCAGGGACTGGTAATACTTGAAGAATGAGGACGAGCCGGGATACACAATCCTGCGAAATAAACGGGATGTCTCCCGGTTTCAGATTCTTGTTGAAATAGCCGAACATCAACCTGCAGTACGGCAGCAGGAGATCGCAGGCATGCTTGGGGTTACGCCTCAGGCAATATCTGAATACATCCGCGATCTTGTGGATGAGGGTATGATCAAAGCTCCTGGCAGAGGGAGATATGAGGTCACCCGTGAGGGAATTGAGTGGATCCTTCAGAATGCCGAGATGCTTGAGACCTATGCCAGGCATGTCAGACATGATATCATCCATCAGGTCTCGGTCTGGACTGCCATTGCTGCAGAAGATCTGAAGAAAGGTGACCGGGTCGGTGTGTACATGAAAGGGGGCATTCTGTATGCCTCACGGACTCTTACTGCCGCAAACGGTGAGATCGCGATTGATACCCCGAAGGGAGAGGAGACCGGAGTTGCCAAACTTGACGGGATCATCGATCACAAGGAGTCAATTGTCCAGGTATGTAAGGTTCCGAGGGTTGAGAGGGGCGGTTCAAGAAATGTCAAGCTCGATCACCTTACCGATGTCATAGGTGCAGTATCTGTTGTCGCCTGTGTCGGGCTTGAGGCCTGGGTCTCGCTGAAAAAGATTGGGCGTGTTCCTGATCTCTATTTTGGCTCTCGGGAAGGTGCCATAGAGGCTGCCCTTCATGGAATTCCCTGTGGTATCGTGATTGTTGATGAGTTTTTCACCGAGTTTCTGAAACAGCTCGAGCAGGCAGAGCTCAGTTATGAGATTCATGATCTGGTTGCGTCATGAAGGCAATTGTCCAGCCAACGAAGAAGTACTATAAGATCCTTTTCTACGAGACCCATCACGTAAATGCGACTGCAATCATCGAACTTGTGGATACACCTAAAGGTATCAGACCTTCGCATTACCGGATGAGACGTGGAACTAGTTCGGGATACAGAAATCTGCCGACTCGTGATCTGGTTATTCATTTAAGAAGGGCAAAGGTCAGTTTGACTGCTCCAGACGGGCCTTTTGAGGCATTCCTGCGTGATCTCCTGATACCGTTCACTTATGTTGAACTCTGTCGCTTCTGCCTGATGGAGGACCGTATTGCAGAGCTTGACATGGACCAGGCGATCAAGTACGGGGAGAATGAGTTGATCTGCCTGCCATGTGCCCGCAAAGAACTCAGACGAGAACTCGGCCATATGGGGAGGCTTGGCAGGAACGCTCTCTCTCATCTCGACGAGCTTCTTGACAAGTACCGGAGTGTTGACCGGGTGCTTGCAACCATCGAGCCTGGTGAACACACCTTTGACCATACGCTCTATGACAGGTTGATTGCCCATCCGGTTGTTGAGACGAGCCGCCT
>CAZVAS010000225.1:0-2442 GCA_964625165.1 uncultured Methanospirillum sp. | reverse complement strand
ATGGTTGAATTTATTTCCCTCCAGTTACCACTATACTACCATCGGTTGTTTGCTTTGCCCTGCACTCCTCCCGTAATCGGGGTTTTATTCAGCTTCTTGTCTGATCGCAGTGGCCGGCCGAATATCGGTGGATAATTCGTATGCCAAAAGGAACAGAGACAGTTGTATACAGCCTGGGGGATGGATGCAGTATTGCTGACGTTGCAGTCGGCAAGACGTACTCCGGTACTGTCCAGGGGTTTGCTGCGTTCGGGACATTTGTGTACCTGAACAGCTCAACCAAAGGGCTTGTTCATAAAAGCAATATGCTTACCAGTCACCAGGAAGGAGATACAATCCTGGTACGGGTTGGAAATATCAGAGATAATGGGAATATTGACCTCGAGGAGGTCGTCATCACCTCATACCAGGTTCAGCCGGTGATCTGTAAGAAGAGAGCGATTCAGCTTGGTGAACTGAGAGGAAAAGTAGGGCGGAGAGTGATGGTTGAGTGCGTGGTTGCCCAGGTAAAGCAGACTTCTGGGCCTACGATCTTCACACTTATAGACGCAACCGGATCAGAGAATGCAGCAGGATTTGTAGAGGCCGGGAAGCGGGCATTTCCTGATGCAAACCAGGGCGATGTTGTCCGTGCGACCGGGGAAGTGATGCAGCGGGGAGGCCAGATTCAGATCGAACTTGAGAACCTGACTGTGCTCCGGGGAAGCGAGGCTGATGAGGTTCTTGCTGGTATTGAAAACGCCATCGATGCCCGGGCAGAGCCACCCGAAGTGCCACTTCTTGTGGAAAGCGAAGTACTTGAGAAACTCAGGCCTGCAATGCGAAAGATCGCTAAGATCATCAGGCGTGCTGTCTTTACTGCCCAGCCGATCCTTCTTCGCCATCATGCAGATGCAGATGGGATATGTTCTGCTGTTTCAATTGAACAGGCTGTCATCTCCCTGATCAATGAGTCAGGAGGAGACTACGATGCTGATTATTATCTCTTCAAGCGTGCCCCTTCGAAAGCTCCATTCTACGAGATAGAGGACATCGTCAGGGATCTCGATTACGCGACCAGGGACAACGTCAGGTTCGGACAGAAGATGCCACTGGTGCTGCTGACCGATAATGGATCGACTGAGGAGGATCTCCCTGCCATGAAGATGGCAAAGGTCTACGGGATCCCGATGATCGTCTTTGACCACCATCACCCTGATGAGATCGTTGATCAGTTCCTCGAAGCGCATGTCAACCCGTACCATGTTGGTGGAGACTATGGGATCACTGCTGGTATGCTTGGTACCGAGATTGCCCGCCTGATTAGTCCATCTGTTGATCGACAGATCAGGCATATTGCCGCTGTAGCCGGTGTTGCGGACCGGAGCGAGGCTCCAGAGCGGAGCCAATATCTTGAACTCTCTGCTGACCGCTTTTCAGAGGATGAGTGCAGACGGATAGCTCTGGCACTTGACTACATCCAATTTTATCTCCGGTTTAACGATGGAAAGGAACTGATAAAAGATATTCTGGATTTGAATGGCAACCATGAGCGTCACCTTCAGATGGTTAAACTGCTGGAAGATGAAGCCAACGCAGCGATAACCGAGCAGGTGAAAACATGTATGCCGCACGTGGGTCACGTAGTGCTTGGGAATGGTGCTCATCTCTTCACGATCGATGTCGAGATCCACGCCCACAAGTTTACATTCCCACCACCGGGCAAGACCTGCGGGGAGGTCCATGACCGTCTCTGCCAACAGTATGCCGGAGAACCGGTAGTTACCCTCGGATTCGGGCCTGATTTTGTAGTGCTCAGATCCCGTGGTGTGCTCATGAACATCCCGAGGATGGTCAGAGAACTTCGGGATGATCTCCCTGGGGCCGGAGTCAACGGTGGAGGACATCTTGTAGTTGGTAGTATAAAATTCGTCGAAGGAATGCGCCCGGAAGTTACCGAAAGGCTTTCAGAAAAGATTGCTCAGTTTTCAACAGTCGAATAATCTCTTTTTTTCGCATCCACATCTAACATGATAGATCATCAACATTCAAGCATCTTTATATGCCTGAACTCTGAATTCTAACTACGCTGATGGAGGTAGTATAATGCCATCACACACATGCTTGAGAGAGAAGTATAATGAGACGCAGACGCGACTCATAACTTATCTCCGAAATGGTCTTGGTTCAGGCAGGCATTACTTTAAGTCCAAATACATTGCAAAGGATTTGGGCCTGTCTTCCAAGGAGGTAGGCACCAACATGGCGATCCTGGCAGAGATCTGTCATGAGATCTCCATTGTAAGGTGGAGCTATTCAAACAGCACCACCTGGATGGTCAGTCCTGCAAAGAATTAAACTCTTTTTCCGCCAATAACTGGGTCTGATGAAGACCATTGTAAGCTTTGAATCACCCTTAGAGTTTGTCGCTGATATCAATGAGCAGAAAGACTGTCTGATGTC
>CAZVAS010000224.1:0-2447 GCA_964625165.1 uncultured Methanospirillum sp. | reverse complement strand
AATCTCCTGATACCGGGCGTTGTATGGCAGGGGATGATCGTATGATCATCCCTTTGGGTTTTTATTTTTCGATTGTTCAGGTATGCGTGGGCAGGCGATATACCCATTTGAGAGCAGTATTTAGCCTTTTTATCTGATCTATAGATAATCCGGCGATTACATCCGGGTTCACCCCGAGTCCCCCTGTCTCATCCTCTCTGATGGATGCAATAATTATACCTGCATATTCCAGTGAGAGATCTGCAAGATGAATATACTGTCTGTACATCAGGTATGCAGCCCCCCCGCTCAGGAGTGCTAATGCGAATGATACTACCGCAAGGAGTTCTGCAATCAGATCTTCACCCCGTACTTCACCATATCCTGAACTGACATATTCCCTGATACAAACCCTGCTGTCATGAGCGTTCGGTTTCTCCCTGCTCCTGATCCAAGAAGAAGAAGCCCGGTTCCGTTCACTGCGGTCATGCCTGAGAGTCCGGGTCCGATAGTCTGTGAAGATGTGTATCCCCCATCCAGGATTATTCCGGATGTATATGCCTCCGCACTTTCTTTGGTTTCACGAGGAGTATCAAGGAGTGCACAGATAGTTTTCATCCCACTCGTGCTGAGCAATGCATCAGCATACCCGCTAAAGAGGGTCGGTCCCGAACTCCTGACCGCAAGTTCCTCATCAAGGCCGCTCTCATCTCCTGCAGTCCTGCTAACCATGCTCTCATCACGAGAGAGTACCCGCGATACAAACGAACCGTTTTCATCAGACCCGGTTGTCTTCAGTATCACTGATCCGTCGGTGCTGATCGATGTTGCGATCAGGTCAGCACAGAGTGGTCCGGCTAGCAGTAGGCACAGGAGAGCAGCTAGTAACCCCCTTTCTCTCCCTTCAAAAAGGAGAGGATCATGCCAGAATGGCAACTGTATCAGCCCATGCCTCAAGACCGGTTCTGATGCTATCTGCCTCGTAACTGGATACTGTTACACTGTCGCGTTTGAAGGACACAGTATAGAGTTCTCCATTACTTGCATGGCACTTCACCGTGCAACTGAATGAGTCTTCAGACGAGTCACGTGAGGCTGTCACACCGGTGCCCATTCCGGTGGTGATCGCTGCAGTACCGGTGATCTGGGTGACTGCCGTGTTGACAGCTGCCATCGTAGGCCCCCGGACTGGAATGCTCCCGACAGTCTTTGCCTGGGCATTCTCGTAGGTGATGGTGGCTGCGTACGCCTCCTTACTCTTTTCTACTGCGGGTTTTGTTACCCCGGCAGATTCGTATGCGGTACATCCCCAGGGATTGTTGTCAAGAATATCCTGGATTAATGCGCTGAATGCAGTATAGTCGGCAATCGGTGATGCAAGTTTTCGAACTGCAGACTTTACAACACTCTTTTGTGTGAAATCTCCCATTTTTCCCCCTGTCGCCTGACAAGCGACACTATGAGGTAGGTCGTATATATATGAATTTTTTCAGGCATTGGTGAAATAACGCGGTTATCTGGGTCATTTTTACATTTTGAGCAGATAGAGGATCATAACTCGTGCAATGATGCAGGACAGAAAAGGTTTTACTAATTTTTTATCTTGCGCTTTTAGGTAACACTTCTTGGTATACCGTACCGCCGATATCGAGATGGAGTAATATAACTTTTTGTACTTTACCGAAATGAACCGGTGATAAAACCAAAACCTTTAGGTTGGTAACTGGATTAAAGTGTTTCACTGCCCGATTCGGGATTTATTCTCTGAAACGGGTAGGTAGGTGATTGAATGAATGAGGTGAAGAAGTATGAAGCAATATGAATCCCCGACAGTTATTTTCGCTTGCCGGCTCATTAACGCGGGGATTACTCATATTGGTGCCGCCAGCTCTTTAATAATATCCATGGTGGCAGTTGGTTGTTATTCGTATTCTGATAAAAAACCACATGGTATCAGTGAGATCTGTGCCCGCAGAGGACCGTATGTCCCCTTCTCATGAGCATCAGACCCGAAGAACTGTCGAGTATGAAGTGAGAACCCTGCTTCAAACCATGGGGTATGAAGTGGTCAGGGTTGGCGGGCGCGATGGTGCAGTTCCTGGCCTGTTTCATCTTATTGCGTGGAAACAGATGAAAGGCACCCTGTTCATCAGAATCGGTTCTCCACGGATGGGAAAATCGATGATCAGGAGTGAAATTCTTCTGCTCTCAACAAATCTAAAGACAGTGTGGTATCCTGGAGAGGTTCAGTTCTGGGTTGGTGAGGGATACTGCTGGAAACGATACCAGATCCTCCCGGGAGGAGCCATACCGATAGCGGAGCTGAGGGCATGAACTGCGTGTATGTCATAGAACGATGCTATCCTTCCACGAACGTGAGAAGATGGATGAGGAGAAGGAGCGATGATCGAGAGTGATCGTGCCGGTGAGGTACTCAGCACCCTTGAGTATCTCTTTGATCCCGGTCA
>CAZVAS010000223.1:0-2487 GCA_964625165.1 uncultured Methanospirillum sp. | reverse complement strand
GTCCCCTCTCCAACCCCGACACCGGTCCCGGGTGAGATAACCGCAGCATTTTCAGCAGACCGGACGTCGGGCTCTGCTCCGATGCAGGTGTCGTTCATGGATCAGTCGACAGGAAACCCGACATCATGGGTATGGGATCTCGGAGATGGCAGCATCTCACGAGCCCGGAACGTGACTCATCTCTATACAACCCCGGGAACCTACTCAATCGGGCTTACTGCTCAGAACAGTGTCAGTTCAGGCAGCATACAAAAGAGCGGACTCATAACAGTAACCTGATACCCCCTAATTTTTGAGTATACCTCTCTCATCAGATTCAGGATAAAGCCGTATCACTCCCATTCACTATGGGATCCGTCCCATCGCCAGGCAGTGCCTATCTTCGGAATTCAACACTGACGCCGTGGTGCTTCTGAAGAAAGTTGATCGTCTTCTCAGACTCGATCCACCGCTTGTCCAGATTGTTGATGATATCATCGATATCCTTCACACACTGGCTGACCGGCTCTTCAATATTGGGTGCATGCATGTCAACCAGTGTGGCAATCACAGTAAGCGGATTTCTGATCTTATCATTCAGAAATGCCAGTTCTACCAGGTTCTTCTCAAGCTGGGTGAGAAGATCTCTTCGCTCCCGTTCCAGTATCTTCTGCTCGGTGATATCAATAGCAACCCCGATTGTGCCGGTGATCGTACCAGACAGATCAACGACAGGGGATGCATAGAGCAGAAAGGATCTGTCATGATAATATCCTTCAAGGGTTGAGACCATCCCATCTAACGCTCTGGTATGTGCATCAAGCAGAGCAGCATCGACTGATGAGAAGAGATCACGGATATTATGGCCTATCCCCGTATCTGGACGGAGACCGATCTTCTCTAGAGCTGCTCCAAAGATGCTCTTCACATTCAGATCGGTGTCAGTTGTTATCACAAGACCGGGAATATGATCAACGATCATCCTGAGTTTCTTCTCACTCTCAAACAGAATCTGCTCCTGCTCAACCAGCCGGTCATAATTCTGCCGAAGTTCCTCCTCTGCTGTGGCGATCTCCTCATATGCAGCAGCGATATCATCATTCCTTCTCAACAGCTCGAGTTCTGCCCTCTTTCTCTCGGTAATGTCGGTCAGGTAGATTCGTGCTGAATGATACTGGTTTGTGACATAGATGAACTCAATAAATATCCTGCCTTCTATGCCGATCTCCCGGTTAAATGTTCGTTCATTCCCTTTCTGAATCGCCTGGACGATCTCGTTCAGGTCATCCGGGATAAACCGGTAGATATCCGCAGTTCCGGTCAGATCACGAATAACCCGCACAGTTGCCTCGTTGTGCATCGTGATGGTCCCAGACGCATTGATCTCAAAGACAGGATCTGGGTTTAACTCAATAAACGAAGCGAGAGATCGTACTTTTTCTTCATACTGAAGGAGTTCTGTTACATCGAACGGGATCGTGAGCATATAGGGAGTGCCATCGATGGAGATGATTCTGCCTGAAAAGAGGATGTCTCTCACCCCTCCGTCCTTTCGTCTCATCTTCACCGGTACCTGCTTAAAGTAACCATCCCTCTTGAGCAGTCTCACGACCTCGTTTCTCTGGTTGAGATCAACCCAGAAGTTCAGATCTATCGCACTCTTTCCGATCACCTCTTCCCTGGTATATCCCCACCACTGGCTAAAGTGATCATTTACCTCGAAGAATGTACCGTTCGTAAGATCTGATATTGCAATCCCTTCCGGAATCAGGTTAAATATTGTCTTAAACAGCAGGTCAGACTGAACAGAATGAATCTGGCCTTCCTCGCTCCGGACCTTTTGGATCTCGTCACATATCCAGATTCTGCCGATGCACTCATTGTGTGGATTCCTTACCGGCCGGGACACAAGGTGCACAGTTTTCTCAGGAGAAATTCTGATATCCAGACTCCCGGACCAGGAGGGATCTGATTGTATGGCTTTTACCATACCCCATATCGGTTCGGTCTCAATACCCCGGTCAGAGAGGGCCTGGACGACCTCGTCTAGGGTGTGACCTGTCCATTCTTCAGGAAGAGCGAAGAGTCTTTTCCATGCCGTATTACAGGAGAGAAGAGAGTTGCTATTGTCAGTGATCAGTATTCCATCGGTGAATGCATCATAGCCGAAAAGGAAAATATCATTCTGTTCTGACATAGTACTCTGCAATCACTGAATCTGTAGACATATGCCGACGCAGGTATTAGAATATTGGCTCTGAATAGTCAACGGTGAGAGGGTCATTCTGACCTCATCCTGGGACACCCTGAATCAAACCGGAACTCTCATTACTGTCAGAACCAGATTCACAGTATCGGTACAGGATCTGTTCCTATCAGAAAGTATACGGGAAGAATATCTCTCGTTCAATCGATCAGAACGGACTGCACATATCCAAAAAAACTATGTCAGAGACACTGATATCACACATCGATCGGTTCTTTGGCATAACTGCCAGAGGGAGCAGT
>CAZVAS010000222.1:0-2528 GCA_964625165.1 uncultured Methanospirillum sp. | reverse complement strand
AGTGCCCGTTCCGAGAGTTTCTGCTCTGTCCGGTCTCGGATGATCAGCAGGACAGCGGTATCACCGGCCTGGGTTATCGGAACTGCAATCAGCTCTGCAAAGATCTCCCTGCCTGATATGCTCCTCATCACGGCTTCGCACGAGTTCGGGCTCCGGATTGAGAAACTCTGGGAGAGCATCCCGGTCACTTCCGGATAAGATGACTCATCAAAGTACTCATTCAGGGGCCGGGTCATGAACTCATCAAACGAGTGCACACCAAAGAGGCAGAGTGCAGCCGGATTGAGATACACAGGACGATTCTCTGATGAGAGAATTGCAATCGCATCTGGTGATGACTCGGAGAGCTGCATATACCGTTCTTCGCTCTCGATGAGTGCATCACGCAGGGCATCTTCAGCCTGGATCCTGGCGATCACGTTTCCGATCTGTGAAACTACCGTCTCCAGGGAGTCGCGACAGGTGACCGGGACCTCCTTCATGCTATCAGACCCCAGCACAAACCACCCGATAACCTCATCAAAGCGCTGGACCGGGACAAGTGCCATGGAGAGAAACGGAGAGTCTGACCGGCTCATATCGGTCTGACTGTAGTACCGGGATGTACCTGCGAGGACAGCAAGGAGATCGATGTTCTCGTTCTGCCAGACCTCCATGAACTGATAGAGCGAGCGACGGTGGGGACCGGAGTCATACGCTTTGGTAACCGCTCCAGTGGCACGGTCACGAAGATACACCGCCCCGGTCTCCAGCCCGGTGAGCCTCACCACTGCCCTCAGTGACATCTCAAGCACCATATCAGCAGACGAGATCATCGCCAGTTCAAGAGCGAGATCACGCTGGATAGAGATCTGTCGTGCCACCTCTTTCTGAGCACTGATGTCACGCCCTACTGCCAGGATCTCCCTCGGTTCAAACGAAGAGTCGAAGAGGAGTCTGAGCGTCCAGTGAAGATATGATCCCGAGCCATCAGGACGAACCTGCCTGATCTCTGCATATACCACCGGATTGTCAGGATCGCAGACATCAGGGGCATCCTTCAGATTTTCCCCACCCTCTCCGAAGAGGGAGAAGAAGTCTGAACCAACAAGATCTCCGGGTTCCTGCGAGAGGTATGATGCAAAAGAGGTGTTGACGAACCTGATCATCCCTTCAGGATCCATCTGGCAGATGAACTCCGTCTGATCCTCTACAACCGCACGATAGAGTTGCTCACTCTCAAGGAGGGCACGTTCAGCCCTGAACTGCCGTGCAGCCTTTCCGATGTCATGCGCGAGTTCGGCAAAGAGTTCCTCGGCATTACCTCCCTTCTGCAGGTAAAAGTCTGCACCGTTATTAATGGCCTCAATGACAACTTCTTCACGACTTTTGCCTGTAAAGACGATGACCGGAATGTCAGGATCCACCTCACGTATTGCTTTGAGGAGGGTGATACCATTCATATCTGGCATATCGTAATCCACTACCAGGCAGTCATAGGAGAAGAGCTGCCCGCTCTGGATGGCATCTACAGGATCGTCAGTTATATCAACCTCAAGAGAATGAATAATCGTCAGATAATCGCGAATTGCATGGAGCATTGCCGGCTCGTCATCAACAAAAAGAACACGGACGGCATGATCAAACCCCATGGTTACGGTCCTGTATTCAGCGGCGATATCGCCGCAATGACCTGACACTGGTATTTTATTCGCGATACTACGATCATGCTTATCTTATCCGAATTAGTACAATGATACGTTACACAGAAGCATTATGAAGCAACACACATATTTTCTTCTGCTTGGGTTCATCGCACTGATCGAAGTGGGCATATTTATCTGGTCTGTTGAACACCTCGAACCACTGGTGATGACCGGTGCAGTAATCATCGGCGTTCTTGCCGCATGGATCGTACGGCAGCTCGTCGATGAGGTGGTTGCCGATGAACGGACTCACCTTATAACAGAGAAGGCATCGCTCAGAACCCTTCAGGTTCTTGGTGTGATCCTCTTCTCGTATGCACTCGGCGGTGCTGTCATCAGTCTCAGGGGTGAGGTGTTCGGCCCGTTCTCGTATCAGGTAGCCAGGTTTGCATTCATCCTCATGTTTATCGTCTTTCTCATGATCATCGTATACGTCATCTTTCTCTCCTGGTATGAACGTAAATTCGGGGCCGGGGGGGAGGATGAAGAATAAGATCAAGGTCTTTCGTGCAATGAACGATCTTACGCAGGAAGATCTGGCCAGAGACGTAGGAGTCACCAGGCAGACCATCCTTGCAATTGAGAAGGGTAAGTATGATCCCTCACTCGAGCTCGCGTTCAGGATCTCATCGAGGTTTGGAGTTCACATCGAAGAGATTTTTACCTATGAAGAGATTGTGGGTGATGGAACGGGATCAGGAGAGCATCCCTGATCATTACCGGTCCGAACAGGCAGACCTTTTGAGTTCTTATCTGACAAAACGGCAAGCATACTTGCCTGATAGGAAAGTAGATATAACACAATGTAAATACTACTATACATGCGCAGGCAGAGACCTGCAC
>CAZVAS010000221.1:0-2555 GCA_964625165.1 uncultured Methanospirillum sp. | reverse complement strand
GTCTTGCACCCTCAACCCTCATCGGCGTTATGATGGGGATGATAAACCAGCGATACATCATGGAGGTCATTTCAGAGAGTGGAGGCGAGCAGGCTACACGGTGTTCCTGTGCCTATTGTTCCAGCGAGCAGGAAAAGACCAGTAACCTTGACAGACGGCTCTATGAGATCACTCACAGGGGAAGAACATACCTCCAGAACTGGGAAGGAAAGACCCGATAATGCAGGAAGACGGGGGTTTGATCAATATAAATAGAATTAGATCAGATTTTTTTGCTGATTTGTGAATACAAGTCCCGGGATTTCAGGATGAAGGAGAATGTCCAGGAGAATGAACTGACTGATAAAGGAGGGAGAGTGACGATCAAAGCTTACAAACTTGAGATCATAACTCTGCTTGCAATCCTAGGGTTCATCATGATCTTTCTTGCCGTAAGTTCAGGCGGGAAGTATACATTCAATGGAACAGACGATCTCGGGTCGGAAAAGATCGCAGAACTTACCGGAAGACCTGTTGAGTCGTTCACTCCTCTGATCCCCCAATACACACCTCCCGGCGGTGAGGTTGAAGCAACACTCTTTGCACTCCAGGCCGCAGGTGGCGGGATCATCCTTGGCTTGATCATCGGGTACTGGATTGGTCAGAGAAGAACCAGGCAGGATCCCTGAGTATGCTCGAGAGTTTACTCGACAGTGTAGCACAGGAGAGTGCATTCAGGCACATCAACCCTGCAACAAAACTCATCCTCGCCCTTGGTTCTCTCATACTCTGCCTGATATCACCGACACCGCTGGTGCCGCTCTTCTCAGGGGTTGTGCTCAGCCTTGTCCTCATTCTTCCTGCACAAATATCCCCGTCGTTCTATGGAAAACTCCTGGCAGGCCCTGCCGTGTTCACTGGCATCAGCGTGGCAATTCTCCTGTTTCTGACCGGAGGAGGTGAGACGATCTGGAGTTTCAACCCTATGCCTGGTATCCTGCTTACCATCTCAGAAGGTGGTATTCATCAGGCGATCCTGATCCTCTCCCGGGTATTCGGATGCTCGATCTCTCTCTTCTTCCTGATCCTGACCACCCCGATGACCGATCTCTTCTGCTGTATGAAAAAAGCACGAATCCCAATCGAACTGATCGATCTGATGATGATCATCTACCGGTACATCTTCATCATTTATGATCTGGCAGCAGAGATCTGGCTCTCCCAGGTGATGCGTCTCGGGTACCGCAGACCGGTCGAGTCTGTCCGTTCCTTCTCCATGCTCTGTGGAACCCTCTTCATCTCAAGCTGGAACGCAGGTGAGGATCTGATCCATGCCATGGACTGCCGTTGCTACAGCGGAGTATTTCCCACACTGGAAGAGTCAGAACCGATCAGGTTTATCTCACTCTCACCTGTGCTTGGATACCTTGGTATCCTGGCAGGGCTCCTGATGATCACTCACTTCTGAACCGAAAAGGTCGTGAGATCAGATAAGTCAGGCTGGTTTTTAAGAGCAAGATGAGACCCCGAAAAATGGCGTATCACCGGATCAGATATGCGGAGACTGCACATATATGAGCATGAGACCGGTAATAGAGATCGAAGGACTCTCCCGGAGTTTTGGTGATCTCTGTGCTGTCGATGACCTGAATCTCTCCATCGGTACCGAAATATTTGGCCTGCTCGGTCCGAACGGGTCAGGGAAGACAACAACGGTTCTGATGCTGACAACCCTTCTGCGTCCCACATCAGGAACCGCATCTATTCACGGCCACTCCTGTATTACAGAGCCCATGCAGGTCAGGGAGCATATCTCGTATGTTCCCCAGGAGATGGCAGTCGATATAAAACTCACAGGCAGGGAGAATGTCTGGTTCTTTGCAAAGATGTATGGGGTTCCAAGGCCTCATGACCGGGTCGATGAGGTGCTGGGAATCCTGAACCTGACCGACCGGGCTGACGATCTGGTCAGGACCTACTCAGGAGGGATGAGACGGAGGCTTGAACTTGCCCAAGCCCTTGTACACGAGCCTGATGTTCTCTTTCTGGACGAGCCGACCATCGGCCTTGATGTCTCTGCACGAAGGAACATCTGGGAGCATATCACCCGGCTCCGCAGGGACGGTATGACGGTCTTTGTCACAACCCATTACATGGACGAGGCCGACCATGCCTGTGACAGGGTTGGGATCATCGATCAGGGACGGCTGGTTGCCGTAGACACACCTGCTGCACTCAGGCATCAGTCAGCACCTGATGTTATCTCGGTCAGAATTTCAGGAGTGTATCACCCGATTTCAGGAGATTTCTTCACCACTCTCGGAAGGGACGGTGAGGTCTGGATGTTTGCAACCGAAGATGGTTTGGTTGCTCTCCCCCAACTCAAGGATCTGCTTGAGAAAGCAGGTAACACCATCGGGGGTGTCTCACTCCGCTCTGCAACACTCGATGATGTTTTTCTCCAGCGGATCACAACACGGAAAGAGCCTAAAGGGTTTGACGAACGAAAGTTCAGAACCATGCTCAGGAGACGGTGATGAGGCAGATCGCATACTACTTCTGGCGTGACCTGATCC
>CAZVAS010000220.1:0-2561 GCA_964625165.1 uncultured Methanospirillum sp. | reverse complement strand
GGAGATTTTGTTACGATCAGGTCATCTCTTGACAATATCGGGATCAGGATCTCTGAAAGTATTCTGGATCTCAGAAGTACATCCACCACGATGAATGGAGAAGCTGATCAGATGAGGGAGAGTATTGCGTCAGTTGCGGGGCAGGCCGAGACTCTTGCTGCGTATGC
Source organism: uncultured Methanospirillum sp. (assembly GCA_964625165.1). GTDB lineage: Archaea > Halobacteriota > Methanomicrobia > Methanomicrobiales > Methanospirillaceae > Methanospirillum. Next base: position 2,394 of record CAZVAS010000220.1, on the reverse strand, counting down.
CTTCTCGGTTTCAGACAGGGCCGGACAGGTTAGAACCGAGGTCCAGGAGATGGTCAAAGGAACAGATGCAGCAATACGGTCTTTGCATCTGATGACCACCAGGTCTGAATCGGTTGCTGATATCTCGTCTAAAGCAGATGATCTCTCATCCTGGGGAATTGAACTTGCAGGAAGAAGTGGGGAGGGAATGGATGCCATATCCATTGCAACAGATATCATAGCTTCGAGGACTGTCAGGATCCAGGAGGAACTTATCAGGATCACCAAGATCATCGGGCTCGTCACTGATATTACCAACCAGACCAATCTGCTTGCGGTCAATGCTGCGATAGAAGCTGCCCATGCCGGGAATGCAGGTAAAGGGTTTGCTGTCGTTGCATCTGAAGTAAAGCGTCTGGCTCTTGACTCCAAAAGTGCTCTTGTTGGAATCTCGGAGACCCTCCGTTCGTTGAATCAGGCTTTCAATGAGGTTAAGGATGGGGTTGACGGGGCACGGGAGGAGGTAAAATCCCGCAGTGTTGCGGTGAAAGAGATGGTCAGCCTGTTTCAGAATATGTCTACCGAGATACGGGCCATTGCCACCATGAGCAGGGACGTGGTACATGTTGCTGATGAGCAGGAGGAGATGATCAGGGTTCTTGACAGCAGAGCACGGGTGATAGGTGATCTGATGCAGGAGACGACAAAGGATGCAGATGCCTCTGCACAGGCATGTAATGAATCCTGCCGGTCTGTTGAGGAGATATCTCTGCACATCGAAACGGTAGCCTGTCTGGCCGGCCGAATTCATTCTGACATTGGCAGGTTTTCAGTCTGACAAAAATCTATAGTTCTCTATAGTCATCATTCTGATACTGCTCAATCTTTTCTCTCTATGGAGTATAGCGGGAAAGCCCATGTGCACTCAGGTCAGAGTGGTATGAACCCCACGAGTGTTGGAGTATGATGAATTCAAAAACCGCTACGTTAGGATGTATCCTGATTGGCCTTCTCCTGTGCTCTGTCCTGATGGCAGGATGCACTGGTAACTCTTCAGGCCAGACTGATAAGAAAGTCAGCCCGACGACCACCGCTGCAGGAACACAGGTATCTGCTGCTGCAAAAGCAACATCCGAAGGGTCCTCCCTCACGGTTGCCGGCTCAACAACAGTTCTGCCAGTTGCAGCAAAGGCAGCTGAATCATTCATGGCTGCTCACCCCGGAATTGATGTACAGGTAACTGGTGGAGGGACCGGTGCCGGTGTGAAGTCAGCAGGTGAAGGAACTGCCATGATCGGTATGGCCTCCCGTGACCTGACTGCTGATGAGAAGACGAAGTACCCAGACCTTATTACTCATAAGATCGCAATCGATGGTCTGGCATTCATTACAAATCCGAAAAACCCGATCCCATCTCTGACCCTTGAACAGGTCAAGAAGATCTATGATGGAAACATCACCAACTGGAAGGATGTTGGAGGATCTGACTCAGCTATCGTAGTAGTCGGTCGTGACAGTGCCTCGGGATCCCGTGACTTCATGACCTCGTCTGTGATGAAGAATGCGGATTACATCAAGACCCAGCTTGAGAAGAACTCGAACGGTGCAGTGCAGCAGACTATCGCCCAGACCCAGAATGCTATCGGATATGTGGGACTTGGATACATCGACTCCAGTGTCCATGCAGTTCCTATCTCGGTAAATGGCACAACAATCACCCCAAGTATTGAGACCGTGAAAGCTGGCACATATCCACTTGCACGTCCTCTCTACCTCCTTACCAAGGGGCAGCCGACCGGCGATGAGACCAGTTTCCTTGCCTTCATCGACAGTCCTGACGGACAGAAACTCATCACTGAAGAAGGGTTTGTAACCCTTACCAAGTGATCCCCTTCAATCCTTTCTTTTTTCACTACCAGAACATCTGGTTAATTTGTCAAATTCATACAATTTGACTCTGTTTGAATTGTCTGTGCTCTTCCTGTAATAAAAATAAGTTATCTTTGACCCTCTGTTATTGAATCTATGTGGGTTTCTCTATAGATCTCCTGATGATCTATCTATGTCTGGAGAGAATTGAGTATATTTATTTCAATTATATGTACTTCTACCGTTCATATCAATAAGTGTTGATGCTGAGAGTATCAGCAAGATTGTAGGAGAAATTGTATGAAGTTCGTATTCGCAGCACTTATCGCAGTGGTTGCCCTTGTGGCAGTTACCGGTTTTGCAGCAGCAGACCGTCTGCCCAACGCAACCCCGGAGAATCAGGTATTTTCAATTGACACCGTCATCGATGCCACCGGTGCAGTCGACGACAAGACCACCATGTCCTGGGTTATTGCAAACCCCGGTAAGATTCCAACCGGAATTCTCGGATCAGGTCAGGCAATCTCTGACGTCACCTTCAAGGAT
>CAZVAS010000219.1:0-2587 GCA_964625165.1 uncultured Methanospirillum sp. | reverse complement strand
CAGAGGATACATGGTGATGACCGTTCCTCTATTGCGTGTATCCGGGAAATGAGAGTGTTACGGGGGATAGTGAGGTATCCTGAGCTGATCATCTGTCAGGGGAATAGTCATCATGGCAGGAGAAAAAATTGATATCAGAACCCTGCAGGGGTTTAGGATTAAAATTTAGATCTTATCTTTTCCGGCAATGTAGTTCAGCGGCTTTTGTCTCTTGCCCCTGACGACATCAAAACCCTGGGTTCTTTTGAGACGCTTCACTTCATCCTGCAGTTCTTCGATAATACCGAGTAAACGGTTTACCAAGGCAGGGTCAGAATTCGAACTGATAATATCAGGGGTGATTTCTTTTAGATATTCAGAAATTTCAGATTTCATAAAGATATTCGTGTATACAAATGGTTTCTGTGAATAAGTAGATTCGGATACCGCGAGATACAGACTGATTTCCGTACATAATCCATTTTCTTGCACTATTATTGTCTGATTGTTCTATGGGTGAGGAGATATAATTGAATGCTATAATATAAAGATGGAGAGGATTTTTTCCGGAATGTGCATGTTTGGCATGTGGGAGACGATAACCGAATTTCTCCCGGAGTTCATTCTTGATATCTGCTCTGATCGATTTCAGACCCTCAATGCAGACCGCACCACCACCGGGATCTATGTCACTCTGAACACGGTGAACCCGGATCTTCTTGCCAGGAGAGCCAACCGGATAAAAACCCGTCTTTCGAAAAAGGATTCCACCATTGCCGACTCTGATATTATCAGAAGAAAGTGGTTTCCGATTGACATCGATCCGGTCCGACCTTCGGGTGTTTCCTCGTCTGAAGAGGAGCATGAGAACGCTCTCGCGAAAGCGGAGATCATTAAGGAGTATCTTTCTGAGCTCGGCTGGCCTGAACCCATATCGGCAGATTCCGGGAACGGAGCTCATCTCCTCTATCATATCGATCTCCCGAATGAGCTGGAGAGCCGGGATCTGATCAAAGATGCTCTGAACACGTTATCGGTACTTTTCACAGATTCAAAGTGTATTGTTGATACTGCGAACTTCAACGCAGCACGAATCTGGAAAGTGTATGGAACGGTTTCCCGTAAGGGTGATAATACCCAGGCCCGGTCCCATAGGCGGGCAGCGGTCACCGAGACGCCGCCCGAAATCTGTGCCGTGAGCCTGGTATCAATGCCGGATGCCATCACAACTCCTGCGGGTCTGGTTCGCAGCGGTGGCAGGAGCTTCGGGAGATTTACGAAGGGAAGAGAACGAGTAATCATAAACCGTCCCCCGGAGGAAATGGGGCGACTACGTACAACAAGAGATCAGACAAGCGGGCGATTCTTGAACAAGCCAGGACTGAACCGACAGATGAAGAAGCCAGGATAAAAGCAGAAGCGTTACGGATCCTTGCTGAAGAAGATCCGATTCAGTACATTGTTGATACCTTCTCGGAGGATCACATCGGGGATCTGACGGTTGCTCATTGTTTTACGATGTCATTTGCATCCCGGTCCTCGGCGAACTCCCTGGGCCTTCATGTATCGATCTCCGGTGAATCCGGAAAGGGGAAGAGTCATGCGATGAGTGCTATGTCTTCCCTTCTCCCCCCGGACCTTGCTTCAACCAACCGGATGAGTGACAAGGCCCTCTTTTACAAAACTGATCTGAAAGCCGGTTCTGCGATCTGCCTGGATGATCAGGGGTTATCAGAACAGATGCAGGAGATCCTGAAAGGGGTCACCACCTCGTTTAAGAAAGAGTTCAAGTACGATACGGTGAACAAGGACCGGGCCGGACAGACCTGCACCATTCCGGAGCGTTGCGTCTGGTGGGTCGCAAAAGTTGAAGGAGTGGGAGATGATCAGGTCTGGAATCGGATGCTCTCCTGCTGGATTGATGATTCAATTGAGCAGGATTACAAGGTGATGGAGAACTCCCTGAAGAATGCTGCAACGCTTCCACAGTTTGTTGATGGCGATAGGGAACGGGTTCTCATCTGCCGGGAGATCTGGAATCATCTCAAATCTGTCTATGTAGTCATTCCCTATGCAGAACGGATCCGGTTCTCCGATACCCGGAACCGGAGAAACGTGGACATGCTCCTTGACCTGGTTCATGCCCGAGCTGCTATGATGCAGTACCAGCGATCTCTCATTGAGCAGGCTGGATATCTCTGTGTTGCTGCAACGGTTGAGGACTTCCAGTATGCTGCAGATCTGTACAGCGTTCTGACCGGGGAAAGTGGCGGGCAACTCACAAAGATGACCCGGAAAGAATCAGAGATCATCTCCTTCATTGTTCAACTCAATCAGACCGAGTTCACGGTAACTGATCTGCAGAAGGTATCCGGTCAGAGCAATTCTGTGATCAACAAGATGCTCCAGGGATACCAGAGTAAAGGAAACATCTACTCCGGACTCCTCGAAAAGTGCCCCGCGATCTCCTATTGTGATCGTACCCAGGTGATCGGCGATGAGGTGGAGAAGACATCCCGCAGGTCCCGGGCGTATCAGTGGGATATGGATGCATACCGGAAATGGGTCGGGATCGGTACAGTATGGCTTGAAGAGGAGGATCAGATTG
>CAZVAS010000218.1:0-2626 GCA_964625165.1 uncultured Methanospirillum sp. | reverse complement strand
CGAAGATCGGTTCTGCCAGATGCCCGAGCGTTCCCGCAAGACTTTCAGCAGATCCATACTCTACTCCAAATGGAAGGGTTGCGAGGATCCAGACTACGATGACACCACCGAAGATGACAATTCCTGCCCGCTGTAGGTATTCTTTTCCCCGATGCCACATGTGAATCGCTGCTGCATGGAGTGTCGGCCTTCGGTATGGTGGAAGTTCCATGATGAACGGCGATGGGTCATCATGAAATACCACTCTTCGAAAGAGTAGTGCGGTACCGATTGCTGTCAGGATACCGAGTACATACAGAAAGAAGATCACGGTGCCTGCATGACCTGCAAAGAAGATCCCTGCAAGGAGGACATACACCGGAAGACGAGCAGCACACGACATGAACGGTATTGAAATAATTGTTATCACCCGATCAGCCCTGCTCTGGAGGGTCCGTGTAGCCATAATTGCCGGGACATTACATCCAAACCCTATCAGGAGCGGAATAAATGAACGCCCATGAAGTCCGATTGATTGCATCAGCCTGTCCATAACAAATGCCGCCCGTGCAAGGTATCCGGAATCTTCGAGCAGGGAGAGGAGCATAAACAGGATAAAGATGCTTGGAACAAAACTGAACACAGTTCCGACTCCCCCAATGACTCCATCAGAAAGGAATGAGGTCACAGTCGGATCCAGTCCGAGGCCTTTGAGTGATTCTGTGATGTTGCCGAACAGGATCTCAAGTCCTGATGCAAGGGGCGCTGCGGCACTGAATGTCAATTGAAACGCAAACCACATGAACGAGAGAAAGATCGGAATGCCAAACCACCGGTGTGTCAGGACCTGATCAAGCAGGTCTGTTGGCATAACCCTGGACATCGAGCAGCAGACTGCGGAACTGGTCACCTTTTCTGCAGCCTTGTACCGGGCTAGCATAATCTCCTGAATATGTCCATCAACCTCTGCTGGATCGCAGGTATCGATGACCGGAATTGTTACCCCTGCCTGATGGAGCCGATCTGATAATAACTGGTCACCTTCAAGAAGCCTGATTGATGCATATTCAGGGGTCAGGTTGGTCAGGGACTCTTGATGATTCTGTATTACTTCGGTGATTGCCTCAAGATGGGCAGTTATCGCTGCAGGGTACTGGACAAGAGGAGGTCTTTTTTCTCTTCCTTTCCCTGCTTCACTGACAATAGTCTGAACCAGTTCATCTACACCGGTTGTCTTACTTGCCACGATCTCAACAACCGGAAGCCCGATATTTTTAGACAGGCAGGCTGCATCGATTGTGATTCCTGAATCCTGTGCAAGGTCTACCATGTTCAGGGCGATGACCATCGGCAGGCCGATCTCTGTCAACAGAGTAGTCAGGAAGAGGTTACGTTCAATGTTAGTTGCATCGACGATCTGTACAATTATGTCCGGATTGGAGGTCAGAAGGGCGTCACGTGCGACCTGTTCGTCAGGTGTGAATGCACTAAGACTGTATGTTCCCGGTAGATCAGAAATTTTGAGAAGTAATGAGCCGTATTTTCTGGTTCCCTCTTTGATGTCAACGGTGACTCCCGGGTAATTTCCCGTGTGCTGATACACACCACAGAGTGTGTTGAACAGTGTTGTTTTCCCTACATTGGGATTACCTGTGAGGAGAACCCGGATTTCCTTCATGCTGCACCTGGAACCGGTTTTACGAGTACCATGCTTGCAGCCCCTGTTCCAAGGGCATATCGGCTCCCCCGAACCCTGATGATAACCGACTCATGTGCTTTTTGGACGATCATGAGTTCTTCCCCGACAGAGATTCCGAGTTGGCTCAGTGTACTGGCAATATATCCGGATCCGGAAATATATTCGACCTGTACGTGGTCTCCTTCTTTCATCAGGCTGAGCGGTACCATGTTAGATCTCTTCCTCTACTGAAACGGTGATCATCGCCGCTTCGGCTCTTCTGATCGAGAGTTTGTATCCCCTGATCTGGCATTCTGCCGGATCGCCGAGTGGTGCCCAGCGAATCAGCCTGAGCGTTGAACCAGGGATTACTCCCATCTCCATCAACCTTCGTCTGATCTTTGGCTCCCCCGTAATTCCGGTGATAACGGCGGAAGTTCCCGGGGTTATATCTTCAACAGTTGTTGCTTTCATATTGATCATACGATTTTTGATTAATCTAAATTTACTCGTACAATCATATATATCTTAATGTGGCTGATCGATTCTATCACAAAAATCGTGCTGACAGAAGGTCTATTACTGTAAATTGATGCATACGCGGAGAGACAAGTCTCAAGAAGCAAGTAAAATCTGTTTATAGGGAGAGTGAAGTTCGAGGGAAACCCGTCTTTGTTAGTAGCCGGAGGATATCAAAAAAAGGGGAACTTCTAGTACATCAGTAGGTTGAATCGCCTTTCCCGGGTATCGTATGAATCATCCGGAGTACTGGCCAGATGAGTAGGACCGGGAGAGTTCCAACACCGATGAGCACCCACTGAAACAGGGAGAGTGGCACAGTTCCGAACATTGATCCACCATATTGTATGATGAGAATCTGAATACAGACGATCAATCCCATGATCCCGAAGAAAACCGGATTCCCCTTAAACAGAGGAGGCATTACCCCGTTAATCCCCCTGCAATTTA
>CAZVAS010000217.1:0-2641 GCA_964625165.1 uncultured Methanospirillum sp. | reverse complement strand
TATGCAACAGTGATAGCAATCTCACTCGCAGTAGTTCTCATGCCTGCCCAGAAATACCTGGAGAAGTTTATTGGAAGAGGATATGCAGCGATATCAGTCTGCCTGCTTTCAATCACAGGGATCATGGCGTTTCTGCTCCTTCTCGCCAACTCAGTCATTGTTACCAGGTTTTACATATTTGAAGTTGCACAGACCATTGCAGACGCTATTAGAAATTATCAGCCAGGGTCGCAGTCATTCATTGGATACCTGACAACAACAGTTGGAGGAGCATACCTCCACCAGGACTCGGCAAAAATAGTTGAAGATTCGGCACCGGCGATTATTCAGAGTCTGAGTTCCATTGCACAGGGCCTTCCCGGGCTGATGGTTGAATTATTTATCATCATACTTATGCTCTTTCTGCTTCTGCGAAGCGGTGAGACACTCTCCTCTCAGTTCTTCTCAATAATCCCGTCGCAGATGAACCGGTACATCTCAATACTCTGCAGGGTTGTCACTGACACCATGTACGCCGTCTACGTAGTCAATATCAGCGTCGCAGTCCTGACCTTCTTTCTCACCCTTCCCTTCTTCTGGATCCTGGGATATGGCCAGATCGTATTCTGGGCATTTCTATGTGCAGCATCACACCTCTTCCCCTTCTTTGGCCCGCAACTTATCACCCTCATTCTTGCCGTGTACGCCATAGCACAGGGAGATACACGTGGACTTCTTCTTGTTGTTGCGGTTGGATATCCACTCATATCAGGTCTGCAGGACTTCTGGATCAGACCTCGTCTTCTCGCTAGGAGAATCTCCATTCATCCGGTGCTGATGATGATCGGAATCTTTGGAGGAATGCTGATTCTGGGGCCGATAGGCCTTATCATCGGACCGCTGATCATCGCTCTGGCAGACGCAGGATATGATATCCTGACAGAGATACTTGCAGAAGAACAGTCAGAAGAGGCTGAAGATGTGTTCGTATAAAAAGGGTTCAGAGAGAACCTACTCGTTTTCAAGCCTGGCCTGCAGGGCAGAAGAGACGATCCTTCCAAGCTGCTCAACAGTCCAGAGTTCGGTGTCAAGAACCAGGTGATATGGAGCAAGTGATGCGTAATCAATATTGTAGTACTGTTTGTACCTGAGAGCCTCACTTGCCTCACGGTCTGCAGTTGCCTGCATCGCATGATCCAGATCCGCAAACTTGTCCCGGTCCAGAATCCGGTTTACCCTGCACTCAAGTGATGCCTTCAGCCAGATTCTGAGATCTGCTTCAGGAAGCATCCATCCGGAGAGGCGTCCCTCTATGAGGATCTGATCCTGAGAGAGCGCTATCTCACGCTGCCGCTCATCGATCAGTTTGTCAACCGAGGGATCACTCTCACAGAATGCACCAAACTCGGCCAAAGTCATTCCCTTCTCCTTTGCCATCTGGCGGAAGACCTCACCTGCTGATATGACATCAAACCGGTGCTCACTTGCCAGATGATAGGTAAGGGAGGTGGTACCGCTCCCGGGAAGGCCACTTATGGTGACCCGCATCGATCAGATTCCCCCGATATCAAGGGCTTTTCTGATCACCTGGGAGAGCGATATCGAGCAGAGCATATACCAGATCATCCAAGCAGGAACCGGACCAAGTATTGCAGCGGTCAGATGAACAGAACCACAGAATGGCATGGTGATCAGTGCATCATAATGGTTCAGCCTGAAGTAAAGCCAGAAGAAGATAGGAAGCGTGATGACCATGATATATCCCATCGGCTTGAACTGAGCCTGGCTCATCTCGAGCTGATCCTTCATCATGGTGTCGCGTTTTGCTTCTATCTTCTTGACCCGTTTCTCATCCTTTGAGAGCATCGCTTCCCGATACTCTTTCTGGAAATCTTTCATCTTGTTCTGCGTCTCTTTCATCTTCCGGTAGTCTATTGTATACTTCTGGATGATTGAAGAGTAGAAACCGGTCATTGCAGAGAGAAGAAGAATAACGATGTAAAAAGGAATCTGGAGCGTGTCAACAAGAGGGCCGAGTGCAACATTCAGTGATGTACCGATGCCCACCCTGACTACCTCAATACTTGCTAGCATAATGAGGCCCATCGCAAGGATGAGCGGCATCATACTCATGTTTCCTGAATTGGATGAACCCATAAAAAAGTCACCGGAGGGTCTGCATCATCTCTTCGACAGCACGGTCGATGAGAAAATCTGCATTGGTGATATATTTTATCGTACAGCCGGTGATTGTCGCATATGCGGCCGCCACAGCACGATTAAAGTTCTGATGATCAGCGATTGCACGTGCTCCCTCAATGTCACGTACACGGGTCGCGTCAGAGAGGCGGCGTTTCAGGATCTGATCCTCGTCCGTCTCTACCAGGATGATGATATCCGGTTTGAGCTCACGAAGCACCCATTCAGGAAGTCCTGCCAGAAACCCGACAGGAGTCTTCACTGATGCATGGGTATCAATGATAACATTGCCTTCAATCTTGGCGATTGCCTGGGATGCAAGCTGCTGAAGCCTTCTCTGGGCATTCTTGTCAAGCTTACGCATCTCATCGCGATCTTTGACCATCCCTTCACGCTGGGCGACCTCGAACATAAAGGTTCCAAAATTGATGTTCTGGTAGGGAACCCCTTCAGCCTCAAGCCG
>CAZVAS010000216.1:0-2713 GCA_964625165.1 uncultured Methanospirillum sp. | reverse complement strand
ACCGAAACTCCTGTACCGGTGATGACTTCTTCTGATGACCATCCGGTTCAGACCCCATCTCCCGGACCCACTCTCTCACCGGTGCGGACCATCATGCCGGACCGGACACAGGAACCACTGGTTGCATTTCGCGATACCGTTCTTCTCTCACTTGATAATCTCCAGTCAGCAAAAGAGGGTCTTCTCCTCACATATCGCACTGGAGACATGGCATTGGTACAGCAGAAAGCAGATGAGTTCTCCCTGATGGTCAGACGGAGCAGCGAGCTTTCAAACGTCCCTACAAAGATGGACTTCGTCAGGCTCAATTACTACGACTACATCGATCAGACCAGCCAGTTTGCCAAAAACTTCAAAGACGGTGCTGATCGGTATCTCGCATCAGACAAGGCATCAGCAACCTCTTACTTTGAAGCAGGCATCATGGCAGCAGATCGTGCTGACATCTCTGAAAAGCGGATAAGAACTTTCCTGAGCGAACATGTTATTCAGGTTCAGATAAACCAGTCCTGAGCATGGATCTGACCTGTGTCCCTTTTTTTAAGCCTTTATATGCCATATTTCATCCTTTGTAATGTCCGTCTGGATCGCCACGAACGGATCGATTCACTTATTGTGAGATAAGAGAAATGGGATACTACTAACTGCATCCCTCCTGGTGCAGCAGTCGCAGTGTGTCGATACCATGAGAGATAGGTTTGAAAATTGTCTTCTAAACGGCAGGATCGTCCCGGTTGCTCCGGACTGGGATCTGATCCTTCTTGAGTTGTCTGAAGCAGACCGGGATCTTACTGCTTCCCAGAGGGCAGATGCTCATCATGACAGCAAATGGGCCATCATTACGGCATACTCCTCGATGTATCATGCATATCGGTCGCTTGTCATGGTGAAGGGATTCCAGGAGAAGAGCGAGGCCTGCCTCCGTGAAGCTCTGGATGCCCTGTATGTAGAAGAAGGAACGCTTGATCCTGCTCTGCTTACTGGATTCCGGGAAGCAAAACGCATGTATAATCAGGCATTGTATGATGGAGTTTACAGCGAGCCATCAGCACGATGGATGATAGAGTCTGCAAAAACGATACGTGAAGCGGTACGATTTCTGATCCCGCTGTGAGTCTCTTACGATTCATACAGGCCGTGATGCCGTCTCAGATAGTTTCTCACCTTCTCTGATTCTACCCATCCCTTATCCAGTTCATCAATAATCTTATCAATTGCCGTTATCTGTGTCTGGATCTGGTCTCTGGTACTGGCCTCAATATCTTCAGCAAGAATATCTATCACAGTCAGGGGATTGCGGATCTTATCGTTGAGTGCGGCGAGTGTGCCCATGTTCTCATCGATCTGGTGAATTGCATCCCGGAGTTTCTGTTCGTTCTTTTTGCGTTCTGAAATGTCACGAGCGATCGAGAGGAGCAGCCTGCTGCCCCTGAATGTAAAGAGGTGTGAACTGACCTCCATGGGTATCTTAACACCAGTTCTTGTTATGTGGAGAACCTCATACATGGCATGGCCGGTTTTGTATACTTCACGAACCTGCTCCCTGTATTTGTTCCAGCACTCCTCTGACAGAATATCCCAGGGTGTCAGGCAGAGCATCTCATCGTAGGTATATCCAAGAATTTCGAATGCTTTCCTATTCACATTGAGAAATGGAACTGGAAACATATCAGGGCTGAAATCGTAGAGGTAGATAGCATCGTTGGCGTTCTCAAAAACCGCTCTGAACCGTTCCTCGCTCTCGCGAAGAGCCTCCTCCATGGATCTCCGTTCCTGTACTTCTGCGAGCAACTCGGCATTTAACGACTCAAGGTCCTCAGTCCTCTCCTTGAGAGCCTGATTTACATTCTCAAGTTCTATCAGTCTCTCCTGAAGTTCAGGGTAGTAATTCTTCCTGACTGATGACTCTCCGAGCCCAATGATCTTCTGTCTCTGGCTCTTCCAGTCTGGAATCTTTTCAGAGTGCTCTTGCATAAATCTGCTCTATATCCCTGATGTCAGGTTCTCTCGGATTCGTTGCCAGACATGGGTCATGGATTGCGTGTATGGCAAGCTGAGGAATACAATCCAGAGATACACCGATGTTGCTGAACCGCTCTACAATCCCGACAGACTCCCTCAGTTTTCTGAGGGCCTCTATCAATTCAATCCTGGATTTTTCGTGATATGAAGAACTGTATTCTACTCCGAGTGCCCTGCCGATGTTGATGTAGCGGTCAGGACATGCTTGAAAGTTAAAATCTATTGCACTCTCAAGCAAAAGGGCATTACATTCACCGTGAGGAAGATCAAACTCACCTCCCAGGCTGTGTGCCATTGCATGAACGATCCCCAGACTTGCATTGGAGAACGCAAGACCTGCAAGGAGACAGCCGAGAAGGGTCTGGTACCGGTAATGCAGGTTTTCAGGATGCTGGTATGCAAGAGGTAGGTATCTGCTCATGAGCCTGATCGATTCAAGGGCATGAATATCTGTTACCGGCGAACTGGCGTTTGAGACATAGGCCTCGATGCTGTGCACGATGGCATCCATTCCGGTATGAGCGGTCAGGCTCTGCGGTAGAGTGGTGAGCGGGACTGGATCGATCAATGAGATATCAGGAACAATCTTCTTGCTGATGATGGTGATCTTTACTTTTTTCCTGCTGTCATTAATGATTGCAAACTGGGAGACATCTGCAGCAGATCCTGCAGTTGTCGGAATACAAATGAG
>CAZVAS010000215.1:1620-2735 GCA_964625165.1 uncultured Methanospirillum sp. | reverse complement strand
AACCCCTTGTTACGATGCTGTTGACGGGATCCGAACCCGCGACCTCCAGATATCTCAGATTTCTCTTATGAGTCTGGCGCCCTAACCAGCTAGGCCACAACAGCACAGATGCTTATATTAGAATGACCTCTCGGCACTTAAACATATTTGTCACCTTCTCCTAAGCATGAATGATCTTCATATATCCACAAGATCGAGAACTATCAATGGCTGACCAGAATTCCTCTGATATCTCGGTTATCTACTGCACCGCTCCTTCTGATGACTCCACCAGGATTGCCCGGGAACTCCTTGAGCGCCGGCTGGTGGCCTGTGTCAACATCACGCCGGTCCGGTCCCTCTACCGGTGGGAGGGACATGTCTGTGATGAACACGAAGACCTTCTCATCATTAAAACTGCGAACCATTGCATTGATGACCTTATCTCTACCATCAGGGCCGTTCATCCGTATGAGGTTCCCGAGATCATCGCACTGCCGGTCTCAAAGGGGTTTTCCGGATATATCGACTGGGTCATGAATGAGACAGTCTAATCCGGGATGAATGCATATGTTTTGCGCTCAACGGACGCTCCTGGTGCTCACAATCATCATTGAGCCTGTTCCATAGGATAAACGGCTGAAACGCCCTTTCAAAAAAGTATCTTTAATATCATTCACGACTGAAAAATCTGTAATGAAAGCGGTACTTGCACGGAGTCTCTCCCACAAGCAGATCATGACCAACGACGGGAAAGCCATCGGCGAGCTGCGTAACCTTATGGTTGATTTTGAGACCGGCCAGATAACTGATCTCATCATTGAACCGGACGAGACCTATGACACAACCGGATACCAGATGGATGGTGACCGGATGATGGTTCCATTCGAGTCCGTGCGGGATATCAAGGATTTTATCGTAATTGACCGCTATCTCTCAAGAATGTGAGGGAAGAACCGGGTCATAACCTCAACAAATCCTTCTCCGTAGGGAATCGAAGAGACATACGCAGCAGCCTTTTTTACTTCCTGCACTGCATTTGCAACGCAGCATCCCATACCTGCAGCCTGTATCATGTCGGTATCGTTCTCAGAGTCACCGATTGCGAGGAACTCTGACTGCGGGATGCCGAGATC
>CAZVAS010000215.1:0-1520 GCA_964625165.1 uncultured Methanospirillum sp. | reverse complement strand
ACTCCGCCATTCTCTCCGATGAACGTCCCGCTGGTTCCGATAAGTTTGGAAAGACCTTTGAGGATACAGGAGGTGTTTCCACTCGCGAGGACCACCTGAACCCCGTTATCCTGGAGTATTCTGATTGTTTCTATTGCACACGTACTGAGCCTGCGTCTCTCGTCAGTAAGCGTTCCGTCTATATCTGTGATTACTGCTCGCAGCACAACTTAACAGGCCCTGAGGCCACCCTCTTCCACGAGGAATGTAGCTTCACCGTCTGGCAGATTCGGACTGTCTACCAGCCTGAAGATACGCTTTCCTCCCTTGCTCTTTCTCAAATAGATCCTGAATGTTGCTGTGTGTCCGACGATGTTTCCTCCGATCGGTTTTGTCGGGTCTCCGAAGAAGACCGCCGGATTTGACATTACCTGGTTGGTGACGAGCCCGATTGCGTTGTACTCGTCGCAGAGTTTAAAGATATCATGCATATGCCTGTTCAGTTTCTGCTGACGCTCAGCCAGGGTTCCTCTGCCTGCATACTCTGATCTGAAGAGACCGGTGAGTGAATCCACGATGATCAGTTTTACCGGCTTGCCCTGACTCTTGAGCTCTTCTGCAAGTTCATGGGTATTCTCAATCAAAAGCATCTGATGGTCAGAGGTCTGGGCCCGGGCCACGTGGATGTTCTTGAGGAACTCCTGTGGGTCGGCATCCTCGATCTCAAGTCCCTTGACCATCTGTTCGATACGTTCAGGTCTGAAGGTATTCTCGGTGTCAACGTAGATGACCGAGCCATTGAGCCCACCGAGTTCCTCAGGGAGCTGGACGTTCACTGCAAGCTGATGGACGATCTGGGATTTACCTGAACCGAACTCACCGTAGAGTTCTGTTATCGCCTGGGTCTCAAATCCGCCTCCCAGGAGTTCATCCACTTCAGGAACCAGGGTCCTGAGTTTCTTGATGAGAAGTCGTGCTTCAAAGACCTCGGTCCCGGTCTTGAAACCTCCGATGTCAGCCTGTTCCCGGCACCACTTGATCATCTTCTTAGCGGTTGATTCTCCGATCTCAGCCGCTTCAGAGAGTGTTGACGGGGTAGCTGTCGCAATCCCTTCGATTGTCAGGAATCCTCCGTCGCGAAGTTTCTCTGCAATCGCAGGTCCAACACCTGGTATATCCTCTATCTCCAGTCTTTTGGCATTCATAGACACAATATCAGAACCAGCATCAGATGACCCTGCATCAGTCTCACCCTCGCCACCCTCGGTAGTCTGGGAAACACACCACTTGATCATCTTGCGGGCCGTTGCTTCACCGATCTCGGCCAGCTCGTAAAGTTCAGATGCAGACGATTGTGCTATCTTTTCAACAGTCTCGTATCCTGCTTCACGGAGTTTTTCTGCAGTGGTTGGTCCGACGCCTGGTATATCCTCAAGTTGGTATGCTTCTGCTGCCATAATGTTCTATCCCTACACTACCCATCACTCAGATCCCCATTTAAACTTCAGTGAAACAGGGCGAAAGTGAACAGAGACAAATTT
>CAZVAS010000214.1:0-2736 GCA_964625165.1 uncultured Methanospirillum sp. | reverse complement strand
TGATGAGGATCGATCCCTTCTTTGTGAAGAGATCAGGGTCATGTACACACGCACTCATTATTCTCAGTACTATCTCGCAGGCATGAACGCATAAGTGCTTTGCATCATACCTCCCGTACCACGGTCACCTCAAAGGGGCAGGATCCGCACCAAAGGTTTTGGCCCTGTATGCACAAGTACTAGGGTTGCATATGCGAGTCCCTATCAATACTATCACCCCTGAGTCAACCTCAGCAGATATTACCGGATGGGCACACGAGATCCGTGATCTCGGTGGCCTTGCGTTCCTCCTCCTCAGAGACCGGACCGGAATCATCCAGGTCACTGTACCCAAGAAGAAAGCAGCACCCGAAGTGGTCGAGGCGCTCAAGGATATATCCCGTGAATCGGTGGTCAGGGTAACCGGGACCGTCAAACCGGAGGGGAAGGCTCCGGGAGGCCGTGAGGTCATCCCTGATCGGATAGAGGTTGTTAGCAAAGCAGCAACCCCGCTCCCGCTCGACGTTGCAGAGAAGGTTCCTGCCGAACTCGACACCAGGCTCGACAACCGGTTCCTTGACGCCAGGCGTCCACGGGTGAGTGCGGTCTTCAAGATCCGCAGTGCAGTTCAGCACGCAACCCGTAACTTCCTCTTTGACAACGACTTCATCGAGATCACAACCTCCAAGATCGTTGCTGCAGCAACAGAGGGAGGCACTGAGCTCTTCCCAATAGCATACTTTGAGAAAGAGGCGTTTCTCAACCAGAGCCCGCAGCTCTACAAACAGATGATGATGGCTGCAGGGTTTGAGAAGGTCTACGAGATCGGACCGATCTTCAGGGCAGAGGAGCACAATACAACAAAGCACCTCAACGAGGCCACCTCTATCGATGTCGAGGTCTCGTTTGCCACCCATGAGGACGTCATGCAGACTCTTGAAGATCTTGTCAGGTCAGTCTACTCGTTCGTTGATACGAACTGCAGTGTAGCGATCGCTGATCTTGAGATCGACTCGTTCACAGTCCCTGAGAAGAACTTCCCCCGGCTTTCATACACTGATGCGATCGATATCGCAAGCAAGGGTATGGAAGAGCCGATCAAATTCGGTGATGATATCGGTACCGCTGCCGAGAAGGCAATCGGTGAGGAGATGGGCAGGCACTACTTCATCGTGGACTGGCCCAGCTCTATCAGACCATACTACGCGATGCCGTACGAGAACGAACCCGAGATCTGCAAGGCGTTCGATATGATGCACCCAAGAATGGAACTCTCGAGCGGTGCACAGCGTGTTCACCAGCATGACCTGCTGGTCTCACAGATCGCAAAGAAAGGTCTGAACCCTGACAACTTTGAGTTCTACTTAAGTCCCTTCAAGTATGGTATGCCTCCGCATGCAGGATGGGGTCTCGGTGCTGACCGGCTGGTCGCAACGATGCTCGGGCTCCAGAATGTCAGGGAAGCAGTCCTGTTCCCACGCGACCGGCACCGTGTTGTTCCCTGATTCAAATACAGGAATCATATCATGAAACCCTTCATCCCCGGCAAGATCCTCCCGACAACAGTGGTAGGAAGTTACCCTGCCGAACCACGACGGACACTCAGGAGTCTACTGGATCCATTCCATGAGGCGGTCTGCCAGGCTGTAGATGCGCAGATCTCGGCAGGGATCACCATCATTTCAGATGGGCAGGTGAGGGGGGATATGATAGGGACGTTTGCTTCACGACTCCCGGGTATCAGCGGAAAGGATGTTATCGGCAAGGTGATGCCATCCGGGCAGACGATAACAACAAAAGATACCAGGTATGCCAGAACCCGGCACCAGTATGTCAAGGGTCTTGTGACGGGCCCTTCTACCCTTTCTCATGGACTTCATCTCAACACAGCAAACTACCGGTCCCGTGACGAGTTGATACCTGATATCGCAGAAGCACTTGCCACTGAAGCGCGCGCGATTGGAGATCTAGGGGTCACAATGCTCCAGATCGACGAGCCGATCTTCTCAACGGGTGTTGCAGATCTCGATCTGGGAAAGAAAGCGATCGAGCAGATCGCTCGACAGGTTTCAGTGCCGGTCTGTCTCCATGTGTGTGGTCCGCTCTCGAAGATCATCGACGAGTATGTCAGGATGCCGGTTCAGGTGCTCGATTTTGAGGGAAGTGTAGACCCTGAAAACCTCTCTTCTCTCTCGTCCAGGGACCTGAAAGATAAGTACATCGGGTATGGGTGTGTTGACTCATCAACACCAAAACTCGAGGATCTGGAGACTGTCATTACCCGGATTCGGGCAGGAGTGGAAGAGCTCGGGGCCGAGCGCCTGATCCTCGATCCTGATTGTGGTCTCAGGATGCTACCGCAGGATGTTGCATATGCCAAGTTGTCGCGGCTCTGCGAAGCAGCCGCAGCAGTTAGAGCTGAAACCAGTACCGATGATCATCAGTAAGAAGAAGAATTATCTCTGGTCAGTACCCTTGTTTGAAAAGACTGATGTTATCCCATGAGTAACGTCTGAGTACAGGAGATATCGGTGGAGTTATGCGTATCCCAGGTCTGAACGGTCAGCAGGTTCTTGCAGCCGCAGTATTAATATCGGCAGTCTTCTTTCTCGGTGTAAAACTCCTGAATCCTACTCCTCTCGTCATCTGGAGCACAGGGACCGACTTCGTCATCCAGACCGAGCATATCGGCGATGTATACACCATCACTGATGTTGCCATCATCATCTGTGCATCCCTGGTGGTCTGCGCGAGTGC
>CAZVAS010000213.1:0-2779 GCA_964625165.1 uncultured Methanospirillum sp. | reverse complement strand
CATCGTCACCGCAGTCGTACCCATCGACTTCGAGTCCGTAGTGCGTTCGTATTGCATTGAGAAGGTCTTCGGTCAGGGAGACATCATGAACCCGTACTGCGACCTGAAGCCGATCCGGGTTCTTGCCCTTGTTGTCAAAGGAGAGCGAGGTGATCTCAGCCTTATATTCATCAAGAATCATCAGGATCCGGTGCAACGTACCAGGAATATCAGGAACTATTACGGTGAACCTGACACTCTTCGGGTACCGTATATCAGACTGAAGGTACCCTTTGAGCGACAGAGCCCGGGTGGCATTCTGGCATCCGTCAGACGAACCACGGACAGAAAGAAAAGCTGTCTTGGGATCTATCGACCTGTTGAAATGGCACCGGGTTACCGTAATCCCGGTGTCTGCGATGATACCTACCGCTTCATGGATTGAACCTGTGTCAGGGATTCTGATGATGAAAAATTCATTCCTGCAGTCCATGAGGTCACCAGTTATTCAGAAACGTAATTTTCACGCTCGATAAAAAGACCACCAAAGATTGCACGCTCTATCATCTCTGAAACATATCGCATCTTCTGTGACTCTTCCATGTCCATATTCCTGTGGATCTCGGAGTAGATCTGAACTCTGAGAAGCCCGAACCTGAACTTATCGATGAGCTGCTCGTTGAGCGTCCCTGCTTCACGAAAGATAGGTTCTATCATATCAGGCAGGAGTGTGATGTCCTCGAGACATAACACGACCTGGTCATAGAGAGGGATCTTCTCCTCCCTCCCGCAAAGGATTCTGATATAGTCCATTCTCACCGTTCTACAATGCTTACGAGTTTCTCCATGATATCGTTGATAGCCTTCCAGCTGGGAGTCTCATCCTTGCGTTTGATGATAAACGGACGTCCCTCATCTCCAGCCTTGCGCATCTCCGGGTCAAGTGGAATACTACCGAGGAATGGGACATGATGCTCCTCTGCAATCCGTTTACCTCCACCTGTTCCGAAGAGATCAATGACCTCACCGCAGTGAGGGCACGAAAAGCCGCTCATGTTCTCAACAACTCCGAGAACATCCATCTTCAGCATCTCAACGAAGGTGATCGCCTTGGTTGAATCGAGGGTTGAGACATCCTGGGGGGTTGTGACAATGACTGCTCCACGCAGGTTCGGTGCGATCTGTGCGATGGTCAGGGCTTCGTCTCCGGTTCCTGGCGGTAGATCGACAACGAGGTAATCGAGCGATCCCCATTTTGTATCCTCAAGGAACTGCCTGATGGCACCAGCCTTCATGGCACCACGCCATACAACTGGTGCAGATTTTTCAGGAAGCAGAAATGCCATCGAGATGACCTGAAGTGATCCGGTCACCCGCACCGGTATGATCTTATTATTCTCAGAGCTCAACTGATGCTCTTCGAGTCCGAGCATCTTTGGTACATTTGGTCCATGAATATCCAGATCGAGCAGTCCTACCTGACGTCCATGGTTGGAGAGGGCGTAGGCGAGGTTCACAGCCACGGTGGACTTGCCGACTCCACCCTTTCCCGACAGGACAAGGATGACGTGCTTGACATCAAGATCTGCCTTTGGCGGAAGTTTATTTGCCTGACCACAGCCTGAACTCTGCTGACAGGAAGAACAGTTATTATCGCATGATTCCGGTGATTTATTATCGTTCTCAACCATAATTGGACCTTATCTCTGCTGGGATTCGTATATTATTTGGAGGAATCAGAACATAAATCCGTGGTATCTCGAGCTGCCCTATGTGTCATGGACAATTCTGCCCAGGCCATTTCTTTACGATATAAATATCATGCTCACCCAAGTAGATAACAGAGGGGGATTTACGTAATGGAACGTCGGGATATCCTGGCCATTGTGGCAGCATTGGCCGTGGTTCTCATACTTGCACTCGTGGTAAAGCCTATGCTTACCCACCAGGCACCAAATCTGGGGTTGCCTGAGACACCTGCGCCATCTGTACCGGTTGAACAGGGGCCAGCAGAATCCGGGGTTGTTGTTACAGGACCAACTGAGATTGTACTCACGCCAGAGCCAACTCCGGTTCCGGCTTCTGCAGCACCGACAGTTAATCAGTCGCTTCAAGCAGGGGCAGAGATCGGAAGACCACTTCCGGCTATGACTCCGGTCACCTGGCAGCCGGATGCAGATAATCCTATGCCTGCCGTGCAGATGATAACATATGCTGATATCGTCGGCAAGTACACCGGGAGTACTGCCCCATTCAGGATTCCAACTCCATACTGGGAGATTGCCTATAATGTAACTCCGTCAGGTTCAATGCCCGTCTTTATGATGGATGTTATCGAGAAAGGGGTCTCTGGTGAAGCTGACAAAACAATCCGCAGCATGGTGTACAGGCAGGGGAAAGCGCCTGATCCAAAAGAAGGCAGGTTCTTTGAAGGTGGGCATGAATATTACCTGAATATCACAGCAGATCAGGTTGAGAAGTATAGAATCACGGTCTCGATACCCCTGAAATATCTCCCTGATGCATAATCAGGGAGTTCACCTCGCGTTGCTGAGGCATTGATGGAAAAACGTGATATCCTTATTATAATTGTGGCTATTTTCATTGTGCTTTTCATGGCGATGTATGTCAAGCCACTTGTTACTGGAAAACCCGTCCAACTTATTCCTGATGAACTCACCAAAATGCTGAAAGGTGGTAATCAGACTGAAGTAAACAATACTAGTCTGGGTAACACCAATGTAAAACGTGTGACCAGTATTCCTAAGGTGACCTCAATTAATCCACAGAATCTTACTGC
>CAZVAS010000212.1:0-2802 GCA_964625165.1 uncultured Methanospirillum sp. | reverse complement strand
GACTTTTCCATCGTTTTTTTGAGCAGATCACAGATCGAATCGGCGGTATCAGAACAGTCTGGCATAAGCACCAGTATACCACTTCCCATCGGGACTGAAAAAGATTTCAGTCCTCTCCCGCGAGAAGCCGGATATGATCGTAGTAATGCCGAAGGGCGTGGGGAGCGGATGGGTGGTGTGACGTAAATTCATTGAGCATGTCTTGCAGGGGATTATCCAAATCTTTTCTGAAATTCCCGGGAAATTCAAGCCCTTCTAAAGACACTCCATGATGAACCGCGTACATCTTCAGTTCTTCTGACGGAATCTCCCTGAACGGCTGCATCACTGGGAGCGATTTACCGAGAAGAGTACCACCCAGAAGCAACTCAATATTATTGCTGAAGAGCGCCCCCAGGGTCATTATAGCGATATCCTCTGCAGCATCAGGGAGGGCTATCCGGGTTACTCCTGCCTCTTCAGCGATTTCTGACAGAATCTGTTCTGATACAGATTCTTCACTCCGGGATTCTGGAATGGTGAGCCTGAGGATACTGATATCAGAACGCTGTTTTAGGAGTTTTTCAAGAAATATAAGCAGGGGAGCACTTCCCCGTATACCGGTAAAAACACCGATTCTATCCCCCCTTACCAGCCAGTGATTCTGTCGGATCACCCGCTTTGCCCGTGCCTCAATATCAGCAGAGAGATGATCTGCGCATAAGTGCCTACCCGAGTAGCGCTGGTGGCAGACGGCAGGCATCCTGCACCGGTCACACTGCATAAAAATCCCAATCAGTCTTAACTATTCTCTGCCATAAACCCATAAGCTGATGCATCTCTCGGCTGATGATGTCAGGTCTCTTCACAAGTACGATCTCAGGGTTCTCCAGTCAATTGAGTACCTCATGACCAGGTACGACTGGGTACCGGTCGAAGATCTCATAAAAAATTCTAAACTCTCTGCAAACGAGGTGAATTATAGGGTTCGGCGACTTGTGGACAAGGGAATGATCAAGTTCAGCCAGATTCCATACCCCGGATACTGCTTATTATACAATGGATACGACACCCTCGCAGTAAACCATCTCGCCAAAAAGGGAACAATATCAGCACTCGGGACCCTCGTTGGTGAGGGGAAAGAATCGCTTGTGTATGAAGCGATGGGGACCGGCCCAGTAATATTAAAGTTTCACCGGGTTGGGCAGCGATCGTTCAAGACTGTCCAGCGCTCCCGTGGGTTCCTTCCCGACAAAGGACACTGCCCATGGATCTTTGCTTCCCATTTATCAGCCGAGCAGGAGTATATCGCCCTATCAACCCTGCACCGGACGGTCTCTGTGCCGATTCCTCTCCTGATGAACCGCAACGTTGTGGTGATGTCCCACATTGCCGGTGCAAACCTGAACGCGGTGACACTGGCAGATCCCGGGCAGTTTTTTGATGAGATCATGGCTGGTATAGCCGGGGCGTATAAACTCGGGTTTGTACATGGGGATCTCTCAGAGTATAACATCATGACCGACGGGGAGCACCCTGTGATCATCGACTGGCCTCAGTGGGTGGCGCCTGATCATCCCAATGCCGAAGAGATCCTTGATCACGATATCAGAACTGTTTGCCAGTTTTTCCAGCGGAAGTACCAGATGCGGATCGATCCGGATGAGCTCAGAGGCAGCGTGATCGGGTGAAGGTCTTCGGGATCGACATCATCAGGGGATCTACCCGATCCCGGACAGTAACTCCCAAGTACGCACTCGTTACAGTCATTGACGGAAAGGTGACCAGCGAGGAGAGCGTCTCTCTTTTCAGGCTTATGAGGCTGGTTCACCGGCATAGACCAGATATTCTTGCCGTGGACAGCATCCAGGAGGTTGCACCCCATACCCAGGACGTGTACCGGTTTATCGAGCAGCTCCCCCCGCAGACCAGATTCGTATCAGTTACCGGGGGAGAGAAACAGACCGGGCTTATCCAGGTGGCTGCACGGTTCAACATCACGTTCAACCGGTTTGATCCCTACGCAGAAGCACGGGCAATAGCACTGGTCGCCTCGCAGGGAGCCGGTGTCGAGGTCATCGCGTTCGAGAACGAGACCGAGATCGTGGTCTCACGAAACCGGTCACCAGGAAAGGGAGGATGGAGTCAGAACCGGTACGCTAGGAAGATCCATGGGAACGTCCTCACCTATGCAAGAGAGATAGAGCACGAACTGCAGAGTGAAGGGCTCAACTTCTGGAAGAAAGAGTTCAAGGCATTCGGCGGAGTCTCACGGGTGGTCTTTCATGTCAGAGAGAAACGTGAGGATGTCAGGGTTCCCACATCGAAAGGAGGGGATGTTCAGGTCAGGATATCAGGCAAACGACTGGAGCGGATCCAGTTCAGGCCGCTCACCACAAGGCCGAGATACCTGATTGTTGGGATTGATCCCGGAACAACGGTGGGCATTGCTGCTCTTGACCTGAATGGCGAGCTGATGAAGGTCCACAGTTCACGTCAGATGAATATGGGGGACGTAATCGAGTTCCTCTATGAGATTGGAAAGCCGATCATCATCGCGACTGATGTGTCACCGATGCCCTTCTCAGTAGAGAAGATACGAAGGGCATTCCAGGCCGTGGCATACATACCCAGACAGGACATCAGCGTTGAGACGAAGTATGAGCTCGCTGGTAAGTACGGGTATGGAAATGACCATGAACGCGATGCCCTGACTGCAGCGATTGAGGCCTCACGGTTTTGGAAACACAAGTTTACGAACATCTTCAAACGTGTCCCACCCGGCGTTGATATGGATGAGATCAGGGCCGGAATCATCAGGGG
>CAZVAS010000211.1:0-2806 GCA_964625165.1 uncultured Methanospirillum sp. | reverse complement strand
AGATCCGGAAGGGGTTCGGCCCTGACCAGGGCCTGGAGAGAGTCAGCAGGAGACATATTCTGCTACTTTGATGTAGACCTTGCAACCGACATGAAAGCACTTCCAGCGCTGCTCCAATTAATCGAAGGCGGATACGATGGGGCAACCGGCTCGCGTCTGCTTTCCGAAAGCCATGTCGTGCGTGACCAGGACCGGGAGATGAAGAGCAGGGTGTATAACAACCTTGTACGGATGATCCTCGGAAGTTCAATCCATGATCATCAGTGCGGATTCAAGGCATTTAGGAGGGAGATCATGGCATCACTTCTTCCCTTTGTCCATGACACTCACTGGTTCTGGGATACTGAACTCCTGGTCCTCTGCCAGAAGAGAGGATATGCACTTGCAGAACTGCCTGTCAGGTGGACACAAGGCCGGGGGACAACGGTCAGGACCTCAGATATTTTCTCAATGAGCAAGGCAATTATGGATCTCTGGTTTCGTCTTCACCTGACAGACCTTGCCAGCCAGGTAAAGTCATCACCAGATGCTCATCGTTGTGAAACGTTTCAGCCCCGGAGTTTTCAGCGGGAATGACAAGAGGGTAATTCCCAACCGAGGCGTTGTCTTTATCAACCAGCTTAAGTTTTCCATTTTATATACCTTGAGATCAAATAGAGATTGCTCTTTCAATGGGAATACCCATGATTGAGTTGAAATACAGGATCTAGGTATACTTCGCCACCTTTCGTGTATTAGGTTAGCATCTTTACCAGCACAAAGATGTTAGCCCTGCATTCCGGCAAACATACCCTGAATTCAGTATGAATGGTATCACAACCCTACCACAGGAGACACCGAAAACCAGGCTTGTCATGATAAGCCGGTGACGTGGATACCATGATCCTGTATACCCACCTCCTAAGAGAACTGCAGATCCGAATGGGGGAAAGGTCCTCCCCTTTCCCTCAATAATTCTGCCGGACTTTTGATCGTATTCTTTTGTTAACTTTTCACATCCTATCAGGTCTATAGAGCACACGACTCTTCTCTCTTAGCAATCAGTAAGAATTTTTAAAGCAGCAGGTCATCAGGTATTATAGGATCACGTGTATCGATGGAAATAAAAATTCCGGCAAGGCAGCATGATAACAGGAATTTTCCATCGTTCAGAAGAAGGCTTCTGATTGTCATCACAACGATCTTCTTCTTCTTCATCGTGCTCATGGCCGCCATCATCTACGTGTCCGTAGTCACCCAGGTGATGAACGATTTTAACAGCACACGATTACAGGCAGAAAAGACCTTTGTCTCATCTGCACTTTTGACAGAGTATGGGGTTGAATCGTTTGACTCCCAGTATGACTTTCTTCTTCAAGACAGAATACTCCAGTTTCTCCATGCCTACCAGGAGAAGAGAACAGATCCTGCTGCTGTCGATCTGGAGGCATTAAAGAAGAAGTTCTCGCCCGATACACCAGGTGATCTGGAACTCTATCTGATCAACAAAAGCGGGGTCGTGGAGTATACGACCTATCAAAAGGATAAGAATGTAGACTTCAGTAAATATCCGGACTTTTTTTCCTCACTCACCAGCATACGACTCGGAGACGAGTTCAGATCAGATCCCTGGATAAGAGATTTTGATGATTCACAGGTCTACTGGAAGTACGGGTATCTCCCGACCGATGATCACGAGTACATTCTTGAGATTGGGCTTAGAAATGAGAATTACTCACGGTTGCATACCGAGATGATCACCCAGCTTAGAAGAGTTGCGACCAGTGCCCTGCATTTTCCCGGGCTCATTCATGTGGATGTATATGACAAGGCTCATAGAAAAAGCAGCATCTGGTCTGATGACGGGCAGAAGAACCGGTCAATGAGTTCTGGTTCGCTTTCCGGAGCCGAACTTGAAGAAGTATTGAACCGGACATTGGAGTCAAAAGAGTCGTTTGTTATTGACAGATCAGACCAGAAGCAGATCATCTCGGTGCAGTATATCAATCTCTCAACAACAAAATCCACATCAGGAGCAGAACGAAGTTATGTCGGAGTGCTGGTCTTCTCTACAGATCCAATCGAACAGTTAGTCCTATTGTATAGAGCTGGATTCATGCTCATTACAATTATTGCCCTCCTGCTGGCTCTTATTGCTGCCCGGCACTTATCTGTCTTTATCTCTAAGCCGATCGAGATGATGACTGAAGATGTCGGGATTATTGCATCTTCATCGCTCTCCCACCAGGTTCGCGAGACCGGTGTTCATGAGACTGAAAAGTTGAGAAGAAGCATTAACTCTCTTGTAGTGAGTATCAAGGATTACATCGCAGAGATCGAGAACCAGCAACAGGAACTCAGGACAGAACTTGTGCTCAGAGTTAAGGCTGAGAAGGCTCTTGAAAAGGCAAACAAACGACTGACGCAACTCTCACAGATCACCAGACATGATATCCTGAATCAGATTACAGCCCTTCAGATTTTTCTGGAGATAATTCCTGAAACTACCGATAAACAGAGCGCTGATGAATACTCAGTAAAAGCACAGAAAGTTTTGTCCAGCATTACAACGCTCCTCTCGTTCACGTACGACTACGAACAGATCGGGCAGGATGGACCAGCCTGGCAGAATATCGGAAAAATTCTCGATGATCTTCAGGATGAATTTTCAGATCAGATTCAGATCAAACATTCGTGTAGCAATGTAGAGATTCTGGCTGACAGGCTGATAACAAAAGTGTTCTACAACCTCATTGACAATACCATCAGGCATGGTGAAGCATCAATTGTCACGGTATCATTTGAAGAGAGGGATTTCGGATACCTG
>CAZVAS010000210.1:0-2809 GCA_964625165.1 uncultured Methanospirillum sp. | reverse complement strand
TCTGGCAGGCAATCCACATCCCAACCATCGTATCCCGTACTTGTGATGGTGGAACCACCAGCCGCTGGTCTGCAATGCAGATCGGTATGTCCTTCATCACCGCATACCGCATGTGCGCCGGTGAAGCAGCAGTCGCCGACCTCTCCTATGCCGCAAAGCACGCCGGTGTTATCCAGATGGGTAGCCACCTGCCAGCACGTCGTGCACGTGGTCCAAACGAGCCCGGTGGTATCCTCTTCGGTCACTTCGGTGATATGATCCAGGCAAACCGGAAGTACCCGAACGACCCAGCCAAGGCAACCCTTGAGGTCGTTGGTGCAGGTTCCATGCTCTTCGACCAGATCTGGCTCGGATCGTACATGTCTGGTGGTGTCGGATTCACTCAGTATGCAACCGCAGCATACACCGACAACATCCTCGATGAGTACACCTATTACGGTATGGACTACATCAAGGACAAGTACAAGATCGACTACAAGGCAGTAGACCCAGCACAGAAGGTCAAGCCAACCCAGGAGATCGTCAACGACATTGCAACCGAGGTCACCCTCAACGGTATGGAACAGTACGAACAGTTCCCAACCGCAATGGAAGACCACTTCGGTGGTTCACAGCGTGCAGCAGTCCTTGCAGCAGCATCAGGTATCTCTACCTCTATCGCAACTGCAAACTCCAACGCTGGTCTGAACGGCTGGTACCTGTCCATGCTCCTGCACAAGGAAGGCTGGTCACGTCTCGGCTTCTTCGGATACGACCTGCAGGACCAGTGCGGTTCCACCAACTCACTCTCCGTCCGGCCAGACGAAGGCTGTATCGGCGAGTTCCGTGGACCAAACTACCCGAACTACGCAATGAACGTGGGTCACCAGGGAGAATACGCAGCAATCGTCGCATCCGCACACTATGGATGCAACCACGGATTCTGTCTCTCCCCACTGATCAAGATCACCTTCGCAGACCCATCCCTGGTCTTCGACTTCAGCGAGCCACGCAAGGAGTTCGCCAAGGGTGCAATCCGCGAGTTCGTTCCAGCCGGAGAGAGAACTCTCCTTATGCCAGCCCGTTAAATCCGGGTACAATCTTCTTTTCTTTTTTTGTCAGTATCTCTTTGTATTTTCCATACCCAACCTACTATAGAGTATGAATAGGGAGGGAGCGTGAAGGTCTGTGTTTATTCTCCTGATATCTACACGTATGGTGCGATGGTTATTGGGGGAATCATAAAAAATGCCGGATACGATGTTGTAATAACAAAAAACGCCACTCATGTGGCTGGAAATTTCATATTCATCAGCCTGTATTCAACGCAGCATCTGCTCTCTCCCATGATTAAAACAATGGTCCATGATCTGAAAGAATCAGGGAGTACCATAATAATAGGTGGAGCAGTCTCTGGTTATCCGGAGATGATTATCGGGGAACTTGAACCTGATATTGTTGTTACCGGTGAAGGAGAAGAGACAGTTCTGAGAATTCTATCTGGAGAAAAAAGGGAAGAGATACCAAACTGTGCTTATCAAGAGGATGGAAGAGTAATCAGAACCACACAACAACGGATTACAAATCTCTCAAGGCCTCTTCCTTTGATTCCGAATGACATCGGCATGCAGGATATCAGAGGAGCACAAACCTATATCGAGACACACAGAGGTTGTTTTGGAAGATGTGGGTTCTGTCAGGTCCCTATCGCTTTTGGCAGAAGAATAAGAAGTAGAGATCTGGAAGAGATCTTACATGAGGCAGTGCAGTTTCGCCAGAAGGGTGTCAAAAAGATTGCCCTCATTGGTGGAACAGGCAGCCTTTATCTTGCTAAAGATGAGGTGCTAAATGAGGAGGCGTTCATCAGTCTTCTCAAAGGACTTGCCACGGTTTTAGGTCCGAAAAATGTCTCATGTCCAGATATCAGAGCAGACTGCATCACAGATAAGATACTTGATGCAGTAAAAAATTACTCTGTCGGATGGATCTTTTTCGGAATCGAATCAGGAAGTTCACGTGTGCTCGATCTCATGCAAAAAGGAATATATCCGGATACTATCAGACAGGCAGTTGAAAAATGCCGGATGCATGGTGTTCGCGTTGCCGGAAGTTTCATAACCGGGTATCCAGGTGAAACCTGGAAAGATCATGAGGTAACCAAAGACCTGATCGAGGAGATCTCCCCTGATGACCTTTTTATCTCTTCAGCTGAGCCCATCCCCTCTACTCCTCTTGCAGATCTTGTTCTCATGACAGCAGACTCTGAAAATCCGGCATTTATCCCACATACTGGAGAATACCAGGCTCTGCATTTGACCGAGGCTGAGGCTCGGGCCTTCGATCTGATGCTTCATGGTGATAATTGCAGAATGATCCCACGACTGACGACTGAAGAACTCTACCAGACATACCTAAAAGAAGCACGGAAACAAGGTGAGGATATAAGACGAGCTACAAAACTATTACAGAAATATAGCCACAAATCATACGAATGATAATAGTCAAAGTTCATGAACGTGGTCGAACTATTCAGATAGATATTACCCACAAATAGATTGCAGATCACTCACTCATAATCAGATTTAGGTGAGAGTATAAAAATTAAACTTCACTTGCTAATCTGGTAATGATCGATGAATTTCGGTTTAAGATATGATGAATAAAACTGCATATCAGAAATGAAAAGACAGAGAAGTCAGATGACAGTTGACAATGTCTGGTACGATTCGATTCTCTTGTCCAAGGAGTCCGGATATCAGACCTGATATTTCATTGCCAATATCATCTAATTCTCATATTCCGATCCAGTCTGATAGTCAGGTATGACCTA
>CAZVAS010000209.1:0-2826 GCA_964625165.1 uncultured Methanospirillum sp. | reverse complement strand
TCTCCACTTATGACCAGGTACTCATCAGCGTCTCCATCCAGATAGGTATCAGGATACACTTCAGTTATCTGAAAAGCGCTGGCGACCGGACAGAGAAGAATAATCAGGACCAGCACGAGGTGACGCATAATGGAGAATATACAGGCAGCCATAAATGAATCTGCTGAAATAAACTTCTCGTATGGAAAAGCCACTGGTGATCAAGGTAGGGGGGAGCCTGCTGCCTCATGCCGGGGAGATCATCAGGACAATTCTTGAATCAGGGAGACCATCCCTCATCCTCCCTGGGGGAGGTATCTTTGCTGACGCAGTCCGGGAGACTGGAACAGATGGAACGATAGCCCACTGGATGGCAATTGCAGGGATGGAGCAGTACGGATGGTTTCTATCAGGATTTGGTATTGAAGTCATGGATCATCCTGAGTTTTCAGATAAGCCCCGGGTACTGCTTCCCTACCAGTATTTCAGAGAGAGAGACCCTCTGCCGCATACCTGGGATGTGACTTCAGACACGATCAGTGCATGGCTTGCTGATCATCTGGGAGCGGAGCTTCTTGTCCTGAAATCAATAGATCAGATCCGCGCAGCAGGTGTTCCCTTGGATCAGATTTCCATTCAGGTTGAGACTCAGGACCTCGATCCTCTCTTCATCCCTTATATCCTGGACCATTCCATAAGCGGGATGATTATCAACGGTACTGTTCCGAAAAGAATCATTGAGGCACTGAGAGGAGAGATGGTTGTTGGGACGAGATTTGGCATCATGATTTAAGAGGATCAAGAAAGAATAAGATAAGCACCTTTGGAGATATCCGAATATGAGTGAAGAGAAATGTACCTCATGCAACGGCCCAATGGCAGAGCAGGGATCAACTGAATTCGGTTGCCCAGCCTGTGGTGTCCGTATCAGCCGCTGCTACCGCTGCCGGGAACAGAGTGTCGAGTACGTCTGCCCGACATGTGGGTTCCGGGGGCCTTAAGGCATGGGTGATGTGGCACTGATCATCAAGGCAATGCCAGAATCCCCTGAAGTAAACCGTGAAGATATCAAGAAAGAGATTCGCGCAAAGCTTCCACGGGTTCAGGATATTCAGGAAGAACCGATCGGGTTCGGACTTGTTGCACTCAAGGTTGTCGTTGTTGTTCCGGATGCAGAAGGACAGACTGATGCAGCCGAGGCAGCACTGAATAGCATTCCCGGAATTGAACGGGCAGAGATCATCGGATCTACACTCGTCTAAACCAAAAGCAAACCTATTTTTCAGGATCTTTCTTGCAGGAGTCAGACTGCTGCAGAGTGGTAAGAACCTGTTCTGTCAAACTGCGTATGCGTTCAACAGAGCGCTGAAATGCATGTACTTCAAGTGGATCCAGCCTGATTGAGACAGGAAACACACCTTTTCGGTTTATTCTTGCCGGAACACCGATGCAGACGTCACCGATGTTATGAACTTCACTCTTCACATATGCTGACACTGTCAGGATCCGGTTTTCATTTCCAAGCAGAGTCTTGATGATTGTGGCAATTGCATCTCCAGGACCCCAGACCGTTGCACCTTTACTTGCAATGATCTGCTGACCTGATGTCCGCACCGTTCCCATGATCTCATCAATAGGCAGGTTACCAAACGAAGGCAGATTCGAGATCTGAATACCACCGATGGTAGTTGCTGACCAGAGAGGCACCATACTCTCCCCGTGTTCACCAATGATGCGCGTGTGAACCTCGCTGACATGAACCTGGAAGAACGACGCAATCAGTGATTTCAATCGCATCGAGTCGAGATGAGTACCGAGGCCAAAGACCTGATGAGGCTTTTTTCCCGAATACCGGAGTGCAACCGATGTCATGATATCAACAGGGTTTGTTACCATCATGATCATGGACTCAGGAGCGTACTTCTGAACCTGCTGTGACAGGTCTGCTACAACTTTTGCATTCTCATACGCAAGATCCAGACGATCCTGATCAGGTCTGCGTGCTACTCCTGCAGTGATGATGACGACATCAGACCCTTTCATGTCTGCAAGATCACAGCTCCAACGCACCGCACTGGCGGTCCCGGTTGCAGCAAATGAATCGATGAGGTCACGTGAAATTCCATCGAGGAGAGACTGTGAACCTTCGCGGCCGTACAACTGGATCTCCCGGATATACGGTATCCGTGAAATCGAGAGGGCTGCGTACTGGCCAACCCGTCCGGTAGCACCAATGATCGTGACTTTTGTCATGAGAATCAGCGTATAAAAATAGGGACACGTTCTCGGTCGACAGACCGTTGCAACCCTGGTCTCAAGCCTTCTCCTCCGCCCCGCAACCCCATGGGCGCCGAACGTTCACGGTAAGTCTGCTCCCTTCCGGGCCTGGACCGTTCCCCGCGACAACAGGTCGTTCCTTCCTCCGAAGGTTAGATTCCTGGCCATCGACCTCACAGGACAGGGTTTCTTCGTTGAAAGCATGGAGAATTCAGGCAGTACGTGTAAGCCTTCCTCGAACTTCGCCCCCTGCGTACCGGCGGTTTCAGGTTACAGGTGACGTCGATCCACCCGGGCTAGTCCCCATTATTATGCGAAGACTCATGGAATAAAAACTTCCCCTCCGACGGTATTTGCCCATCCGGATAAAAAGGATTGATTCTGTCTGAACTGCTTTTTATTGAAGGGATCAAAGACCGTAAGAACCGGGTGATCATGAATCAAAGGGGATAGCAGTTCCATTCGTCCCTGAAACACCTCAACATCTTTCTCTGAACCATGGCCTTCTGCAACCTGAAATGGTTCATCATGAACTTTTTCCCGGGAAAGATGGAGAAAGTCAGTCGTAAA
>CAZVAS010000208.1:0-2846 GCA_964625165.1 uncultured Methanospirillum sp. | reverse complement strand
TCGGGCCTGATATCAGGGACTCTGAGCACCTTCCTGATAGGAACACTCCCCCGGTGCCTGACCCAGTACTCCTGAAAATGGATGATTCCACCTTCGGTCTCGATCATCGTGGTGTACTCATGGTCTGTCATCGGAAACACTGAAGCCTGAACTGACAGTCTCGAGCAGAGCTCATATGTTGCCTGCGAGAGTGTCATCCCTCCCTTAAGCAGTTCTCCTCTGAGAAGCTCAACTGCCCGATCCCGGTCACCAACAGCAAGGTATGTGTCGACTCCAAGAGATCTGAACTGTTCATGGGTTACGAACGTGTCACCATCGATTCCCCACCAGGTCTTGGTGTTGAGGATTCCGGCAAACAGGTACATCACCGTGTCGATATCTGGAGAGATGTGTCCGCCCTGATACCAGAGGTCTTCTGCTGTGTTTACGATGACAGCAATATCTTTGTCTTTCAGGGCAAGTCTTGCACCCTGCAGAAGTTTGGGTGTCCCGGTACCGCCCGAGAGAAATGTTACTGTTATGATATCCTCCCATGATAGACTGTCCCGGAAGTAACTTAAAACTGCCATACGAATACCATCAGAGAGACCAAAGGCCGGTGAAATATTAAAGCCATCAAAGACCCGGTGCATGGGTATATCCAGGTTGAACCTGAGCTGCTTCCCCTCGTTGACTCCCCGGAGGTACAGCGACTCAGGTACATCCGCCAGCTCGGGTTCTCGTTTCTGGTTTATCCGGGTGCTCATCATACCAGGTTTGAGCACTCACTCGGGGCCATGCATCTTGCATCCCTGATGTCAGAGCAGATAGGACTCCGGAGAGAGGACCATCTGCTTGTCACCGCTGCCGCTCTTCTCCATGATATCGGACATGGTCCGTTCTCCCATGCAATCGAAGGTATCGCAGCAGAAGCGCTTGGAAGATCGCATACGGATGTCAGGGATCTTATAACAAAGAGCCGGCTTGGGGATGAACTCGAACGGATCGATCTCGATCCCCTGGAGGTCTGCCTGATGATCGAGGGGACCCATCAACTGGCTAGCATCATTCATGGTGATCTGGATGTTGACCGTATGGATTACCTGCTCCGTGATGCGCATTACACCGGAGTTCCCTATGGAACCGTGGATGCCGGACGCCTTATAAGGGCGACCCGTCTCTATGAGGGGGGGATAGTCCTTCATGAAAGTGGGGTACAGGCAGCAGAGTCTCTCCTTATCGCCAGAACCCTGATGCGGCCCGCGGTGTATTACCATCATGTGAGCAGGATTGCAGAGAAGATCTTTTCAACTGCAGTGTACGAACAGAGCAGGGCCGATCCTGCAGAGATCATGGAGCATATGATCCGGATGGATGATGCAGCCTGTATGTACACCTTGTTGAACTCTGATCGTTCTGATGTCAGGCATCTGGCAGAAGATCTCTACTACAGGAGACTATTCAAGCGGTCTCTGTACCTCGGCAAGGATGAGGTCTCTTCTTCCCTGCGACCTTCTGAAGACTCACATGCACGTGAGCGAAACCTTGCTGTCAGAATCGCTGAATGTGCAGGAGTCATGCCCCGTGAAGTTCTGGTTGACATTCCAGCATTTCCCCGTGATATGTTCATGCAGGTTCAGGTACAGGATCGGGACAGTCTCCTTCCCCTGGAAGATGTCTCACCATTGGTCACAACCCTGAACCAGACCCGTAAAACCCAGTGGCGGGTAGGTGTGTATGCTCCTGAACATGCGGTCAATGAGGTCAGAATGGCTGCACGGGAACTGCTGCATGTCAGGCCGCCGACGAGACAGGACCGGCTTCTCTGATTACTCAATCACTTAAATTAAAAAAGGGGTTTATGCAGCGTTTGCTGCAAGAATTCCATCTGCAGACATATACAACCAGTATCCGTTGTAAGGTCCGAGCATGGTATTGTCATTACTTCCCTTGATGATCATCGCATTATACCGCTGGGAAGATCCATCAAATCCTACGCAGTTGACCCAGCTGTTCTGCACCGAGAGGAAGGTGTACTTGGCCTCAATCGGAGTCACTCCGGTAAATCCTACACCATTCCATCCCTTCTTTAACTGTTTGGTTGGCGGTGTCTGAACCGGGTTTGGATCGTACTCCAGTGGGATCTTATCGATTCCGCCAGAGTAGATCCAGAATGCATCGAGCGGCCTGATGATTGTTCCCGGGTTGACTATGTTCCAGGCATGGGTCATTGAGTCGTACTGGAACACACTGTGTCCCTTGACATCCACATGACTGAAGATGCTGGCTGTATCAGATCCTGGTGCCAATTTCTTCGGCACAGAGACGAAGTTCCAGCCTGGATAGAGGGGTACTACATCGGTCGGTTTCTTTCCAACTGTGATGAATGCTGTCTTGGTCTCGGTATCAGAGCATCCCTGCTGGTTGCTTGCGGTGAGAGTTACTGTGTATGTTCCTGGATCGAGATACGTGTGAACAGGGTTTGCGATGTTATCGCATCCCCCGCCTGAGCATGACACATCGGCATCCATTGGGATTGGACCGGGTTTATCCCCGAAGTTCCACTTCCACATTGTTGGATTTCCTGAAGAGAGATCAGTAAACTGAACCTTCAGTGGTGCTTCACCAGATGTTGGGACGGCACTGAAGTTGGCATCGATTTTGCATGCCGGCACTACAACGACGAACTGGCTCTTTGAGATTGTATCAGTGCATCCCTGCTGGTTGCTTGCAGTAAGGGTAACTGTGTATGTTCCTGGTTCACGGTATGTGTGAGTCGGGTTTGCGATGTTCCCGCATCCCCCACCTGAGCATGATACATCATCCATCGGAATTGGTCCGTCTCCGAAGTCCCAGTGCCACATTGT
>CAZVAS010000207.1:0-2861 GCA_964625165.1 uncultured Methanospirillum sp. | reverse complement strand
GTGATTGATGCCACATTCTCAATAGACGGAGTACTTGGAGCTTTTGCATTCACGATGTCTGTTCCTCTGATTCTTGTTGGAAATGCTCTTGGAGCCATAGTCGTACGGCAGCTCACGGTGAGCAATGTTGATCGCATCAAGAGGTACCGGTTCCTGAAGAACGGGGCGATGTACTCGATCTTATGTCTGGGATGTATCATGATCATCGACTCATTCGGAGTCCATATCCCAACCTTTGTCTCACCCATCATCACCTTCGGAGTAGTCGGTTTCTTCCTTGTGAAATCGATGAAGGATCCCTTATACACACAGCAGGTCTGTTAGACAGATCCGGCGATCCCCCTCCTTTCCTATGATGACCACTTCTGATGATCATCATCTATTTTATGAATCTTCTTGTATCTTTCATCCCGGTATTAGAAAATTTAAACCTGATATTTAAGTCTCCAGAAGGCGATAGAATAGGGTACTATCGTAACAATTCCATTTTGAATGGGGGTTCAGTTTGTCAGACACGTACGATTCTGGAAATATCAAAATATTGCGGGGGCTTGAACCGGTACGTGAACGCCCGGCAATGTATATTGGCTCTACTGATACACGGGGTCTTCATCACCTGGTATACGAAGTTGTTGATAACTCTATCGACGAGGCACTTGCCGGAATCTGTAACCAGATAGATATTATCATACACCAGGATGGGAGCGTCAGTGTTGAGGATAACGGTCGGGGTATCCCGATCGATCCGATGAAGGAGAACGACAACAAAAGTGCTCTTGAAACGGTGTTGACTGTTCTCCATGCTGGTGGAAAATTTGATAAAGATACCTACCAGGTCTCTGGTGGTCTGCATGGTGTTGGTGTCTCGGTTGTCAACGCTCTTTCTATCAAATTAACCGCAACGGTCTGGAAAGAGGGTAAAGAATACGAGATGCAGTTCTCACGCGGAGGGGTTATCCAGGAGATGACCACCCGTGTAGAGTCACTGGAGGAACTCAAACAACGGTATATACGCAGGTACGGTTCCCTTCCTGCAGATGCTCCGGATAATCGCGAAGATTTTCTCAGGGCATACAAGGTTGCAGTCACCGGTACTATTATCACATTTAAACCTGATATCTCAATTTTTGATACTGTCGAGTTTGATTATGATGTCCTTGCTCACCGGATGCGGGAACTTGCCTTCCTGAACAGTGGCATCACAATCAAAATCTGCGACCAGAGATGTGAAGACTGGAATGAATGCAGTGAGACCTTTTCATATAATGGCGGTATCACCGAGTACGTCAAATTTTTAAACAAGGACATACCTCCAATCCACGAAAGTATCATTGCACTTGAGAAGTGCGACCTCGAGAACAAGGTTGAGGTGGATATCGCATTTCAGTATACAAACTCATTTTCTGAAAAGATCTTCACATACGTCAACTGTGTCAACACCCGTGAAGGTGGAACACATCTTGAGGGATTCAGATCAGCACTCACCAAGGCCATCAACAAGATGGGCAAGGAGAACAAAGCGATCAAAGACCCGAACTTCTCACTCAAGGGAGAAGATGTTCGTGAAGGCCTGACCTGCATCATCTCGGTCAAGATGGCAAATCCTCAGTTTGAGGGTCAGACCAAGATGAAACTCGGGAACAGTGAGGTCAAAGGAATTGTTGACTCGCTGGTGTACTCTTCACTCTGTGAGTACTTCGAGGAGCATCCCAAGGATCTCTCAGCCATCATTGAGAAGGCAGTATTAGCATTTCAGGCTCGGGAAGCAGCACGAAAGGCGAGGGAACTTGCCAGAAGAAAGAGTACTCTTGATTCATCTGGTCTGC
This sequence comes from uncultured Methanospirillum sp., assembly GCA_964625165.1. Lineage (GTDB taxonomy): Archaea > Halobacteriota > Methanomicrobia > Methanomicrobiales > Methanospirillaceae > Methanospirillum. The sequence continues at coordinate 1,035 of CAZVAS010000207.1, read as the reverse complement.
CCGGTAAACTTGCGGACTGTACTGAGCGAGCTCCTGAAAAGAGTGAAATGTACATTGTGGAAGGAGATTCTGCAGGTGGCAGCGCTAAGCAGGGCCGTGACAGACGGTTCCAGGCCATTCTTCCACTTCGTGGTAAGATCCTGAATGTAGAAAAAGCGACCGTTCACAAGATCCTCAAGAACAACGAGATTCAGGCTCTGATATCAGCTATCGGAACCGGAGTCGGGGAGACCTTTGATCTTGAGAAGGCACGATACCATCACATCATCATCATGACCGATGCAGATGTCGATGGAGCTCATATCGCAACATTGCTTCTTACCTTCTTCTACCGGTACATGCTTCCCCTCATCGAAGCCGGGTATGTGTATCTGGCGCAGCCTCCCCTCTACAGGATTGCTAAAGGGAAGCAGGAGATGTACGCCTATACCGAGGATGATATGCGCAGAATTATGCTCGAGATGGGAGATAAGGGAGTCGGAGTCCAGCGGTACAAGGGTCTTGGAGAGATGAATGCGATCCAGCTCTGGAGTACGACCATGGATCCGGAGTCACGAATCCTCAAGCAGGTGAAGATCGAGGATGGCAGTTATGCAAACGAGATCTTTGAGAAACTGATGGGAGATGATGTGACAGCCCGAAAGGACTTCATTAAGAGACACTGCAAAGAGGTGACCAACCTTGACATCTGAAGAACAACCAGAGGTCAGCATCGTCAATCCCCGTGTAAACAGGGTCAATATCGAAGAGGAGATGAAGACCTCCTACATCAACTACGCAATGTCGGTCATCATCGGCAGGGCTATTCCAGATGTACGGGATGGTTTAAAACCGGTTCACCGGAAGTCTCTGTTTGCCATGTGGGAGATGGGTAACACCCATGACAAGGCATACAAAAAATCCGCCCGTGTAGTCGGAGAAGTCATGGGTAAGTATCACCCGCATGGTGATTCTTCCATATATGATACGATCGTCAGGATGGCCCAGCCCTGGACATACCGGATGATGCTTGCCGATGGTCAGGGTAACTTCGGA
>CAZVAS010000206.1:0-2888 GCA_964625165.1 uncultured Methanospirillum sp. | reverse complement strand
GATAGTATAGCCACTGGAACTGCCAGGTAATACTCGTACCGAATGTGTTCACATGTTGCAAATAGAATCAGCCCGGTCCAGATCATCAGGAAAACATATGATGGATTTGTTTCCTTCCAGAATTTCCTGAGTATGATGAGGATTCCCCCGGCAAACAGGAACAGGCTGAAGTTGAAGGTGTGCCATGCATCAAAGAACGTCCATTGTCTGGCCTCCAGAATTGTTCTCCAGTGAATATCTTCTCCGAAGAATGCATTTGCATTCTGAAGGAAGTACGTGAACATCGATGGAAAGAGCAGGGCAAACAGCACGATGCCAAGGACTGTTACTCCGATTATTGCGAGAATATAGGAGATGAATGGTTTATGACGCAGGTAATATGAGAATCCGAAGAGGAGCCATGTACCGAGAATAATGAGGCCGTATGCAATCGGATGCCCGGTTGAGTAAAAGTCCATTCCGAGCTGGGATGTGTTTACTCCTATTGAATAGAACCCGAGAATTGCTATGATAAATGTGGTTGTATTAATGACCAGGGCTGATGCCCCGAGATGGTTATTATACCGCTGAATCATGAACCAGATCGGTGTGATGATCGCAACAATGAGTGCGAAGACCAGCATCGTCGGCATTATCGCGAGGCCGAGGACATAGGTAATCCCGCAGAGGGCTCCGAGCAGTATCGGGATCTTCCATGTGTTTTTATCCTCTATCTGAACCGGGTTTTTTCGGCAATACACCAGTGCAAACAGGTAACACAGGCAGAAAACCGAACTGAACAAAACTTCCCCGATATGATGGTCGAAGTACCCGTAGTATGACCTGAAGAAGTACTGACCCGGGACAATTGTCATGAAGAATGCTGCAGCAACTCCGCTCTTCCAGTCTGATACCAGTTTGACTGTTGCGTAGGTTACCGGGATCATAAGTGCTGCCATGATCCCTGGTATAAACAGGCAGACCGAAGCGATATCCACCCGGGTCGTTGCACCGACCAGAATACACGCGGCTGCAGATATAAGTGTAAACAGTGGTCCCCAATGCTGCGGCTGCCCTTGTGGATAATAGGTCATCGGGTCAAACCATGCATAATGTGGGAAATTTGCAACGGTCTGCTCAACCATTCGCAGGTTGTACATGGGATCATCCATTGCTACATTCGAGATTACGTTGAGATTTGATACAAATCCCGGCCACATCCGGATGTAAAATGCAATGATCGTTAAGGCAAGGAGTGATAATCCGATGATTATGCCCTTGCGGGTGAAATTAAGCTGCATGCTGTATCTCCGCTTCTACTACAGTATATGACTCTCCATTGCCGATATTATGATATGGTCCTGGTGGTTGATGGTTTCACCTTCACGTTCGCAACCACATAGATCAATCATGTGGGCTGGAAATATCAGAACTAAATCAAAATATACTGCATACCTCTCTAACGAATAAGGATGTTCTTTCGTAATTATCGCAATATTCAGATACGGTTCTCCAGAAAATCCTTAAGTGAGGATTATTCTGAATGGGCTATAGTATTCGTCACCGCAATTGCTGCCTTTATCAGCGCTTTTGATATGAGTGTGGTGAACATTGTTCTCCCTGTTATCTCAAACTCAATGGGTGTTTCGGTCGGTGAGGTGTCATTATCTGTAACCGTGTACCTCCTTGTCCTGTCGGGCCTGATCCTGTCACTGGGACGAATCGGGGATCTTGTCGGATTTAAAAAGATATTTCTTGTTGGGTTTGTGATATTTGCGCTAGGATCCCTGTTATGTGGATTGTCACTCAGTATTCAGTTCCTCGTAGTATCAAGAATTATTCAGGCTATTGGTGGGGCGATGTTTACAGCAGTCGGTCCTGCTATCATTACCACTGCTATCCCTAAACGAAAAAGAGGGAAGTCTCTTGGTGTCCAGGTTTCCCTGAGTGCCCTTGGGTTTGCTACCGGACCTGGAGTCGGGGGATTTTGTTCGGATTTCCTGGGATGGAGATGGATATTTTTTCTTAATGTTCCGGTAGCACTTCTTGGTGTCTATTTAGGGAGGCGGTATCTGCCTGACCATGAGAAGAATGCAGGTCTGAAGCATCTGGATCTGTTTGGGATGATGGCAAGTTTTGTATGTATCACCTCAATCCTTCTGGGTTTCTCATTGTATCAGGTTCCGGGAACTCCTGATTCTACTCTTCTTCTGTGCTTTATGGTTGGATTCATCTCGTTAATTGCGTTCATCATCTTTGAGAGAAAGACAAAGTTTCCCCTCATATTTCCAGGGATCTTCAGAAACAGGAACTTTACACTTGGGGTAATCTCCTGTTTTATCACGATGGCCCTTTTTTCCGGTGTAACATATCTTCTTCCCTTTTATCTTATCGGGTTCAGGAAACTCGATCCTGTTCTTTCGGGTATTATTATGACTGCTCCGGCGGTGATGTCCATCATTGTCGCTCCAATCTCCGGATGGCTTGCTGACACGAAAGGAAGCCGGGTAGTTTCTATCGGATGCATTATTATCACTGTCATCGCGTTCTTCCTCTTTAGTACCTTCAATGATAACACCAGCCTCCTGGTGATTGTCGTCTATCTGATCGTGATGAGGTTCTCGACGACTGCATTTTATAGTCCGAATGGAAGGCTGATCATGTCTTCATGTCCGGAGGGTGCAGAAGGAAATGCATCTGGTATTTTAATGACTGCCAGGTATGCCGGCATGGACGCCGGAATAGCCCTTTTTCAGACGATTTTTGCTGTCAGGATGTACATGGATGGGGTTCCACGTGATGGAACCCCCCTGGTCGGGAGGATAACTCATGCTATGTCATTGATGGGGTATCAGACCGTGTATCTTGTGGCAATGGTATTTGCAGTTCTTACTCTGATTCTGGTTCTG
>CAZVAS010000205.1:0-2914 GCA_964625165.1 uncultured Methanospirillum sp. | reverse complement strand
TGGCACGCCTGGCTAACAGATCAGGGTTGACCGGGTTCAGAGTGACATAGATCCCAGCATACTCACCTTTGTTCTCAAGGACTTGAACCGCCCCGGCTAACTTCTCCAAGTCGTTGAAGTAACCCGAGGCAGTTCCCCACTTTCCGAGAGCCCGGACCTCTGCAACCTGGTCGGAGGTAAAGAGAACACCACACGCAGCCTTGATATCCTCAAAGGTCATGCTCCTGCACCAGACACCTTCGTTCCGGTCTTTCGGACCGGGTTTGGATCAGTGTAAAGGGTTGCCTTACACCTCCGATCCCAGCACAGGTGATACCACGACTTCGTACATTCCAGATTGAATTTCTTAGAAGGTCCACCGACATAATTGAAATACGGGCAGTTGGGGCGATACCGCTGTTTATGCGTAGACACCGGGTGCCACCTCCCAGGAATCAGAGAACTCCCGATCGATCAGGGCACAGACCCATACTGTTCCATCATCTAGTAGGACAGGACGACAGGCGTTGCAGTCCTTCCCTTTGCACCTGACGATAACTTCTCCGGATGAGATGAACGGGCATATTCTCCGCCGAAGTGGCAAACAGGGATCTTCACTCATGCCGTCACCCCTGCAGGTTCAACAATCCAGGTAAAGGCCCTTCGTTTCGCTTCCGGTCTGGCCCAGACCTGATACCGATCCGTCATATACCAGGAGATAAACGCTTTGCGAAAGGCGGGTTTCATTCCCGCGAGAACCGGATAAGTGACCTGGTTATGAGTGATCTCAAAGTCGAGAGATCCCCGGGAGATAAACCGGCTTGATGGAATGCGAACCGTTGAAACCGCCTTCTCCATCTCCGGGAAGGCCTCGGGGATGTTCATGTACACCGGATTCATAATGCCTCCGGGTGAAGACAGGAGAGCGGAACTGCTCCGCCGTGCATGATCTGATACTTGATCCAGAGTTTTGACTGGTAGAGCCAGAACTGTGCAGCACCAGGTATCAGACCGTCTCTGATCTGGTTTACAATGACAGCGATGTCATCAACATATTGCGAGAGACCTGGGTAGCGGGATCGTTTGATGACAATGAACAGGAGTTCATTCTGCCTCCATGCAATAAGATCAAAATTCCGGGGATGTGCTACCCTGGCAGTCCGATATCCTAATGCTTCCAGATCAGCAGCCGCTTCAAAAACTATAGAGCGGTGGGAGTGATTACCTGCCACCATATATGCCCCCAGGAGATGCGATCATCAACCGACATGGTAAACGAAAAAGATCAGTGTTGATAAGGATCTGATCAGATCGATTTCTATGTACCAAGAGATCGGTTGTATGATTTCGAATCTTGTAGGCATATCTTTTTGAGATCAGAAATCTATACGAATAGCGTAACCCCGCCTTCATTCCGGCTCCGCCAAGAATCAGAATTGATGAGCGGGGATTGTCTGTTTTTGTTCGATTCATGTTCTGCCTCGATAATGTGGATATAACCACCACGTTCGAGAAACTTCCCAAGTCCGGTAAACCCGGTCTGGAGTTCGTAAGCCTCGATCGCCGCCAGAAAGACGGGGAAAGGCCTCGTTTCTTGTTCCATAAACCTTTTCCTGTTCTTTGGGAGGAACCTTAAGTGTTACGATTTGTCCTTTTCGTCATCACTCATGTTTTCCTGTAAGAATTTCAGTAAAAGGCGCTTGTTCTTCTTCATATACGATCTGAACTCGTCAAGTTCTGCCCCTGACTCTTGAGTGAGTGGATGCCCGCATACATGACAGTATTCCGAGATTGGTGCGTTAATTTCATTACAATGAATGCAAACCCGTGGCTCAACGTTTTCAGATGCAGATATCTGATATGCGGACGCTTCAACTCCGTAGAGTTTGAAGATCTCACGATCGATATCAGTCCCGGTCAGGTGGGCATAGGTATCAAATTCCGTGGTTTTCAGCGTGCCCCACATCATGAGTTTAATAACTGACTCACCAACTCCCTGTTGAATGAGGTGGGTGATCCGGGAGTGTCTGAAAATATGCGGGAATACATGCTTTGTAACTCCTGCGCGGTGGGCTAACCGTTCAATCTGCCGGGCGATAGCGGCTCTTGTTATCGGTTTGCTGTGTTCATTCAGGAATACAAGGGCGTCATCTGTGATCACGTTCGGATAGTCACTTTTCCATTTGGTCAGGTATTCTTTTGACATCACCAACCTGATGTACCGAGGCTTGCCTGTCTTGAATGTGACATTTATTACAAGTCCGGTTCCGTCGATCTTGATATCCCCCCATTTCATCTGTCCGATTTCACCTACCCGCAGTCCTCCTTCATACATTATCAGAAACATGGCACGGTCTCGTGAGTTCATGCAACTTTCGAGCATGGCCTGAATTTCGTCACCGGTGAGGATGTCAGCAGCTGTCCGGGTGGGTGTTCCTTTGGGAACCTTGATCGCGCGGATCTTGTTCTCAGGGATCTGAATTTCATTGTTTTCAGTCAGCCAGAAGCAGAACTGTTTTAGGATGCTGATCAGATCCGATTGAGAGTGTACACTGAATGGCTTTCCTCGGTCTGAGTCAGCATGGTAGATCTGTTCTATGCCATAGTACAGTGTGGGAGCGGTGAGCTCAGTGTACGGTGGTACGAATCTTCTGACAGTGGTGAGTGCAGCTGAAATTTTCATCCCTCGCTTGATGCCTATGCCGTGAGTAATTTTTCTCTCAGCAATGAACGCAGATATCAAACCGGCATCGGCCTGGGTGAGTCGGCCTTCCATCACTGCCTGGTTGATCGAACGAGACAACCCATGAGGATCAATACCGTGAAATCTGTCGTTGCGAGAAAGTGTTCCGGGGAACATAAAAGAGACTTTATTTGAATCTAGGGGATAAAGGTACGGCTACGAACTTGATGTCTTAGAGCCCCATATCAGCAT
>CAZVAS010000204.1:0-2920 GCA_964625165.1 uncultured Methanospirillum sp. | reverse complement strand
GTTTTTTTTCAAATTATTGTTTATTTTGTTTAATCTGCCTAAAAAAATATTTTAGAATATGGGCTGTTTTGATAAATTATGGATTTAAAAATTTGAATCAAATCGGCATTTTTTTATATGTATTTAATGGAGGAGAAGTTTGACAACCATCTATAGGTAGGTGTGTGTTACCTGTCAGAATTTGCAAATGCGAATTCTATAACATGCTAAAATCCATCTCCTGATTTACATGACACAATACCGTGTTTTGGATTAATCAGAATGTTGTGGGCTCTGGTATGTTGTGAGGGAGAATCCGGGAGGGTACAATGATTTCTTTTCAAAAGCAGTCACTCGTGAACAAACTCAAGATTCAGATTGCAATTACAATTCTCTTTGCTCTCATTCTTGGTGGAGCCGGAATCTACGGAACATATTCCATGAATGAAATGGTCCATACAATGTATTCTGACCAGCTTGAACCACTAATGGAGACAAGCAAGGCCAATATCTGGTTCATGGAATACTCCTATTCTCTTGTAGATTACGTCTGTCAGACAGATAAAGCAAAGATGGCTGTGATATCTGAAGAACTGACCGAAAATGAAAAGAATATGATGAAAGAGGTTGATCTGTTCAGAAAAACTGACCTTTCATCAGAAGATTTGACAATCATAAACAAATTTGACTCAAGCTGGAAAGACTACAAATCATCAGCTAAAGAGGTGATGACTCTTGCATCAGAAGGAAAGCATGAAGATGCAACAACTAAGTTAGACACTGAAACAAAGCAACTGATGGAGGAAGTGAATACAGTTCTTGACAGCCTTATATCTATCAACGAGAAGGATGCAACTGAAGAGTATGCAGCGTCTCAGGAATTGTACTCAACAATCCGGAATCTTTCTATCTTAGTATTGGTTGTTTCCATCATTCTGCTATGCCTGATCTTCTATCTCGTAAGTTCACGTTTGAATATTCAACTTTCCATGTTATTCACCGGAATGAGCGAGATCGGGAAGGGTAACCTTGGGTACCGGATTCAGATGGATGGTGATGATGAACTGGCCCGCGTTTCCAATACGTTTGATGATATGACAGCAATCATCAATGGAGTCAGCACTGATATCCAGAGTATTGCCAATGATGCCGGGAATGGAAATCTATCCAAACGGATAAACACCGGTGAATACAAGGGTGACTTCCTTGGGATGGTCTCCAGGATCAATGAACTCATTGATGCCATAGTCATGCCCCTTCATGAGGCCATGAAGCTCGCCAACTCCTATGCTTCATCAAATTTTACACCCCGGTTCAATGATTCTATCAGCGTTAAAGGTGAATTTCAGACCTTTAAAGATGCGATGAACCAGGTTGGTGTTCAGTGTTCTCTGGCTATCAGAGGAGTAAAAACTGAGATTGAGGTCTTAACTTCAGGGATGGAAGAGACCGCTGCAAGCATGGAAGAGATTGCAGGCAGTGTGAGTGTTGTCGCTGATGGTGCCGGAAAGGTGAGTATGTACTCCAACCAGAGCAGGGATGGTGTAAAGCAGAGCCTTATAGCACTGGATGAGTTATCAAAAACTGTTGGGGTCATAGCATCAAAGTCTGAATTGGCGTCTGTAACTGCCATGAAGACTGTAGAACTCTCTGCCCGTGGAAAGACACTTGCGAACCAGGCTGACGAGAGTATGTCAGAGATCATGAAATCGGTATCAGCAACCGAAGTGATGGTCAATGACATCAGTGAGCAGATGGAGGAGATCGGAAAGATTGTGTTTCTTATCTCCAGGATCGCTGACCAGACAAGTCTGCTTGCCCTAAATGCCGCAATAGAAGCAGCACGGGCAGGAGAAGCCGGACTTGGGTTTGCGGTTGTAGCGGATGAAGTAAAGGATCTTGCCCAGGATTCACAGGATTCAACCGAAGATATTGCCGAGATCATCGGAACCCTCCAGAAAAAGATCACAGAAGTTACCGAAGCGATGAAGAAGTCATCTAAGGAGGTATACACCGGCAATGATGCCGTTTCCGAAACTCTGGTACTCTTTAATCAGATCGTTGATGAGATTGAGAACATTCATCAGCAGATGGGTGATATTGCAGGTGGTACAGAAGAGCAGGCAGCAGCAACACAGGAGATCACTGCCAGTGTTCATGAACTCGGTTCACTGATTGAAAAAGCATCAGACGAGGCAGCAGGATCAGCAGCTTCCACTGAAGAAGTTTCAGGCGCTGTAAGCCAGGTGAACAAGGTCGTAAATGACGGTGCTTTGGCTATCCAGAGAATCTCTAATGAGATGGATAAGTTCATCGTCTGATGGTGATCGAGGTAACAGGAGCAGATGATGGAGACCGTAACATCAGCCTCAGAGAAGACCCGGAAAAGCAGGCGTAAACGCCGTGGGACGGGCAGTGTTGTCAGGAAGATTCTTGCCCGGGGTAAATCCGGTAATTCGGTTCAGGTCGTTGAGTTTAAGATTGGAAAGGAGATATTTGCATTTGATCTCTTTGATATCAGGGAGGTGATTGCAGGGGAGGATATCACTCCGATCCCTGAGTCCCCTCCCTACATTAAAGGGATCATAGATCTCCGTGGTGCCATTACCACGATAATTGATCTCAGGGAGATCCTTCACATCGCCACCGATGAGGAGGTTGCAAAGAACCCCAGAATTATTGTTCTGGATCAGGTGATCATGGGAAAGAAGATCGGGGTTCTGGTTCATGAGGTGTTCTCTGTTAGTACGTATGGAAGCGATGAGATTGAACGAGGTGACCATTCATCAGATCAGAATCTTGGGGATGTGATGATAGGGGTAATCAGGCAGCATCAGATTGAAGATAGCGCCAAGGAAAAACTGATTCTCTGGCTTAATATCAAGAAGATTGTTGAGAATATCAGACAAAACCTCTGATCATTCGTTCTTTTCTTTTGAGG
>CAZVAS010000203.1:1269-2921 GCA_964625165.1 uncultured Methanospirillum sp. | reverse complement strand
CCGATGATGAGATCTGATCTCTATGAGATTGCCACGTATGGCACCGGACTTGGGCTCCGAATGGCACTTGGAACCAGCGGGTACCTGTTCGAAAGTGACACTCCCAAAAAACTCAAAGAGGCCGGCATCAGGAGTGTGGCCATCAGTATCGATTCAGCAGAGCCTGACATTCATGACCGGATCAGAGGGAGTCCGGGTTCATGGAAGAGGGCAATTCAGTCTGTAAAAGATTGTATCAGGGAAGGGATCCAGGTTCAGATTAACAGTACCATCTTCTCACCTGACACCGATGAACTTGACCGGGTGGTAGCACTTGGAAAAGAATGTGGCGTCTCACTGTTCCAGGTTTTCGTACCGGTTCCAACCGGCAGATCTATTCATGAAAACTATGAACGGTATGGAACGTATGAAGGGCTGCTCAAACATATGATCACGATCTATGGTCGCAGTCATCTGGATGACACGGGAATTTCCCTTCGCCCGACTTGCATTCCTCAGTTCAGGCGTATCGCCGATGAGATGGGAATATCAAACCCTTCCTGGGGGAAGGGGTGTGTTGCCGGCATATCGTACTGCAGGATTTATGCGGATGGGAAGGTCACGCCCTGTCCGTATCTGCCGGTGATTGCAGGAGATCTCAGATATGATTCATTCATCAGGATATGGTCAGAATCAGAGGTATTTGTTGCACTTCGGGATAGTGACCGGCTTTCAGGTAAATGTGGCCTCTGTGAGTACAAACGTGTCTGTGGGGGGTGCAGGGCACGGGCATTCTCTAAGTCTGAAAACGTTCCACAATCTTGCGGAAGCCTTGTGAAACCTCGTGATATTGATGGAGAGATCTGTGCTGAAGATCCTCTCTGCCCGTATCAGCCTGGAGGATCAAAATGACCGGACAGATAGATATCGACCAGGAAGATCTCATCATTCTCGATGCCCTTCAAAGCGATTTTCCCCTTGAGCACAACCCATGGGAAGAGATAGGAAGATCTATCGGGCTTTCAGGTGAAGAGGTGCTGAGAAGGGCTCGGCAGATGCAAAGCCTTGGAATAATCCGGAGTATTTCACCAACGCTGGAATCTGCAAAGCGAAGAAGCAGATTATCGACGTTGATAGCCCTTCAGGTTCCTGATGACCGTATCGAAGTTGTTGCAGCAGTAGTCAATCAATACTCTGAGGTCTCCCATAATTTCAGGCGTGAGGATCTGTTCAACCTCTGGTTCACTCTTGCTGCGGATTCAGATGAGAGGATCGATGATCTGATAGGGGATATCATGAAAAAAACCGGGATCAACTCCGAACACCTGCTTGATCTGAGAACCATCAGGGCGTATAAGATAGATGTAAAATTTCCCATTCTGAAAGATAAGGAGATGATCAATAATGGACTCCAGTGATCTTCTCCTTCTTGTGGAGCTGGAAAAAGGGATCCCGTTGGTTGAAAACCCGTATGCTGACATTGCAGCATCTCTGGGCATCTCTGAGGCCGAGGTGATCAGTAGGATTGCAGATCTTAAGCGTAAGGGCGTAATCCGTCGGGTCAGGGCTCGCATCAACCAGAGAAGCATCGGAATTCGTGCTAACGCCCTTGTTGCCTGGAAGGTTTCTGAAGATGAGGCAGACAATGCAGGTTTGCAGTTTTCAGAACTGCC
>CAZVAS010000203.1:0-1169 GCA_964625165.1 uncultured Methanospirillum sp. | reverse complement strand
GAACTTACAACCCGGGAGGCACTCTCATTCATCGATGACTGTGCCGCACTCAAGGTTCCGGTTGTACTCTTCTCCGGTGGTGAGCCGCTTGTCAGATCAGATCTCTTTGAACTTGCCACCCATGCAAAGGAATTGGGAATCAAGACTGCTCTCAGCACCAACGGGACGCTCATAACTCCTGTGATCGCTGAGAAGATCAGGGAATCGGGCATCGGGTATGTCGGGATATCACTGGATGGTGCGACACGTGAGACACATGACCGGTTCAGAAACTGTCCTGGTGCTTTCGACCGTGCCGTGCAGGCCTTCTCGTACTGCAATGATGCGGGAGTCCGGTGCGGTGTCCGGGTAACCCTTACGAAGGAGAACTACCATGAACTCAGAGATCTTATCGACCTCTCCCTGAAGATCGGAGCCTGCAGGTTCTGCCTGTACTGGCTCGTGCCATCCGGAAGAGGGACCGATTCATACGAAAATCTGCAGGTATCTGCAGATGAAGTCTTTTCTGCTCTTGATCTTCTGCAGGAGTATGCAGCAAAGACCGATCCATCGGTGATGGAATTTCTCACGGTAGACGGTCCACAGGATGCTATCCATCTGCTCTCGGTCATGGAACAGAAGAATGCTCCCGATCTGCCTGAAGCCCGTTCCCTCATTGCATCGATGAAAGGGGGATGCAGTGCAGGCATCAGGGTAGCCAATGTGACACAACACGGGGATGTGTATCCATGCCAGTTTGCCCAGGTTCCTGAATTTTTCATCGGATCAATCAGGACCAGGAAGTTCTCTGAACTCTGGAATGATCAGGATAACCCGGTTCTGAAACGATTCAGAAACAAGAAAGAACTGCTGAAGGGAAGATGTGCCTCATGTTCATACCTGGATCTCTGCGGGGGAGGATGCCGTGTACGGGCATTCTCTCAAAAAGGTGATTTTTCCGATGATGATCCCTTCTGCTTTATACAGGGCTGACTTGTCAGCAATGTCCGGTCATCTCCCTTCCTGTCCTAAAAATTGGTGGTAATTCAGGAATTTTATGTGTTTGCAGAAAGATCGGAGCGATCAAGGTTCATAACCTTACTCCAGGCAGAAATAAAGTCATGAACAAACTTCTCTTCAGAATCTGAACTTCCGTACGCCTCTGCGATAGCCCTGAGCTGGGCATTAGA
>CAZVAS010000202.1:0-3001 GCA_964625165.1 uncultured Methanospirillum sp. | reverse complement strand
CAACATCAACGGCAGATGGTCTTAATGTTCTGACCGCTTTGGAAACATTCTCTGGATTCAATCCTCCGGCGAGGATCACTGGTATTTTTGACATTGCTATGATCTGTTGTGCGTAGGTATGGTCGTATAGTGTCCCTTTCCCCATACTGGCGTCTACGATTATGGCATCTGCTGACTGAGGAATGGGATCACCTGGCTTAATGACCCGGATCACCTGAACGGTCCGGTCTTCTGGAAGGGTATGGGGGTATGATATCTGGATTGCTGTTGGATGCAGGTCAAGTATCTGTGCTAGGTCTTCTGATGAGTCGGTATGAGATACACATACCCGTCCCATGTACGGACCCGCTGCCTTGAAAATTTCCTTCGCTTTCTCTAGTGACACCGAACGGGGTGAGTCTGAAAACAGAACTACTCCTATGGCATCAGCTCCGGCATGGTCTGCAAGGCGTGCATCTTCCTGACAAGTAATCCCACAGATTTTTATGCGTATACAAATCCCTCCACTCGTTTTCTCGGATTTCCTGATGACATAATACTTGATCCGATAAGAAACCCATCTGCATACTGATGCAGGGATCTGATATCACAAGGCCAGATCATTCCGCTTGCTGATATGACGGTAAGCCCCGCTTGCCTGAGAATCGGTGCAATATTTTTCGTTGTTGAGAGATCGGTTCTGAATGTTTTCAGATCCCGGTTGTTTATACCGACAAGCTCGGCACCTGAATCCACCGCCTGTCTTGCTTCTTTTCTCGTATGAACTTCAAGGAGTGGTTCAAGTCCTCTCCTCTTTGTTTCTTTCACAAAGTGTTCTGTCTCGTCACTTAAAACAGATGATATCAGAAGAACAGCATCCGCACCAAGAGATCTGGTCTCATCCAGCTGATGTTCATCGACGATGAAATCCTTTCGAAGGATTGGAATTGGTACTGATTCTCTGATCGCGGGTATGGTGTCCGGACTACCAAGGAAATAATCCGGTTCAGTGAGTATTGAGAGAGCACAGCACCCACCCTGGATCATGTCAGTAATGGCCGCTTCGGTTTTTTTCTCCTGTGTTATTACTCCCCGTGAAGGAGAGGCAAACTTGAGTTCTGCAATGACTGCATTATTTCGTGTCTGTATTATCGCCTTTCGAAGACTTATGGGAGCGTGAGAGGACGAGGGAAATGATTCCGGAAGTGCTGCTGCCCGTCTTTGTGATGATGCGACGATATCGTCAAGGATCATGATCCTTCACCTGGACGAAGAGATCTGAGAAGATGCTTTGCTTTTCCTGAGTCAACGACATTACAGGCGATGTCATATCCTTCGTATAAGCATGAAGCTTTTTCTCCAAGGTAAATCGCCGCCGCTGCATTCAGGAGTACTATATCCCTGCATGGTCCTTTTCTCCCGGAAAAAATCTCCCTGATAGTTTGTGCGTTTTCTGCAGGAGTTCCTCCAGTAATTGCATCACGACTCACCCGTGAGATACCAAATTCTTCAGGTGTCAGAGTATATTGTGAGATGGTCCCATCATACAGTTCAAAGACCCGTGTCTCTCCGGTGATGGTGATCTCATCTGTTCCATCACCGTGGACAACCATGGCATGTGAAACACCAAGATTTGCCAGTGCTCCGGTAATGGAAGGAATATGTCTGGTATCACCAACACCGATTAGTCGTGCTGATGCACCAGCCGGATTTAAAAGTGGGCCGAGGATGTTAAAGACTGAAAAAAAACCGATCTCCCGCCGTGCTGATGCAACTCTTCCAATTGCCGGATGATACCCGGGAGCAAAGAGGAATGCTATGTTATTTCTGGCAACAGAGGATGCTGCTTCTTCAGGAGTGAGTGTTATTGGAATTCCAAGTGCTTCAAGGACATCAGCAGAACCTGACTTGCTGGAGACTCCCCTGTTTCCATGCTTGACGACTCTTACTCCGGCTGCTGCTGCAACAAGGGCGGCTGCAGTACTGATATTAAAGGTCTGGGCACCATCACCACCGGTTCCACAGGTATCAACACAGGTACCAGATGCTGTCTTTACCTGGATTGCCCGCTCTTTTAAAACCTGGGCAAATGCAGTAATTTCGTGTGCCGTGACTCCTTTCATGGTAAGTGCAGTCAGAATGGATCCTATCTGTGCCTCAGTCACCCTTCCGTCTGCAATGTATGTCATGAGATCCCGTGCTTCATCTGCTGCCAGATCCTGCATGCAGATGACTTTTTTAATCGCACTCTGGATCATCAGCACTCACCACCGAACTGTAAAAAGTTCTTCATGATGGTTCGTCCATGTGGGGTCATGATACTTTCAGGATGAAACTGCAGGCCATACACCGGATATTTCCTGTGAGATACTGCCATAATTGCTCCGTCATCTTCAGCGGTTGCAACTACTTCTAGTTCTGATGGCAGGCGATGTGGTTCTGCTGTAAGAGAATGATACCGTGCTGCGGTAAACCGGTCTGGAATACTCTGGAAAATTCCCTCACCATTGGTTCTGATCTCACTCGTCATCCCATGAACCGGTCGTTTCATCCTGGATATCGTTCCACCCAGGGTGTGAATAATTGTCTGGTGGCCAAGGCATACACCCAGAATCGGAACTTCACCGATATATGCTTTGATTACATCGGCACAAACCCCTGATTCTAATGGCGTTCCTGGTCCTGGGGAGAGAATGATCCGATCTGGTTCTTTTTTTTCCACTATTTCAACTGGATTATTAGAAGTAACCGGAATCGGATCAGCCCCCAGGGATCCGACCAATTGATACAGATTATAGGTAAAACTGTCAAAACAGTCGATAATTACAACGTTCATGATAATTCTCCTGCTGCAAAGATTGCTTGTGCCATCGCTCCGGCCTTTGCCTGAGTCTCTTCAAACTCCCGGGATGGAACTGAGTCAGCAACAATACCAGCTCCTGCCTGACAGGTTGCGATATTATTTTTTATAATAACGGTTCTGATTGCAATTGCAAACTCCATCAAACCTTGAAAACCCAGG
>CAZVAS010000201.1:0-3005 GCA_964625165.1 uncultured Methanospirillum sp. | reverse complement strand
AAAGAGAAGAGCACTGCGATGATGGTTGTTAACCCGAAGTCAGAGATGATCGGGAAGGTCGAGAGGATCAGGGCAGAGAACCCGAAGAAGGTTGCAAATCCTGATACCATGATGGCAGACCCGATCTTACTTACACTGTTCTTGAGTGCTTCAATAACATCAGGGGTCTTCTCCTTCTCCTCGATGAATCGCTCCATCACGAGAATGGTATACTCTGCAGCAACTCCTATGGTCATCGATCCCAGACATGCAGTCATGACATTGTAGTCAATACCAAGGAGGTTCATGGCGACTGCATTCCATCCAACAACGGCAGCGATCGGCACAATCGGGGTGATTGCGTTTACGTTCCGGTATACCACTGCCAGGAACAGGACTACCAGGATGAATCCGGTATAGGTGATAAGTTCCTTACTCTCGACAATGTCATTGACCAGGTTTGTGAACATCGCAAAGTTACCGGTAACATGCGACTTGATCCCCGGAGGTGCCGGGTAGAGCAGTAAATCCCCTTCGATGTCCTCTTTCAGGTCACTCTGGGTGGTAGTCGTCAGTTTCACGGTGTTAAACTGGATAACTGCCTCGTTATTCCCGTTTATGTATGAGCCCTTGACATCCTTAGGAATCGAGTTCAGAACGGCATCCAGTTCACTCTGGGTCTGTGGCATCACCCCGTTGTTGTATGTGATCACATAATCCGCGATACTGGTTCCCTGGGTGATCTTCGAACGTGTCCTTACCTCCAGATCGGTAAACTCCTTCATCCAGTTCACCGAATCAAGCGTGAGAACATCAGACCCATGGATAACGATCGGTGCAGTATCAGTAGAACCCATCGTCCTGGTCACCTTGTCCAGGGTAGTCTTCGAGGGCATATCAGGTGGCACAAATGAGTTCTCATCTGTGTTCACCGGAATCCGGGTGTCTACCTGGATTCCAACAAACGCAACCAGAAGCACTATCAGAAGAACCGGGACCGGTCGTTTTGCTACCCAGACCGCAGTCTTTGAGAGCACTGAATCGACGATTGCCGCCTGCCTTGAATTCCCGTGCCCTTTTGCCTTGTAATTAATAAGTACTGCAATCAGGGGAATTCCGATGAGCGAAGTGATGTAACAGGTCACCACACCGATGATACTGACGAGGCCGAACCCCTGCATCATCGGGACCGGCGAGATGTACATGGCTACAAATCCCATGGATGTTGCAAGCATGGCATACATCACGGCAGGACCGGTCTTGGTTATCGTGATATACACCGCTTCAGCGAGGGGATGATCCCTGGACTCTTCTTCAAGCCGGGACTGAAACTGGATGGCGTAGTCGATACCAAGCCCTATCATGACCGGAAACGCTGCGATGACAGCCATACTGATCTTGTAGCCAACAAGACCGATGAATCCGAACGTGAAGATAAGTCCGGCTGTTACAATGACAACCGGGAGGAACCGGTGATTGACATATCCAAAGAGCAGCCCCATCACGATGACCATGAGGACGAGTGCTGCCATGATGAGAGTCCCCATGGATTCTCCCATCGCAGCGCCCATCTCCTCATCGAATGCAGCGGAACCGGTCAGTTTTATCGAAACACCCGGTGGAGCATTCGTGCTTGCGATAAACTTCCTGAGGTTTGCAAGAGCACTTTTTTTCTGGTTTTCAGATAATCCTGCCTCAAGGCCGATTGCCCCCATATTCAGCATCCCTGATGGAACATATCCGCTCTTTACATTCTCAGGGACCTTTGCCAGCACCTCATCCATCTCTCCGGATGAGGAAGGAATGACTCCGTTATTGAGGGATTTCACGACATCTACGATGGTTGATACAGAGGTTACATACTGAAGGTTTCTCAGTGGATCTTCCAGTGTATCGATATACTGCATGAGTTCCGGACTTGTTGAATCATCAGATTCTACAAGCAGGATTACGGTTTCTTTCGAGAAGGTATCTGTATAATGTTCAATCAGGACTCCTTCCGGAGAATTTACATCCATGTAGGTGGCGGTTCCGGTCTCCATTGAGACCATTGTCATCCCAAACAGGGAGATGACCATCAGTACAAGGATTATCTTGGAGAGGATTCCCGGCCTGTGAACGATGAGATCAGAGACTGCGGAAAAAATAGATTGCATGTTCGGTTTTTACCCCGCTATTCTCACCGGTTCTGTTGTTTGCGCCGGTACTCATAGAGGTAATATGCTCCTCCTAGAATGATTATCATAATTAGGCCGATTACAACCGGATTAGACATGAGTGCGGCTAATCCTGCGTTGGGAACAACCTTGATTGGCACTTTAATGGTGTCTGAAACGTGGCTGTCGTCCAGGGCGTCACGGTATTTAATCTCTGAGTCAAGGCCATACATCTTGGTATCAGCGGTTGCATCGAGAGTTAGTCCGAATCTGGCAACTTTGCTCTCCCCTGGTTTCATGTCTCCAAGGTATGCAAGGTCATCAGCACTGGTGAAGGGATCTACAGCACTGATTCTGACTTCTGCTCCGTACACCGGGACCGATCCGTCATTGCGGTATGTTACTTCGACGTAACTCTTCTTATCAGGATTGAGTTCAGGGCTCTGGCTTGTAATGGTGAAATCGACATCAGATCCTACTGAAACACCCACTTTCTGGGACGGTGTGACCTGGGTCTCGCCATCAGCGTTGTCATACATCACAGACACCTCGACCGGGTAGTCCTGGGGCTCTGCGTCTTTTGAGACACTGACCTTGTACTTGGCAGTAGTAGTGGTATTTGGTGCAAATGTTCCAAGAAATACGCTGTTTGAGGCCGGGATAATCGGGGAGTTCCCGCTTCTGCTTAGGTTTGCAACAGCATTTGTCCCGGTATCGGTTCCAACATTCTTCAGGGTGAGTGTGAGATATCCTGAACCGCCTGAATTGATGTTCTCTGCTTTTACATCAGATACCTGCATGGTGATTGCAGACTGCACGACGAATGGCAGATCGAATGTTGCTTTCTTCTGAACATACCGGTAGGTGATG
>CAZVAS010000200.1:0-3137 GCA_964625165.1 uncultured Methanospirillum sp. | reverse complement strand
AAAAGAAGATTATTAGGTATCTGATTTACCGGTAATACCCGGGAAAATTCTGGTCATAGGTGTTGTAACTTCCAGACTGCATCGGGGTTACCACATTCCAGTTGGAACTCGGGTTGTTATGATATTCCGGACCATGATAATTGTAATATCCATTGTAGTAATGTCCGTCGTTAAAATTCCGGTTATCAAAGTTTTTAAAGATAATCCCCTGATGGATGAATCCCTGATGAACATGCGTCATGGCATAATTATAGTCATCATATCTCCCCTGATATTGGTACACATTGGCGAGATTTGACCATCCTTCATCATATCCATTATTGAGGGAGATTGCATGGCGAAACGCATCCTGGGCTTCTGAATACTGATTATTGGCCTGATATGCAATACCAAGATTGTTCCATGCTATGACCAGGCTCGGATCGATAGAGATTGCATTCAAAAATGCCTGAATCGCATTGTAATAATCCCCCTGATTATAGTATGATGTCCCCAGATTATTCCAGTCATATGAGGACATATCCGCCGAACAGGGGGCAATTAACAGGCCAATCATCAGAACAAAAATCGTCCCGGATAAAAATCCGATCCGGGATTTTTCACTGGAAAAGGAACAATTCTCCAAATACATATCTCTCATATTTTCTGTAAGGAGAAATACATTTTGATCCTCTCCTGAATAAGATCAAAGAGTTAATTTCAGTTCTGCATTGTCTAATTCCAAAGAGTCATATGGGTGCATGGATAGGTTAAAACAACTGACGGTAGACAAAACCCGAACCAGAAGAGATCCGGTTGTATAAGAAAAAAAGAATTTAAGTGGATCTCAGTACCACTTTGGGAACGTAGCTGAATACACCCTGACGTACCTGAACATATCCGGTCCAGTCCTTGTACCCGTCTTTGGAGACGAGGACCTGCCGTACTCCTGCCGGTACGCCAACTGACTGGAGCGGAGTATCACCCAGGTATTCTCCATCAACATATACCTGAGCGTCCGAGGGAATCGAGGATATCCAGATCATCCCATTCGGTCCGGTCACTCTTCCATTATTTGTTACAATAAAGCCCGGTTTTCTGATGATGTCTGCTCTTCCAGCTGAATCAGATACCTCTAATGTCACGGTAAATCTGCCAATCCCGTTGTATGTATGAACCGGATTCTGCTCGTGAGATCCTGTTCCGTCACCAAACGTCCAGTTCCAATGAGTTGGCTGCCCGGAACTGGTATCGTTGAATGATACAGAGAGCGGAGGCACTCCCTGAGTTACATCTCCATCAAACCCTGCAATCATTGGATTACTCCATTCTGCCAGCGGAAGATAATCGATCTGGCCGGGAGCGAGAATATACGACCCGTTACAGATACCATCTCCCCGGTCTGCATGTGTCTGGGAGAACCCGGTGTTATTCGAAGTTGCCCAGAAGTTGCCTCCAAGGTTTGGTCCCCCTACAATATTGGTTCCTGACGTGAGCGAGAGGTTCCAGCCGATGTTCTGACTATACTCATCTATGAGGATATTGCCCGAGTTATTGAAGATATTATTATACAGGATTGTTTGTGTGGTTGTATTTGTAATCAGACCGGACTGCTGGTTTTCAGAGATCCTGTTTCCTGATAAAATTCCTCTTACGGCATTGCGCAACACGATACCATCTGAATTTTTGGTGAATCTTGAATTTCTAACAGAAAATCCGGTCGTGTTCTGGAGAATGACTCCTCCTTTCCCAATACTACCCTCCTCAGATGAGAGAAGTCCACATTTGGTTACCAGAACATCATCAAGATTAACATTGGTTGAACTGATGATTCCAACCCCATACCCACTCTCGTTCGAGATTGAACTCTTTTTCAGATCGAACGTATCACACAGATAGGCCATAATACCAGGGATCGGATATGGATAGATATCTGATCTCGCATCTTTTACAGATGAATCGGTGATTTTGGTCTGTGTACAGTTATAGAGCCATATCCCGCTGAGTGTCTCATTTTCTACTGTAATATTGGAGAAAGTTAGGTTCAATGCATCCTGAACATCTGTTCCATCCCAATTTCCTGCAAATGATGAATTCGAAAAAGACGAATTGTGAACAGTGAGAGCAACCATGCCGTACATGGAACGTGTATCAGAAACATTCTCAACATGAAGCTGAGTATCCCATGCAAACTGGTACCCGATATAGGAGTTATTGGTCCTGATATTCTGGACAGTGGCATTATGACAATTTGCGATGATAATCATCGCCGGATCGGTATCAGTCAGAACGGAGAAATCTGACTGGTTTGAATAATATATGATCGGTTTTCCATCAACCAGGTTTGATCTGTCAATATGATGCAGGAAATGTGACAATTCAAATCCCTGGATATCAAAGCAGATCACGGTATTATATACCAGGTTATTCTGAACTGTGTAATTCGTCCCTAAAATCTTGATACCACTCCTCTCATTCTGAACGGTATTTCCAATGATCTGGTTATCATCGCCTGATACCTGTAACCCGACCCTTCCATCCGTATGAGTAGTATTATAGATTGCTCCGGAGAGTGCGACGTAATTTATTCCTCTCCAACTTCTGTCAGTTCTGAAATTTTGTATTACAACCCCTTCGTATATCGAATCATAACCTGATTGAACAGTCACTCCGGTTGATCCGGAGATATCATTTCCATAGAAGGTATGACCATCTCCATCAAGGGTAACATTTGATGAGGCAATGGTAACTCCTAATTTAGAAGTATTTGTAGCAGTGTAATCATTTGAGATGCGATATTTACCAGGGCAGGTAATTGTCGCCGGCATACTGACAGGTACCCAGGATTCAGGAGAAGAGGAGCAGACATCTTGTGCATTTCCCGTTCCAGAAACTGCAGACGAACTCCCTTCGACACCCGGTTCAGAAGAACCCTGATCCACGTACTTATTATTGTTGGCTACGATCTTGGCATACAGATCATGACCGGAGGTACTGTCCGGTTGGACAGCCGATACCGCGAACCCCCCCCATCCTAAAAGGATGAAGACCAGGAGTATTATCCAGATATTCATTTGCATATGAACCCCACCACTGAGCAATGAGTTGCACAGGTATTGCCAGATATATATCAAATAGAATATAAATCTACGTAAATG
>CAZVAS010000199.1:0-3190 GCA_964625165.1 uncultured Methanospirillum sp. | reverse complement strand
CCTTGAACTTGATACGTAATTTCGTATAGTTCTGCAGGAAATCCATAAAAATCATGGATGGTTTCAGGATTTTCTGACATGGTTACTGCAAGTCCATGCCGTTCCCAATGGGCAGATATACACAGGATCGCCCTGGGCTTGGGAATATCCTCTGCCCACTTTTCCAGGAACCGGGAGAATGCCGTTCCTCCCAGTGCATTCATCGGGCTTCCATGGGCTGTGAACAGGACTGGCATGGGTGTCATGGATATCAGATTTGGATAATGTTCATTTATATTGTATACAATGTCTCATATTGGTCAGTTCGACTGGGATTGTTTTGAACCTAAAGCTTCTACTATAAATGGAAGCAATATACCCGGATTTTTCCGGTGGTTTCGTTTATGAAAACATGCCTGTTGCCTTATCGTAGATTCTCGTGATGGAGAATGGTGAAATTTAGGTTTCCTCTCTTGACACACTTCTCAACTGAACGTTCGCGGGGAGTCAGAACTCGTCGTGTTCCACTCTTGACCTCAACCAGTATAATCTCCCTGACCTCACCTTCAGAAAGCCCGTCAAACACAATAAAATCAATTGGTGAACCCAGAAACCTGGCGTCTGCTGGGTTCCATGGGAATGAGGGGAAGAATGGTATCAGGTGTTCGGTCACCTTCCCATGAATTACCTCTCTTGATCGCTTAATTGCATCCTGACGGATACTCCGCTCCTCTTCACTCTTCCATGTTCTCATCCGCAGATCAGTCTCCCTTCTGATCGACTCATCTGCCTGTTGTTCTATCCTGGCCTGAAGCATTGAGAGATCCTGATCACGCCAACGATTGTGTATGGCCCGGGCCCGTTCTTCGATTGATGTTTTAGTACGATAATAGCAGAAACTAATCCAGATAAGAAGAATTAGAAGTGCAAGGATGATAATATAAGAATAATCCATACCTTCATCTGTGTGTTTCCCGGAGATATCCAGGATCTGATATTTTGGGATCCAAATTGTATTCCTTCATGATTACTGAAATTATGCAGAAGTCATAAGGATGGTGCACAAATATTTTCGAATTAACATATGTCATCAGTTATAAAAAGTTCTACGCCGATATGCTGATTAATATCATGATATTGCTCACTCCTGTTCGTTTAATCCTTGTTGTCTCCGTATTAATCATCGTACTTCTTGTATGTCCATATGGTACAGGAGATCTGGATACAGGAGGGCCGATATCTTCTAATTTAACCACATCTTCGACCGATTCATATTCTGATCCAAACCAATCATCCCATTACCTTGTGGAGACCTGTTCTCAGAATAAAGGAATTTTCAGTTCTGCTGCTCCGGCTTGAAAGTCGTTTGCACCTATCGCCTCATAGTTCGAAAAAATCTGGTCTGGCATACCATACGCAGTCCTTGACTGAAGATGGGTTTCGGTTATTTGGGGTATACCGATGGAGAAATACTTCTCTAAGCAGGTTTTTCGTTTCTTGAGTTTGTTCATGTTTTGCCAGCAAATATTTCCCCATCTCCGAGTTTCTATAAGAAGAATCGATAAGTTGCTTGCGTATAACCTGATTATCTACTTCTGGCACCTGATACTAGTCCGAAGGCCAGGTCTTCATTCGCCAACTCTGGCAAGACCTCTATTGATCTTGCTGCTAGAGATCAGAGATTGGTAGAATATACATGGACAAAACTTGTAGGTATATGTCAGGGACATCTACGGCTACTCGGTATGTATCAGGTGTGGTCGCTGTGCTGTTTAGGAAAGGGTCAAATTTTCCCGATCAAAAGGTCATAAGCAGGATCTTGAACAGACCTGGACGGGATAACACTACATCAAACATGGTTAGCCGGGTTCTATAGGACTTTTCTACCCTTTTTCTCACGACCCTGAAAAAAACTGTTCACTATTGATGCATGGTCATAACTGATTAGCCCTGATTGATCATAGTGATTCCACCACTAATCCTCAATTTTCGGGTTCGTTTCGTCAGACTTATATCAGGATCAATGATAATATCTAACCTGCACTGTGAGCAGGATACGATAGCCCATGCAGACTAGCGGGTAGTCTGCAATATGGGAATTCCTGATCGCATGGCGGAATGTGCATGCCGGCAGTGCCGGTTTCTTAAATCGTGGTTTCTTTCACCGTTTTGAACTCGGGTGAAATATGAGTGAAAATACAGAAATAATGAAATATGTTCCGACCACCTGCCCATACTGTGGTGTGGGATGTGGACTGAACCTGGTTGTTAACGACGGGAAGGTTGTTGGTGTCGAGGCATACCAGCGAACCCCGGTGAACGAGGGAAAACTCTGTCCAAAGGGTATGACCTGTTGGGAACATGTTCACAGCCCTGACCGTCTTACCACTCCGCTGATCAAGAAGGATGGCAAGCATGTTCCCGCAACCTGGGACGAAGCCCTTGACCTTGTCGCCAAGAAACTGAAAGAGGTCAGTGACAAGCACGGCCCACGCGGTCTTGGGTTCCACACCTCATGCAGAACCGTGAACGAAGACTGCTACATCTTCCAGAAGTTTGCACGGTGCGCATTCAAGACGAACAACGTCGACAACTGTGCCCGTATCTGTCACGGACCTTCCGTTGCCGGTCTCTCACTCTCCTTCGGTTCCGGTGCTGCAACAAACGGGTACCGCGACTGCTTGAATTCTGACCTTATCCTGATGTGGGGATCCAATGCAATGGAGGCACACCCACTCGCAGGGCGCCGTGTTGCAGAGGCAAAGAAGAAGGGCATTCCAATCATCGTGGTAGACCCACGTAAGACCATGACTGCCCGGATTGCTGATACCTGGGTACGGTTCAACCCCTCGACCCATATTGCCCTTATAAACTCGATGATGTACTGGATCATCAAGGAAGGCAAGTATGACAAGAAATTTGTCGAGGAGCGGACCGAACACTTCGAGGATCTCAAGAAGACTGTCGAGAACTACGCAGACTGCGAAGCAATCCACGGTGTTCCACTGGACACGGTCAAGGATATCGCATTCAGATATGCAGATGTCAAGAACGCGGTGATCATCTACTGTCTTGGTATCACTGAGCTCACCACTGGTACCGACAACGTCCGGTCACTTGGAAACCTCGCAATGCTCTGTGGAAACATCGGACGCGAAGGTGTCGGTGTCAACCCACTGCGTGGACAGAACAACGTGCAGGGTGCCTGTGA
>CAZVAS010000198.1:0-3202 GCA_964625165.1 uncultured Methanospirillum sp. | reverse complement strand
CCTTTCCCTGATTCACCGGTGACAGAGACATGCAGCCCTTTCGCGTTGATGACCAGCCGGGAAGCAAGAGACATCACCAGGCACTCTGCCACCACCGGATCGCCGATATGGTCGAGAGCAAAGGTATCAAGCATGTACCGCAGCGGATCTCCCTGCTGCAAAACCCTGATGGTCTCTCTCTTCGTCTCTTCTCCGGCCGGGTCAGGTTGCAAGCCGCTGGCATCACTTCTCTCCTCGTCATCATCCCGGCTTCGCCTCTTCAGCTTTTTGAGCCGCTCCTCTATCGTTCCTTCAAACTTTTCCCGGAGTTCAGACCACCGTTGTGTTCCGGACCCGCACGACGTATGATGACACCCTGCGAAGATTGCACCGTTCGGGAACTGTATCGCGTATGCACCGCTTGAATGTGCAGATGAGAACGGACAATCATCAAGCACAAAGAGAGATCCCCCTGCATACGGCTTCTGTTCATATCGTATCCCGTACGAGCTGAGCCAGTCGGCAAGGACAATCGGCTCTCCCCTCTTTTTGTCCCTGAATGTAGGTTCAGGCTGCTCTTTGGGGAGCAGTCCGGCAAGTGCTATGAGTTGTTCTCCTGAAACAATTCCTGGGTTATCAGGAAGAGAGAGGATCTTTGAGATCCGGTGAGGCCGCTTTGACACATTGTCTCCCTTCCGGGAGGTTGTGCCGTAGAGTTTCCAGATACGGCTCGCGTTAAAGACCGCCCGGTCAACCTCTGCAGACGTATCAGAGAAGATGATATGAAGCGTCTCAAGTACACCCTTCACCAGGTCCCTTGACGTATCGTCATTTGGAAGGTCTATTCTGTACAGAAGATGTGCCCCGTTGCCTGAATCGGCTGCCACCGGATCAGGCCAGCCGAGATCTGAAAGGTATCCTGCGATATGCTCTGCCTTTGAGAGGGCTCCTGCATGCTCATCGTCTGATGACGAGACTCCTGACGGACGGAGCGGATCGATATCGATCGCCAGCCATCGCCGTGATATGATATCATTGTCTCCGGTCGAAGCATCATTCTTCCCGAGCCGTGTTTCAAGCCGGTTTGCACGCCGTGCAAGCAGATCAGGGTTCACCGGGTTCAGCGTGATGTATATCCCGCTGTACTCCCCCATCCTCTCGATATCTGACACTGCTGCTGCAAGCTTCGTCTGGTCATCAAAGTAACCCGAAGCTGTTCCACGCTTCCCAAGAGCCCTGACCTCGGCTACCTGTCCTTCCCCACAGAATAGCCGGCAGGCTGCGAGGATGAGATCATGGGTCATATTCCACTCCCGATTCTACCCATTTTCCCCGCTCTCCAGGAATGTACGTATCTCCCGGTTCCGTGAGGGAACCGCTCATTAAGAGCCGGAACCAGGAACAGGGGATCTGGAAGACGGAGTCTGCAGATGATCTGTTGTATCCTTCGTATCCGGCTGATTATGTGGAGAGGTCTGCAGAAATACCAGCAGAAGGAATGGCAGGATTCTTCACGCAAATACACCATCTGCAACCTCCCAGCAATCAGAGAGATCCGTATCCAACAGGGCACAGAGCAGACTCTCACCTTCTCCGGACAGAACCATTCTGCAGGCTCTGCACTCCCTGCCCAGGCATCTGACAAGATCAGAACCTGATGAGATGAACGGGCATATCCTCGTCTCACTGCTGTTCATGAGACCTCCACGATCCAGACAAAACATTCTTTTCGTGAGGTATCCCTTGCCTGGTACCGCCCTCTCATGTACCTGGTGATGAATGTCCTCCGAAACCGTGGTGAGAGCCTGCAAAGACCAGGGTATCGCTCCGGGCTGCCTGAAATCTCGGTGTCCAACTGGTTTCTTGAGAGATACCTGTTCGACGGAGACTGGAGGTTTGAAATGGCCACTCTCATCTCTTCCCTCTCTTCAGGCATCCGGGAGAATGACTGGTTCATACCACTATCCCCCTGATTGGAACCGCTCCTCCCGGTAAAATCAGGTACCGAAGCCAGGTATTTGACCTGTATAACCAGAACTGAACTGGTCCAGGGACCACCTTCTCTCTGACAAAACCGGCCAGGTCTTGTACCGTTTCAGCAAATCCGCCTATTCCGCCTGATCGTGTTCTCCTCACAACGAGAAAGATGACTTCCTCTCCTTTCCATGCAATGAGATCAAAGATCCGGGAGGTTCCCGCAACCCTGATACTGCGATACCCCCTGTTCTGAAGTTCTCGTAACGCATCAAAGGAGATGGATCTGGTTGCGTGGCTACTGTCTGCCATTCATACCACCCGGGAATGCAGAGAGAGCGTTGGTGGTATGGACATGCTGACGAACAGACCTGCAATTTCCGATCTGATGACAATTGTCCGGTTTCATCGGATCAGGAGATCCATCGTCAAAACATCTGGGTGATAGAAAGTTAGAAATGTTCAAAATGTCATACGAGATGTATTTCCCTGCCATCATTCCGCTTCCGCCAAGATTAAGAATGGGTGTGCGGGGATCTTCTGTTTTTATGTTATTCATGGTCAGCCTCATCGTGGTTTTCTGGTTTTGAAACCAGGGTTCGAGCATGTATGCTGCGTTTTAATTACGATAAGCTACGAGCGGTCTCTTTCGATCATCCCACTCCTAGAATCTAACATGAGATATCATCTGGCATTAGTATTTCGTTTTCGTCGTTGTAGCGGTTTAAATACGATTTATCAGATTATATTAACAGATCCGGTGGTTTATCAAGGGTGGGTTATGGATTTTCTAAACGGCATCATATGGGATGCGTCTGCACAATCAGGCAACATGAGTGGACGATCTGATGTAGGGGATAATTCACAGGTGAATTGTATCGTCTCTTCATCCCGAATGTAATGAAAGGTGGACCATCCTGATACGTGGATCAGGCCGGATGAGATTTGAAATATTTCTCACTATCACCCATCGTGAAGTCCTGCCAGGTTCCCGGGTCTTCGAGGTAAGGGCGATGAAGAGGTGATTTCATCAAAAAATGTGTCCTCTCTACCGTCTACTCAGTCCTGCTGAACGCCCAGGTCCCCACTGTAAACATTACCAGATCAAAGACGAGAAGAACTGCAATATCAACTGATATCGGTGCAATCCCTGTCCATGACTGTCCGATCATCACTGTTCTGAGAGCATCAACGCCATAGGTCAGCGGGTTTACCAGACTCACAACCTGAAGCCATTGGGGAACATTAT
>CAZVAS010000197.1:0-3221 GCA_964625165.1 uncultured Methanospirillum sp. | reverse complement strand
AGATGTAGGTGATATTGTGACCACGCTCGAATGCACCGCTGATGCACTGGATACCAATATCAAAGGTTGCGCCATCACCGCAGATACAGAGGACATTCTCTTTGCGTCCCTGTTTCTTGAGTGCTGACTCAACTCCGGATGCTACCGCTGCAGCATTCTCAAAGAGCGAGTGGATCCAGGGAACCTTCCAGGCAGTTTGCGGGTATGGAGTAGAGAACACTTCCATACACCCGGTTGATGCACAGACAATGGACTCCGGGCCCGATCCTTTCAGGATAAGCCTGGCAGCAAACGCCGGACCACATCCACCACAGGCACGGTGTCCACAATCCACGAGTTCACAGGTCTTGTCTGCCATTTAGATCAGCTCCTCACGAAGGCCCAGGAAGCAATCCCCTCTTCCGGCTTCAATCTCTCCGACCATCTTCTTAATATCCGCTATGGTAATATCTCTGCCACCAAGTCCGGCAACATAACTGAGCACCGGTACCGACGAGTCATTAATGGCATCCTTGACCTCGTATCCCACTGCTCCTTTCATCCGGGAACCTATGGAGATGTTCTTCTCAAAGACCCCGACCTTTTTGACACCCTTGAGGGCCTTCCTGACATCCTCTGCTGGGAATGGTCTGAACGCAATGAGTCTGAGCAGACCGACCTTCTTGCCATCGGCACGCATCTCATCGATCGCATCCTTGATGGTTCCGCTGACAGACCCAAGTGCTACTATGGCAATTTCAGCATCGTCCAGTTTGTATGACTCAACCAGGTTGCTGTAGTCGCGTCCGAACTTCTGGCCAAACTCTTTGCCCACCTTTCTGATAACATCGGCAGACCTGACCATGGCCTGGTCTATCTCATACCTGAACTCCATGTAATATTCAGGTGTTGCGTACATTCCCATGCTGAGCGGGTTCTTTGCATCAAGCATGTTGTACGGCTTATACGGCGGCAGGAATGCATCAACTTCAGCCTGGGTTGGCATATCTACCGGTTCGTAGGTGTGAGAGAGGATGAACCCGTCAAAGCAGATGAAGACCGGGAGGAGAACCTGGTGATCCTCTGCAACCTTGTATGCAATATAGTGGAAGTCATGGACCTCCTGTGCATCCTCGGCGTAGAGTTGGATCCAGCCACAGTCACGAAGGCAGATCGAGTCCTGCTGATCGTTCCAGATTGAGAGCGGCGCTCCTACTGCACGGTTTGCGATCGACATGACGATCGGCTGACGCATTCCGGCCACGTTGAAGCAGACTTCAGCCATGAGGAGCAGACCCTGTGAAGAGGTCGCTGAATATACACGTGACCCGGCTGCGGATGCACCAAGGCATGCGGACAGGGCTGAGAACTCACTCTCAACGCAGATATATTCGCTGTCCAGTTCTCCATCGGCAACCATCTCGGCAAGCCGCTCCACGATATGGGTTTGAGGAGTAATCGGATATGCAGAGACCACATCAGGTCTGCATAACTTTGCAGCCTCGGCGGCTGCATGCGATCCTTCAAGAATTCCCTTCATCTACTTCTCCTCCTTGGTCATTGTAATCGCACTTGCAGGACATTCTGCTGCACAAAGACCACAGCCCTTACAGAAGTCATAGTCTGGATCAAATTTCTTGTCATGAGGATGAACACAGCCTTCAGGGCAGACCAGCTGACACATGCCACAATCGGTACACTTCTCGTGATCGTAGATCGGTTTGAAGACCCGCCATGAACCGGTCTTGTTCTCCTGAGCCTGGCCGGGTGCTGCTGCACATCCGATACGAAGAGCCATCAGGCACCTCCCTTGATAAGATCAAAGGCTGCACGCGCAGCATTCACATTCTTATCTGCCAGAGAGCCTGAGAAACGCTCCCGTACAGCCTCTTCAAGGGCTTCAAGCGTGATCTCACCGCTTGCTGCAGCAAAAGCGCCCATCAGAGTAGTGTTGGTGATCGGAACACCAAGGATCTCAAGTGCCATCTTGGTTGCATCGAGCTGGATCACCTTTACACCAGCAGGAACCGGTGAGTCAAGCCCCTTCTCAGTGTTGATCAGGATGATACCACCCTCCTTCATTCCGGAGAAGACATTGACATCCTTGATGAGGGTACTGTCCTGTACAATGACATAATCAGGCTCGTAGATCTGGCTTCGCAGCCTGATCTTATTATCTGAGAACCTGACAAATGCCTGGACCGGAGCTCCGCGTCTCTCGACTCCGAAAGCCGGGAATGCCTGGGAGTAGACGCCACTTTTGAAGGCCGCTACCGCGATCAGTTCGGCAGCCGTGACAGAGCCCTGACCACCTCTTCCGTGTATTCGTAGTTCTCTCAAGAGAAATCCCGAGTATATTTTACACGATTAATCATATAAAACCCAGACCCTGATTACAGACTTCCCATTAAAAGAGATGAATCAGGGAAAGGACACCGTAAATGAGTCACAACAAAGAAGGAACAGGATCTGCCAGTTTTTTCAGGCCCGAAGTGTGTAAAAGAGCCAGATATAATTCAGAATACAAAAGGCAGGGATGAACCATATCGATACCCGGTGCACCAGTTCAGCCCGGTCTTTCTTCCCGCTGTCGGTGAAGTGGATTCTGAGAATTCCTGATATGAGCACCATCATCAGGGTTGCATATGTGATCATCATGAAGATATCAAGAAAAACCCCGTACGAGAGGTTCGGGATCTCACTGACCACTCGCCAGTGAATCAGCACAGCTGCGAGGAACATTGAGGAGTTCAGGCTGAGGCGTGAGGTCACCTTCATCAGAAGTGAGAATAGAGAGATGCAGACGATCAAAAAGATTGGGAGAAAGAACTTGAGAATATTGGAGAGTGCCTCCCTCTTCATTGTATAACAGAAGGTTGCCCGTGAGTATGCCCTTCCATCACCGGGAAAGACCTGGCTGTCAATTGTGGAACTGATATTCACAAATGACCATCCATCTATCTTTTCAGATGGATCCATGCCGGTTTTAATGGTGTCAATAGCAATGACGGCTTCGTCTTCGTAGAGATCTTTGGGCTCTATCTCTATTCGTATCGTCTCTGAATCAAACGGATAATTCTGCAGGGTTAGATCCGTGGAGACCGATGCATGCACCCGGTAATATTTGTCGAATGTAGTATTGTGAATCTGGTCTACAGAGACGATATCACCGTTCATCAGTTCGATATCATTGATGGTGATCGGGAAGTCTGACTTCAGATGGAGGTAAAAATCCACCTCAC
>CAZVAS010000196.1:0-3227 GCA_964625165.1 uncultured Methanospirillum sp. | reverse complement strand
TCCTTTCCCATGCAAGGGCCCTGTTCTTCACTCATCTCCACCAGGACCACACGGCAGACTATCCGAGCCTTCTCCTCATCGGACCAGGAGCAGGGCTTGGAACCTCTATTGATCCAAAGACTGGAGAGACGACAATCTCCCCACTCCAGGTGATAGGACCAGGCAACCGGGGGGAGCTTGATGCAGACAAGACAAATTATACTGCGAGAGGGGGCACGGTCATATACACTGATACTTCTGATCCAGAGGCGATCACCCCGACTCCCGGGCTCAGACAGATGACACAGACTATTCTTCAGTCATTTGCTCAGACCATCAACGATATGACTCTCGACGATGGGTATCGTGATTTCACGAAACTAATCTTAGTCAAAGAGATCGGAGGGTCAAAGGCTGGCGATATTTCCTTCCCGGTGCAAGTGACAGATCCGAATAATGAAACATGCCCGGCCATGGATCCAATCGAGGTATACTCAGATAAAAATATCAGAGTTACGGCAACCCTCGTTGATCATCACCAGGTATTCCCTGCTTTAGCATACCGGTTCGATACAGACGACGGATCTATTGTCTTTTCAGGTGATACTGGACCAGATACCAATGGAAACCTGCAGAAACTTGCAGACGGTGCTGATCTTCTCATTCATGAGGTCATTGACCCGGCATGGATAGACCTGAAGTTCGGTGATCCAAAACCAGGAAGCCAGATGGCAGCACTCAAACAGCATATGCTCTCCTCTCACACCTCCATTGACAGGGTTGGTTCCGTAGCCGACTCATGCAGGGTCAAAACTCTGGTACTCAACCATATTGTTCCTGGAAACACCCCGGTCTCACATCTTGAGAGGGTTGTTGAGAATACATCCGCACACCTCATCATCGGTGAGGATCTCATGCAGATAGGAATCGGCAGATCTGGCTGATTCAGGAATTGAGTCTGATAATCTGAACTCTTTTTTTTAGGCTAGACCGTATATCTTTCTAGCAACACACATTCCAAATGAGGTATGGAATATAAGGCAGAATCCTTTGGAAGACAAAAGACACAGGCAAAGAACGCGTCTTTGGCGACCCTGAGAAACCCGGAGCATGGGAATGGATAAAAACCCGATGTACATGAAAAGATTCTTGACCCTGAAGACTGGGACTCCATGCGGGCACTCGGTCACCGGATGCTTGACGAGGCTATCGATTATATCAAAAATTCACTGGAACGGCCGGTCTGGAAGCATGCTCCCCCTGATGTAAAGGCCCATTTCAGTTCACAGCCTCCGGCAAGTCCGCAGAATGCTGATGAAGTATACCTGGAGTATCTTACCACTATCCTCCCCCACCAGCTTAGTAATGATCATCCGAGATACTGGGGATGGGTGACCGGATGCGGAACGGTGATGAGTATGTTTGCCGATATGCTGGCATCCGGCACCGATGCGGTGAGCGGATCATTCTCTTATCTCATCAATAATTATGTCGAGATGCAGGTCATCGGCTGGTGCAGAGACCTTCTTGGATTTCCAAAGACAGCAAGCGGTCTTCTGACAAGCGGATGCTCGGCCTCAACCCTGATCGGCCTTGCAGTTGCTTGAAATTCAAATGCAGGATTTGTTGTGAGAGGCAAGGGGATGCAGAGTACAACAGGAAAGATGACACTCTACTGTTCCCAGGAGGCACATTCTTCGGTACAGAAGGCTGTTGAAATTCTCGGATTCGGCAGTGAGTCTCTCAGGCGGATACCGGTAAACGATGCCATGCAGATCGACACAACGCTCCTGAAAGAGGCTATTCATACAGACAGGGCTGCAGGGTTTTTGCCAATCTGTATCATCGGTGCTGCAGGGACGACAAAAACTGCAGCCATAGATGATCTCAATACCCTACCCAAGCAGATATCTGTGAAGAGGAAAACTGCTGGTTTCATGCTGATGGGGCATTCGGGGCATGGGCAGCAATCTCCCCCCAGAGCAGGCACCTCGTCACCGGGATGGAGAGGGCTGATTCACTTGCTTTCGATCTCCATAAGTGGATGAATCTTTCATATCCGGTTGCATGAATTCTTATCAGAGATCCCGATGAGCAATGACGGGTATTCTCGCTCACACCGACATATCTTGCTCATGGGGAAGGTGAGAGAGGGCTTACCGGTATCGATGTATCCTGGCTTTCTAACTGCGGGTTTGAACTCTCCCGGGGATTTCATGACCTAAAAGTATGGATGACACTCAAGGAGCATGGCACTGAGAGATATGGGAGGCTCATCCAGCAGAACATCGACCAGGCTTATTACCTAGCTGATCTGGTTATGGCAAACCCGAAACTCGAAATGGCAATGCCGGTATCCCTGAATATTGTCAATTTCAGGAATGGTACCCCAGGAATAGGGGCTCAAGATCTGAATACTCTGAACAAGAAGATTGAGATAGAACTCCAGGAGCAGGGAATTGCTGTCCCATCGACCGTGAGTATTAGAGGTACAAATTACCTCCATGTTGCGATAACCAATCATCGCAGCAGGAGGGAGGATTTTGATCATCTTATTACAGAAGTGATAAGGATTGGGGATGATCTTCTGGCTTTAAACAAATCAGAATCCTGATTTTAATAAAGACGAAAAAAACGACAAGGGTGAGAGAAGATCGATCAAGACAGGCCTGAACTAACGGGTTCAGGATGAACATAGTTGCTCATGATCGCATCATACCTGGTTACCCCGGTCTCATTCTTCTGCTGCTTCAGGTCATCAAGAGCTTTCTGATATGAACTGACTGTGGCATTGGGGATATCCTTGCTAAAGGCAAAGTAGATTCCTACCTCTTCGAGTGGGTACACTACCGTGTATGCATTAGAATTTCCAGTGATCTCCCCAATATAATACAGTCCGGTAATCTCAGGGTAGGCCCAGAGATCGATCTTTTTCTCCTCTGTCGTCGAGATAAGGTCTGAAACGTTATTTACAGGGACCAACTGGCTATCTTTCACTCCTTCCGCGAGAAGCTGAGAGATAGAAGCATCCCCTGTGATTACTCCAATTTTTAGATCTTTCAGATCATCGGGCGTATGTACTGTGATGTTTGATCCATGTGGAGCGAAAAGAACATAACGTTCGGTTGATATCGGTCCGACCCATTTGAACAGGTCTTCACGTTCAGGAACTCGTGCTGTTGAGAAGATAACTGTGTGTGTTCCATTACGAGCAGCCTTGTATCCGTCTTCCCAGGGGATAAAGTGGA
>CAZVAS010000195.1:0-3258 GCA_964625165.1 uncultured Methanospirillum sp. | reverse complement strand
GTTGCAGAACAGGTCATCAGGACTA
Organism: uncultured Methanospirillum sp.; assembly: GCA_964625165.1. Classification (GTDB taxonomy): domain Archaea; phylum Halobacteriota; class Methanomicrobia; order Methanomicrobiales; family Methanospirillaceae; genus Methanospirillum. Next base: position 3,233 of record CAZVAS010000195.1, on the reverse strand, counting down.
CATCCTGCAAGACTCTCGTCGTAAAGTGATGAGATAACCAAAGCCCGGTCCAGTTGGGAGGCTCACCCAGATCCTGCTTTTTCCCGGTCTGGATCACCACCCGAACTGATCTCAATGGTCAGGAGTCATCCTGAATACTGAAAAATTAGTTTTTCAGGACCTAAACTTTGAGACTCTCAAAAAAAGGTAAGTGCTTTACTCTTTTTTGATGAATTTTATCAATGCAGTTGAGCTGTCATTCAGGTCAAGGCCGATGAACTCGATCTCGGTTGGTGACACGATGTGGGCGATGTCTATCCCGGTTCCCTTCTCTGCAATATAGAGAGTGGTCATGTCGTGGTCAATAACACCTGAAAACGTGTAATTAGCCTGAAATTCTTCCCCGGTAGCATTCAGATATCCCTTGAACACCGGACCTTGTTGTTCAGAAATTGTCATGGTGTATGGCAAGCCCTGGCTCTCATTGAAGAGCGTATCCATCTTTGCATAATACCCGGACGATATACCGGTCCATGTTCCCATCAGATCAGGATACCCGGTAGATTCTGCACAGACAAAGGGTATTCCAAAGCAGCCACACAGAATGAGGCATGTAATGATTAAACCACTACGCATGATGGTGAATTGTCCCGATGGAACGATAAACGTTTTGAAATGATCGGAGATATCAGATTTATCTGTCCGCAGAAGGAAGACTCTGACGACAGTGGGGGCATAAATCCCCTGATCTATTTGGAAAAATGTTTGAATATCTGCATCGGATACTAATCAGAAAGACAAATGACTGACCTTCTCTCATCCCGGGACAAACGATTTGCCGAACTTCTTTTCAATTATCTCCTCTGGTATAACAAGAAGAATTCAAAAGTAACAGGATCCAGTCCCCAATTATCTCAAGATGCTAGTGAATTCTTAGAACTCCGTAAGACTGCATTCCAGGATAAACGGGCTATCCGAAATTACGTATCAGATCCTGCAGCCCGTCTATCAGCAGAGGATCATACCCTGATGAGCAGAATGGATCACTGCATCATGAGTACTTTTATCATGATCTCAGTAAACCGGGACACAGTTCATCTATTGTATTCTCCCGAGGGAGCCTCATACATCCTGCAGGTAACTCCATGGTCCACAGAAGCACTCATGAACTTTGAGTCGATCGGACTTCCCAGATATGTAGATGCAGCCCTGTTTCCTTCGGATTCAGGGATAATGTATGATCTATTGGATGTAAAATCTGTAACCTTCGGGCCGGGAATAAAAAAGAGTATCAGGGATGATGGAAAGACAGCAAAAGCAAAACACGGTATCATTAAGACACTCCCTATCCCGGTCTCGACAGAGGATACTGACCTTGTTGATCTCCGGGGACTGATGAACAGTAAGAGTTCGATCATTGAGAACTGGGATCAGATTCAGGATATCATTACCAGAAAGCCTGATCTGATGACCGAGTATTATCAGAAACTCGGGGCTGCATACATCCGGATGCGGAGAAAAGATCTGAAACAGAACGGGATCTTCGGATGGTTCGCCCTGTATGGATGGACCGTCATCGCCGGAGGAAAAACCCGGGAGATTACCGATTCTGCAGCCCGGGGTCTTGTATCAGAGGAACACTATGACCGCCTAGTCTTCTTTGAAGTAAAGATATGAACAGGAAGTACCTGGGTTTCTCCCGGCAGATCTTTTTTCCAGAGGGATAGTGCCCATGCAGATATCTCTGAAGGTCAGAAAACAGAAGAAAGAGGAGAAGAGAATAGAATGGGCAGATTCACGTAACTACTATGAATCTGCTTTTCTCGATGCTGGATGAATAGATACTGTTACTGGCTGTAAGGCTGACAGAATACGTTCCTTTTGCTTTATAGATATGAGTCACATTCTGGGATGCAGAAAGATCTCCATCACCCAGGTCCCATAACCAGGAGGTCGGATTTCCTGTTGACTGATCCACAAACAATACCTGCATCGGGGCTGTACCAGAGGTCAGATCTGCTGTAAATGCTGCAGTTATCTCTCCCGGTTCAGGGGTAGGGGTAGGAGAAGGCACGATTCCGGCTGTTGCGGTCAGGGCATTGGTCAGCGTTGCTACTCCACCGGTCCCGGCATTGGTTGCAAGAAGTGTGACCGAGTATGTTCCGGGAACTGTGTATGTGTGGATCGGATTGCTCTCTGTGGACCTCCCTCCGTCACCGAAATTCCATGAGAAGGAGGTCGGGTTTCCTAGCGACTGGTTCGTGAACTGAACCGTCAGGGGAACAGATCCCCAGGTGGTGTTCAGGGCGAAGAATGCATGGACCTGACCGGGTGTTGCCTGACCCGTTGTTGCGAAGGTATGGTTGGCATCTATCGCTGAGAATGTCCAGTTGCTTACAGGACCAACTTTTTCATCATCGACAGAGACATTCACGAGATCAGCACCCGGTTTGGGCTCTGCCAGATAGGTCGCATTTGTCCCTTCTGTGTATGACTCTGTGCCGGGAGGGTAGGCGATTGTCCAGGAGTCGGCGGTGGCGGTTATTGGGTGACTTGCAGTCAGGAGAGCCATCCAGAAGTCAACGTCGCCATGATTCCCTGCAACATCACCATCAGAGGATTCTGTGTACCCACCCACCAGGTACCTCCCATCTGTTGTCTGGATAACCCCGGCATTTGGTTCCTCAAACATCGATCCTCCGAGGCATTTCTCCCAGGTCATATTTCCCACGGAGTCCAGTTTCACAACCCATATGTCAGAGAAGCCATGGTTTCCAGTGATATTACCATCTTCAGAGTATGTATAACCAGTAATAAGGTACCCCCCGTCAGGAGTCTGGAGAACATATAGAGGGTATTCAAAACTGGTTCCTCCAAGGCATTTTTGCCAGGTCATATTTCCCTCTGGATCCAGTTTCACTTCCCAGATGTCAGCATATCCATGATTTCCTGTCACATAGGTATCATTGGAGTAGGTGTATCCGCTTACCAGATATCCACCATCGGTTGTCTGGATAATTCCGGTTGTTGGCTCTTCATCTGATGTTCCTCCGAGGCATTTCTGCCAGGTCATGTTTCCTACAGAGTCCAGTTTAACCTCCCAGATATCTCCATTTCCATGGTTCCCGGTCACATAGGTATCATTGGAGTAGGTGTATCCACTTACCAGATATCCACCATCGGTTGTCTGGATGGCTGATTTGGGATTTTCAGTACTGGTTCCACCGAGACACTTCTGCCAGGTCATATCTCCT
>CAZVAS010000194.1:0-3287 GCA_964625165.1 uncultured Methanospirillum sp. | reverse complement strand
AGGTCAGCATACAGAAGATCTTTCTGGTTTGCCGGATCCCAGATGTTAACCCGGGGGGTGCTTGGATAGATCTTCTGATGAGTGATGTCCCATCCGTTTGGAAGCGGGTTATCGCTGTTCTCTTTCTGGTTTGTTGCATCCCAGATATTTACATGATATGTTCCCGGAGTGAGCGGTTTTCCATCGTCGCCCTTCTCAATTACTACACTCCAGGTCTTATCCTTCTGCCCGTTCTTCACAACCGGTCCGGTGACCAGAGCGTGATTCTTTGGAATATCGAAATTCTGCTGTGACTGGGTCCCATCAGCATTGAATCTTACAAGGTTGATGCCGATTGGATGAATGTTCTCTTTCGTAATTGCAACCGGATTGAAGACCACTCTACCGGTACCTTCTTTTGCAAATGCACTGACTGAATCCCAGAGATTTTTTGGGATGATCTCGATTCCAATCTGTTTACTCTTATCAAGTGTTGTTGTACCGGTGATATTGATCTTCTCTCCGCTGGAGTGCTCACCGATTGGGTTTATGGTAATGTTCTGATTGGTATCCGCCATTGTGGGAGTCACAAAGAGGACAGCGATAAGAATCAGGCCTGCAGCAAGCATACAACATCGCCCAACTCTCTGTTGGTTTGTTTGTGATGAGTTACTCATGATTAATTGGGGTGATTTTTTCATATGGGTCGCCTCACATTATTCATTGAAGAATCTAAACGTCTGAACACACGAAGCGGTATAAATTCTCCTTTCTTCTTTAACTGACTTCTTATTCTGGGTGAGAGGACTTAAAAGAGGATATTATTGGGTATGTTCTCCTTTGAGGCATACCCTTTGAATCAGAACAAAGAAACCTGCTATTGTTGAATCAAACTCAAAAAAAAGCGGTTACTCTTTTGTGCAACCGCAACCCTGAGATGAACAGGTACTACCTTTTTGAGATGTTGAAAGAACACCTTCTCCTTTCCAGGCCGCTGATGTGATCATCTCAACCTCTTCCTTTGTAAAAGACCGATCTCCTGTCTTCTTCTCTATCCCGAGATCAGGGATCATAATATGCTGATAGACCGGCACACCAACCTTTTCCGCTATCTTCCTGGCACAGGCCTTGTCACATCCGTCAATTGCAATAACAGCGTCCATTGTAGCAGCTTTCTTTACCAGATCCTCTGAAGAGACCAGAAGGGTAGTACATGAAAACTTACCATATCCCTCTTCTTCAAGCTGAATTGCTACCTGATTTGAGATCTGGCCGGTATTAGCCTGACCACCACATGGAAAGATGATCCGGCTGGCATCCCCTCCGGCGCAACTACACAACGTCTGTTCAGCCATTATGCACCTCCGAGGATCCCTATGATCTCATTCACAGTCGGAACTCTCCCTGATACACGTTCTTCTCCATCGATAAACAAAGACGGCGTCATTAATACTCCTCTCCCAACAATCTCACCCAAATCATTAACTTTCACTACTTCAGCCTGAATTCCTGCCTTTTTCACAGCCTCGACTGTGTTGTCATAGAGGCGTGTACACTTTGCACAACCTGATCCCAAAATTTCAATCTTCATACTTCACCTGATTTGTACTGATCATACCTTTTTTTTCATCGTTCTGCGAAATCGTGCTGGAATATCATCCCATCAGCCAGTTGAACAGATACCCGGTACAGACAATTCCTGTTCCGACGACTCCGATAAAAACCGCCAGAAGCTGGGGTTTGAGTACCTTTCTGAGGAGAATCATCTCCGGAATCGAGAGGGCGGTTACTGCCATCATGAATGCCAGAGCAGTCCCCATTGCAACTCCTGCACGAGTAAGTTCTGATACCAGTGGTATGACACCTGCAGCGTTACTGTACAGCGGAATCCCGATGATCACCGCGACAATAACTGCGAATGGGTTATCCCTTCCTGCATACTCTGCGAGTGCTCCGGCAGGGATCCATCCATGCATCAGTGCCCCGATACCGATACCGATCACCACAAAGAGCCAGATCTTTCTGATGATAGCAACTGTATCTGCCCATGTCTCTCTGGCCCGCTCCGAGTAAGTAGGGCTATATGATGAGACCCGACCTTCTCTGACCTTGATCTGGTAGACATACTCCTCAACAAACCGTTCGAGTTTCAGTCTTCCGATGACAAGACCTGCAACGATCGCTATCACTTCACCGGAGATGATATAAACGGCAGCAATCTGCCATCCAAATAACCCATACAGCATCACCAGGGCGACTTCATTCACCATGGGGGCTGCAATCAGGTACGTGAATGTAACTCCAAGTGGAATGCCCGCCTCTACAAATCCGATAAAGAGTGGCACAGCAGAGCACGAGCAGAACGGGGTGATGATACCAAGCAATGCGGCCAGGATATGACCGATGAATGTAGATCCTTTCCGCTCTGCCAGCCAGGCCCGTGTCTTCTCCGGAGAGAAGAACGACCTGATGAATGTGACCACATATACGATCACAAGAAGCAGAATGAAGATCTTTACCGTGTCGTAGATAAAGAAGTTCAGTGCACTTCCTGCATGACTCTGTGGACTCAGTCCAAGGAGTGTATACACAATCCAGTCTGCTGCAGATTGCACAATCTCAAATACCATACCCTTGCCTCCTTCAGCTCTTTTTTGATTGGTGATAATGTGCGACTAATGCCCTGGCATATGCATCTTCGGCGCTAATCGGAATGTAATTGCAAGCCCTGACTTTTTGTAGCAGCATTTCCCGGATATCCTTATCGGCCGAGATCTTCATCGCATTGACTTCTGCGATAATCTCATCCAGCATATTGATCCCGGTCGCTACACCGTTGACCTGAATAATCCGAACCTTTCTGACTGCATCTGCCTGGCACAAAGGAATATCGCTATTCATCGTTACACATCCATCACAGCAATCATTTCAACAATTATTGAATTGATGTGTAACTATAAAAAAATAGCGATTTCAGAAAAAATTGAATTGTAATCCATTTTCATAAAAATCTGAATTCGGACATCCAGGTTATTTTCTCATCAGATTACATGATATGACATGGTAGTATTATTTGGGTATCATCTGGTGTATGGAATCCTGATTATTCTGGTCATGTTCATCCTTATGATGGTGATCTGCTTTTGTATGATGAGGTTCTGTATGCGAAGGAACGGTGCTATGTGTGGATGTCGAATATGCCATATGGCTGACTGCTCATGGATAAAGGACCGGGACTCATGACCGGAGATCGGTGAGGTATGTAATATGAGTGAACAATCAGGTCCGATCATTCTTGCAACCTGTTC
>CAZVAS010000193.1:0-3288 GCA_964625165.1 uncultured Methanospirillum sp. | reverse complement strand
ACATTCAGGACCATGGGAGCCACGATTCTGTTCCACTCATCTGAGGTGATAATTCCATGTCCGGTATGATATCCGCATTCATGGGCAGCGTTGATGAGCAGATACTCAACCGCTTCCAGCTGGTCCTCATCAACCTTCTGAACCAGTCGTTCGGAAAAGCCGTTCCAGAATTGTGCAGGAAAAACATTAACACAGACCTTGAACCCCTGGATCATTCCTTCCCGGTTGCCAAGAATAGTAATCTTTGACATCTCTTCGATGATCTTCTTCCGGTCTATCGCCATCTTTTCACCTCCGTACCGCCTTCATCTCCGAATACTCATCACCCATGGCGATCGATTTTGTCTGTCTCACCTCATAGGTCCGGGCTGGTTTATCAAGAACAGCTGACAAAAGACCGGCGATGCAGCCTGCACCAATGAAATTAACAGGTTTGTCGCTCTTTCCCCATTTTCTCATCCATCCCTTGTCAACATGAGCACGACGGAGAATAAAATCTGCACTATCTTCGCCGACATACCTGACTTCAAGAGAACCAAGCCCCATCATGCCGTACTGCTGAATTGCAATCTCAATCCGGTCCTCAAGAGAAGGTACTGAATTTTTCTTGAAATAATCTGATAGAACCGAGTAAAACATATCTTCAGAGACATCCTGGAGTAGTCTCGTCTCACCGGCATCCATGGCAAGCTGGGTGTACAGGGTTGAATAATGATGACAATGAACAACCATCAGGTGATCATTGTAATAGTGTCGCAATGTTCGTGGATCGATTCTGATATCAATCTGTAATTCTGGTGTTACAACCGCTGTCATGATGCCCCCTATGAAAACTCCTTCTCAATCTCTTTCATTGCATCTTCGACCTTTTTGAGGTTTTCCGGTGAATCGGGTTCTGATGCCGCTTTCTGTAGTGATATTTTGGTAATTACCGCCAATCTCATCTGGCCTTTAAAACCACCGATTGTTTTGGCCTTTTCAAAAAATGCTACGATTTTTTCTCCCATAGGCTACCACTCGTTCAGAACAGATCTCCAGATTATCCGGAAAGGGTTGAAAAATAATTATCAGGACTGTATAAATAGGTAACTACGATGGGTTGAAAAAAAGATGATATTGTCACCGCACACGAAAAGAGTTCATCTCGTTCCCCATTGAGTCAACTGCCTTGTTTATGTTGCTTATGATATCAGTAATCTGGTTTACGAGTGCCATTGCCTCTTCTGCAGTGGCTGAAGAATGGATAGCATCATCTGCAGTCTTCTTTACAAGGGAACTCATATCATGAGCATTTGCAGAGATCTCCTCAAATGATGCTGCCTGATGGTCGGTACTCTTTGCAATCTTTGCCATCCCTTCATGAATCCTCACAACCGACTCGGTTAGTTCATGGAAGATTGCAAGTGTCTGTGTGAGGGCTGCATTGCCTTCAGTTACAGCTTTTCCGGCAGCATCAATTGCTGATGCTGCAGAATCAGACTTGTGTTCAAGTCCCATGATCATCTCGGTGATCGACTCTGCCGATGCCCGGGATTCCTGGGCAAGCGATTTTACTTCTGCAGCAACAACGGCAAACCCTCGCCCTGCTTCTCCTGCACGTGCAGCTTCTATTGCGGCATTCAAAGCAAGTAGGTTGGTCTGATTGGCAAGGTCGGTGATGATGTTTACGATCTTTCTGATCTTATTCATCTCATCCCTGATCTCGGTGATATTCCGTTCAACTTCAGAGGAGGAGGCAGTAATGCTGTGCATTCCCCGTTCTGCTGATCCTGCAGTTTCAGTCCCTTTTAACGCAATCTCCCGGGTCTTGTTGCTCAGTTGTGAGAGCGTATCTGCATCACCGGAGATCTCATTCACAACTGTCGTGAGATCTGTCATGGCCTGAAGGACATGCTCTATCCCTTCTTCAGCGTTCTCAGCATTTTTAGAGGTGTCATTTGCACTCTCTGCTATCCCCTGAGCACCCCTTCCGACATCATCTACGCCGGCCATTGCATTTTCGGCATGATGGGAGAGAGTTACAACCTCACTCTTCAGGTTTCTGATTACTGCAGAGATCTTCTCTCCGATTGTGTTGAGGCTCTCACTGAATTTCAGAAAATCTCCGGATAGTGCAATATCCCCGGTAAATGATGCACTAAAGTTACTGTTCGCGTATTCATCACATACCCTGATCCCTTCCTCTACCGGGACCAGAATGGCATCCAGAATTTCGTTGATCCCCTGGATAACAAGAGTATAATCTCCGGTATGACGTGAGATATCAACCCGGGTGTCCAGCACCCCGTTGATAGCCGCTTCGGATAGCATCATCACGTCCTCCATCATGAGGTTGATCGCATCGACGGCCGCTTTCAGGTTTTCGTTGATCCTGGAGACCATCATACCGGTATCTTTGAACTCGCCATCGACATGTGAGGTGGAATACTTCAGGTTCAACTCACCGTGAGCCAGTTTCTCGATATTTTGAGCGATCTGATTCAATGATTCCTGCAGTACTTCATTATGATGCTGTATCTTCGTGATGTCAGACATCACCTCCACATACCCGGCTGTCTGGTCTGCTGCATTTTTCAGAACTGAACAGTCCACTGCATAATATTTCCCGTTCTGCGGGATTGAGGATATTATGGCACCCGGAGTGAATCGCCTTGTTCCCTGCTCACTGCGAGTCTCCGGAATTGTATTTTTGATCTCTATGGCCGCTTTATTTTCAAAGATAACGTTCCGTTCTATGTCAGCGACCGTAATGGGATGAACAATGCCATTGAGTATATGCTCATACAACTCAACTTTTTTCTGAGCCTCAAGTTCTCTTTTCTCAGCATTCTGTAGAAGAACGAGAAGTTCCTGACCAGTCTTTTCGTTTTCAGAACTAGGAGCAGAGTTTTCAAGATTCATGGTCGCATCCCCGTATGAGGGTATTGGTAACCGGGGTTTATAAATGAACCTGAAAGAAGGATAGAGATACAACCTTCAGATACATTTTTTCGTTCCCATATATCTCGCCTGGAGAAATTTTACCTTCATATCTTCGTTACATCAACTAATCTTCAAGATCAGTGGATACATATACTATGAATGTAAATTTCAACTCATGGATGGTGAACAATAACGGACCACTCTCCTTTTCTGTATATCAGCTCGGTGAAAAATGCCACCAGTCATAAAAGCCACATTACCAATAATACCAACAATAAACCATTTTCAGAAATATAAGCGATATATTCACAGGACTTTATAATTTAGACAATAAGGATTACAGTAGAGTGAAACAATGTCTGCCGG
>CAZVAS010000192.1:2185-3311 GCA_964625165.1 uncultured Methanospirillum sp. | reverse complement strand
CTGGATTATTTACGTATATTTATCGGGCCTTACGTAGATCCTTAGGCGGAAATGTTGGATCGTATTCATTCGGCAGGGCAGAAAGTTCTGAATGGTGGGGTTATCACCAGAACCGAAGCCCTGGATCTTGCACAGGCTACCGGGGCAGATATCTATGTCCTTGCAGCACTGGCATCAAAAATTCGCGAACAATACACCGGAAACCGGATTGATCTCTGCTCCATCATCAATGGCAAATCAGGTAACTGTTCAGAAGATTGCAAATTCTGTTCTCAATCAGCCTTCAGTACCTGTGCAATAGATACATATCCTCTTCTTGATGAAGAAAAAATAATCCAATATGCTCATGATATGGAGAGAGCAGGGGCACACCGGTTTGCCATCGTAACCAGTGGGAGAGGTGTAACTGAATGTGATCCGGTTCTCATCGCAATTATCCCGATCATCCGTCGTCTAAAAGCAGAGACAACTCTCAAATTATGTGTATCACTTGGAGAAATAGACGAAGCAGCTGCCCGAATGCTGAAAAATGCAGGTATCTCCCGGTATCATCATAATCTTGAAACATCTGAAGACTTCTTCCCCAACATTGTTACAACTCATACCTTCCAGGACCGGATACAAACCGTAAAGTATGCCAGGGCAGCCGGGATGGAGATCTGTTCGGGAGGAATCATTGGTCTTGGAGAAACTATGGAACAGAGAATAGATCTGGCATATTCCCTGCATGATCTCAATGTACATTCTGTTCCCATCAATATTCTGGATGCCATACCGGGAACACCTCTTGAAGATGAGCCTCCCCTTCCTTCTCTTGAGATCATCAAGACATTTGCCCTCTTCAGATTCATTCTTCCCCATGCAGAGATTCGATCTGCAGGAGGCCGTGAGAAACTCCTCCGTAATATGCAGTCAATCGGTCTGATGGCTGGTCTGAATGGAATGATGGTTGGAAATTATCTCACCACTAATGGGCGGGAGATACAAGACGACCTGAATCTGATCAAGGATATGGGATTCTCCATCTAGAGATGTCGAAATATTATAGTCTCAAGATGCGGGCATCGAGAGTTATCCCTGAAGATGATCCCGGCTCCGAACCGGTGCATGAGCATATCTCCGGAGC
>CAZVAS010000192.1:0-2085 GCA_964625165.1 uncultured Methanospirillum sp. | reverse complement strand
ATCTCTCGAACATGCATCAGATTTTTTAATGAATGGTAATTCGGAGGGAAGAGGTCTGTCCGGAGCACTGGTGATGGACTCCTCTTCGTCTTCAATACAAAATCCTGACGGGAAAGGAATCAGGGCAACGACCATGGATTTTACTCCATCTGCTCACCGTATGATCGATGATATCTTACAGGATCATGCTCTGTCCAATACACGTCTCAAGGAAGCCCTGGTTCTGGCAACAAAAGTGGCACATGCACCGTGTGCCATGGCTGAATTATGCTACTCTGATAATCCTGACTATCATATCGGGTATGTTTCTGTCACCGGGAAGGGGTATTTCAGGATTCCCCATCTGAAACCGCCATCTGCAAAAGGAGGCAGGGTATTTTTCGTGGAAAAGGATGGGTTCTCCTGGGACATATACTCCCGGTATATCAGAAGCACTCCGGTCCTCATTGACAGAATATCACCATTTTATACGGGTTTTTCACCTGTTCAACTCCTTTCAGACCCTGCTATTTCACGATGATTATCATGAACGATCAAACCAACCATAAAAACCAGACTATAGAAACCATAGAAGCCATCGATAAGCAGTATGTCTGGCATCCTTTTACACAGATGAAGGAGTGGCAGGAAGAGTCTCAGCTTGTTATTACCGGGGGGGAAGGAATCAGGCTCTGTGATCAGCACGGGAACTGGTACTATGATGGCAACTCATCGATGTGGGTCAACCTGCACGGTCACAGAAGACCAGAACTCGATGAAGCGATTAGACATCAACTCGATTCAATCGCACACTCGACATTTCTCGGTATGACAAGCCCTCCCGGGGTCTTACTGGCAAAAGAACTCATCTCAATCTCTCCTGCCGGACTGAAACGGGTATTTTACAGTGATAGTGGTTCTGAAGCGGTAGAGATTGCGTTAAAGATCGCGTTCCAGTACTGGCAGCAGCGTGAAAACCCTGTCCCGTCCAAAACGAAATTTCTCCATCTGGTCCAGTCGTATCATGGGGACACCATCGGTTCTGTATCTGTTGGAGGAATTGATCTCTTTCATGCAACCTATCGTCCCATGCTCTTTCCGACCATCAGTGTTCCCTGTCCGTACTGCTATCGGTGCCCGTTGGGATGCGATCAGAAAACATGTGAGATGAGATGTCTTGACGCTTTACAAACGGTGATTGAAGAGCAGCATGAGAATATTGCTGCATTTATCATCGAGCCTCTGGTTATGGGTGCTGCGGGAATGCTGACATTCCCATCCGGATACCTCTCAAAAGTCAGGGAACTCTGCAGTAGTTACAACATTCTCCTGATAGCAGACGAGGTGGCCACCGGATTTGGCAGAACAGGGAAGATGTTTGCCTGTGAGCATGAAGGGGTACGTCCTGATATCATGACCGTTGCAAAGGGACTCACCGGAGGATATCTGCCTCTGGCAGCCACACTTACCACAGAAGAGATCTTCAATGCATTTCTAGGTGATCCGGGCGAATCCAAGACGTTCTATCATGGCCATAGTTACACCGGGAACCAGCTCGCCTGTGCTGTTGCCTTAGCAAATCTTGAGTTATTCAGGAAAGATCAGATAATTCCTGCATTATCTGAAAAGATCAGGGTAATTGAATCAGGATTGGAACGGTTCAGAACACTTTCTCATGTCGGTGAGATACGGCAGGTAGGTATGATGGTCGGTATAGAACTGGTGAAAAATCCTGATACAAAGGAGTCGTATCTTCCTGATGACGGGGTTATCAAGTCGGTTATCCTTGAAGCCCAACATCTGGGTATGATCACCCGTCCTCTCGGAGATGTTATTGTATTCCTTCCACCGCTCTCTTCTACTCCGGCGGAACTACAGGCGATGCTTAATATCCTGTTTGAATCCATCACATCGGTTACTGGTGATTGAATGATCCGGGATGCAGAATCCAGGCTTCAGGCCATCCAACAGTCAGGGACATATCGTCAGCTCCGATTGGTTGAACAGACCTCCGGGCCTGAAATGGTCTTGAACGGGAAGAGAGTGCTGAATTTTGCATCAAATAATTATCTTGGACTCAGCAATCACCCGGTCATCTGTCAGCGG
>CAZVAS010000191.1:0-3459 GCA_964625165.1 uncultured Methanospirillum sp. | reverse complement strand
TCGGGACCTGTTGATTACAAGTCAACCGCTCTGCCAGCTAAGCCACTGAGGCGCGAACACATATTTCCCTTAGATAATTATTAAACCTGCCGTTCATCCGCACATTTTTCCACCCTGAAACTGACCTTATCTGCATGGTTCAGCTGACGGTGGACATTGGAGGAAGGCCCGGCCTTGACTGCAGGGGGTTCTGCTCCTACTGTTACTTCAAGCATGCCCGGGAGGTTCCGCCGTTCGGCTGTAGGTACTGTCTCCCCTTCACCAAAGGATGTGAGTACTGCACCCGGAGTGTCCAGGAGCGCTACACCGGGTTCAAGGACCTGAAGGAGGTAGCAGGAGACACCCTTGCAAACCTGCAGCTCCTCTCCGGAGACCTGACCCGGATCACCATCAGTGGCGGAGGTGACCCGAGTTGTTACCCGGAGTTTACCGATCTCATCGAACTCCTCGCAAGTCTCGAAGCACCAATCCACATCGGATATACGAGTGGAAAAGGGTTTGACGATCCTGCAATTGCTGACTTCCTCATCGAATCCGGCCTCTCCGAGATCTCATTCACAGTCTTTGCCACAGACCCTGAACTCAGACGGCGGTATATGCATGATCCTACTCCGGAAGTCTCACTGGAGATTCTGAAACGTCTCGCAGGGGCCATCGACGTCTATGCTGCACTGGTCATCCTGCCAGGGATCAACGATGGAAAGATCCTGAACGATACCATCAGGTGGCTTGAGGATGCCGGAGTAAAGGGAGTCATCCTGATGCGGTTTGCGAATGAACCACACCAGGGCTTAATCCTCGGCAATTCCCCGATCATCGAAGGGCAGAGAGTACAGACAGTCGAGGAGTTCGCAGATCTTGTCAGGCAGACAAAGGGGATCACAACCATGAGAGTTTCAGGAACCCCGCTCTGCGATCCAGATCTTGGTTCTCCTTTTGCAATCCTGGAGGAGCCTGATCTCATTGATAAACTGCCTGAACTCCACGGTAATGCGTTAGTCGTCACCGGAACAGTTGCAGCCCCGTTCATCCAGGATATCCTCTCCAAGAGGGGACCAGGAGCAGATGTCCTTCCAGTACGAAAAGAGATCGCTGATCTCATCACCATCGATGACCTCAAAGCCCTGGATCTCTCCCGGATGCCTGACACAATCATCATTCCAGGGCGGGCATTTGTTCATCTTTCAGAGGCAGAGGAGGTTCTTTCCGCAGATGGAAAGACCAGAACTGTTATCAGGGGCCCTGAAATGCTCACGGCAGACGGGGAGACCTCGATGGGTATGACCAGAGATGATATTCTCTCCCTTGAGATGGAAGGGTTCTCTGCACTCATCACCCTCATAAACCAGTACGGGAAAGCGTAACCTTATCCCCCCTGACGAACAACAATTTTCCGCACTTTTCAAAAAGGTGCTGGCAGATGTAAATCCGACGTGGTGTACAGACCACGGCCTTCAGGCTTTGGGATTGCAGGGAGTCAGCAGAAATAGCTGTCACTCTTTTCCCGCAGGATTATACTCTGTTCATGTAACGGAGGCTTTTAGATATGGCAAGAATGCATGCTCGCAGAAGAGGTATCTCCCGTTCAGTACGGCCGTACCGCACCTCTGCGCCCGAATGGTCAAATACCGACAAGGAAACGATCATCAAGCAGGTCGTTGATATGAAGAAAGAGGGCCTTTCAAGTGCCCGGATCGGCCTTGTCCTTCGTGACAAGTACGGTGTACCAAGTGTCAAACTCGCAACAGGAAAGCGTGTAGACGAGATTCTCCGTGAAAACGGCCTTGAATCCTCAATTCCAGAAGACCTTCGCAACCTGATTGAGAAGGCACTCGGGTTGAGAAAACACCTGTCAGAGAACAAGAAAGACCTGCACAACAAGCGCCAGCTCAACCTCACCGAGGCTAAAGTCAGACGCCTGGTCAAGTACTACGTCAAGAGCAAACGCCTTCCGGCAGGCTGGATATACAAGCCGGATACCGCAGAAATCCTCCTCTCCCGCTAATACGGTTACAATATGTCCATTGACACTGCTGCGAAGGATCTTGCATCCCATATAACCCGTCAGGATCAGGTGGAGATACGCTGCCACCATGATGCTGATGGGATCGCAGCAGGGGCGATCATGAGCATTGCACTCTACCGGGCCCATGTTCCATTCCGTCTCAGGGTAGTCCCTAGGATACAGAGCCAGGATGTCCTGAAAGGAGGAAACACCCTCCTCTGCGATCTCGGCTCTGGGATACCCGATCTTCCTGAGGAGACGATGGTCATCGATCATCACATCCCTCTCTTTGAAGGACCGTATCATGTGAATCCCCGTCTCTGTGGGATCGACGGGGATACTGAACTTTCAGGAGCAGGAGCCGCGTACCTGGTTGCAAATGCAATCGGTGACAACCGCGATCTTGCAGGGCTGGTTCTTACCGGGATCATCGGTGATGGACAACACCTTGCAGGAAAAAACCAGGAGATCTACCTGGAAGGGATGGCAAACGGGATCATCTCCAAGAGAAGAGGTATCCGCCTGGCAGGGAGAGATCTCACTGAACAGCTGACTCTTGCAACCAATCCGTACCTCCCGGGCATTTCCGGAAGTGAGGCTGAAACAGCCTCTCTAATTAGCCAGTGTACCGGGGGATCAGAACTCTCGACCGATGTCCTCCTCTCGCTGCTTGTCCTTGATGCAGCAGAGAGATGTCGGCCGGAGGCACTGTTGAACCTCTATGGCGATGTGTATCAGTTGGAACGTGAGGTTCTACCCGATGCACACAGCCTGAGCATGCTCATTGATGCATGCGGAAAAGAGGAACAAGGGAGCATTGCAGCAGCAGTCTGTCTCCGGACCTCGTCAGATCTTCCGGCAGCATGGGATATTGCCCGGAGCCACCGGTTACGACTCATTGACGAGCTGAAGAAGACTCTGGACGGGAACAGGGAACCTGAGCAGGTATATGAGATCAGTGACAAGAGGCTGGCCAGCGATGTTGCAGACACCATAAATTTCATGGATGGAGAACAGGCTGTGATTGTGGTGGCAAACCAGGACGATGGTACAAGCCATCTCTCAATCAGAGTACCTGTACGTCAGGGAACAGATCTCGGGACGCTTGTGCATACCCTCGCTGCCGACTGTGGGGGTCATGGAGGGGGTCATACATCACGGGCAGGGGCAACCATTGCCAGTGAACATCTCTCCAGATTCATCTCCGGGATCCACGAGGTGTACGCATGAAGATCACCGGGATCATCAGAACTGCCCATGATTTCCCTGAGTGTATCGCTGCATCGGTAGCAGCTGATAACTTAAACGAGATGCAGACACGGGCAACCATCCATGAGGGAACAGGTGTTGTTGAAACGACAATCACTGGAACCAGAATCCGTTCAATCATAGCGTCAATGGACGATTATCTCTCAAATTTATCCGTAGCGGAGGAGTTATGCAAACAGGGTTCT
>CAZVAS010000190.1:1370-3487 GCA_964625165.1 uncultured Methanospirillum sp. | reverse complement strand
TCATCAGAGACCTCCTCCAGCATCTCGATCAGACGCCTGACCTTTCCTGACCTGAAGGAGCCGGTTACCCCGTCATGAGTATAGAGGTGTGGGTGATCAGCAATCTGTTTGAGTTTGGTCAGGGCTGCCAGGATCATACCACGTCTGGCAATTCCAGTGAGTTTTTCTCCGGCCTGTTTTACCTCGTTTACCACAGCCTGGTACAGGGTAACCTGTTCCCTGGTGAGGGTAACAAAGATACGGGACTCCATCTTTTCAGGCAGATCTCTGATGATGTTCTTGTCTGTCTTCAGCCTGCGAAGCAGGAATGGACGGATAAGACGACGGAGCTCCTCTGCTTTCTCCTGATATGCATCCTTCTCAATGGGAATAGAATACCCAGTCCTGAACTGCTGCGCTGAACCGAGATATCCAGGGTTTAAAAACTGCATGATAGACCAGAGTTCGCTCAGCCGGTTCTCTACCGGTGTGCCGGTCAGGGCAACCCGGTGATCTGCCTGAATCAAAAAGATCGATCTGCTCTGCTTGGTCCTGGGATTCTTGATATTCTGTGCCTCATCCAGGATGAGACTGCTCCACCGGATAGCAGTGATCAGATCTGAATCACGTGATGCAAGGGGATATGTTGTGATAACGAGGTCATGAGCAGAGACCATCTCTGAAAACCCTGATTTTTCACGCCCAGTCCCGTGATGAACATACACCGAGAGAGACGGTGAGAATCGCTTCAGTTCCCGTTCCCAGTTCCCTGCAACCGAGGTAGGACAGATGAGAAGCGACGGGCCGGAGCACCCGGCTTCCTTCCTGGAGAGTAGGTAGGCGATGGTTTGTGGAGTCTTTCCAAGTCCCATATCATCAGCAAGGCATACTCCAAACCCACGTTCTGCCCCTGCCAGAAGGAACGAGAAACCACTCACCTGATATGGCCGGAGTATCCCTGAGAATGACGAGGGAATCTTCTGATCCTGCAGGAGTGCTCCACCCTTCGCCGTCAGGACAAGATCCTGGCTCCATGAATCGTCCCCAATAACCTCGATGAACGACTCTTCATCATCCGCCTGCGCGATTAGTTTGAAAAGGTCTACAGCAGGGAGTGTTTCTCCCGCATACGCATCCTGAAGCCTTCGCAGGTTCTTCTCCAGGTCTCCTGACTGGCAGACCATCCATCCATCCCCGGTCCTGATGATCGAGTTCTTGAGATCGGTTCTCTGAAGAAACTCTTCAGGGGTCAGGATCTCATCACCCAATGCAACCTGGTAGTCGAAACTTACCACGGTGTCAAGCCCGAAGCAGGTGACAGCACTCGGATCCCGGCTTACTCTTACCCTTATAACCGGCTTTGACTTCTTCTCTGCCCACCATGATGGTATGATCGTCTCGATGCCGATCTCTTTGAGCAACGGCACATCATGGGTTAAAAACGTCCAGAGATCAGGAGTACTCAGGGCAAATCCACCAGGAGCAGGACTGCTCAGGGAAAGGAGAATAGAATTTGAAACTGCCGAGCCCCGGCCCAGTTCCTGCAGGAGTGTCTCTTCAAGGATACGAAGGGAAGGAAGAGTTTCAGAGAGGATGTCTCCTCCGGACCAGATCTCAGCCGCAGGGATGAGACAGGTCAGATCATCAGCCGGCCGCAGTTCATATGTTATCAGCCATGATCCGCCTTCTTTTTCAGGCTCATGAACCCGGAGTACGAGGCCCATCTGTGCTGTGATCTTAGTATCTGTAGGCTTCTGCATCCAGGAGATTAACCGCTTACCATCCCCGTGTTCGGCAGGGAGGAGGGAGTCAAGACCGAGGAGCGAACTCTGGCCGGTAAGATTGAGGTAAAAGATTAGCGGAATGGTCTGTTGTATCATAACTGCCGGAGTTAGATGGAGATCTAAAGGCCACCGCACCAGAGATTCATAAATGGATCTCCTGACAAGGGAGGTGAGGAAGGTATAGACCGTGGACTGTACCTGGTACTCATGCAGTTCAGGAACATTGAGACCAAACCCAGTTGCAGGGATACAAAACGGGGGGATTGCCGAATGGAATGCACGAATCATCTCATGTTCAGACTCATCGGGATGAAGATCCCAGAGAACATGAAATCCTGATCTGCCGTTCATCCG
>CAZVAS010000190.1:0-1270 GCA_964625165.1 uncultured Methanospirillum sp. | reverse complement strand
TTCAGAAGATGAAAGAGCGGCAGGATGTGAGAGGAGAGACGACTTTTGTGTCTTCCTTCCCTGCCTGGGAGATTTGCTCTGCTCCAGGGATATTGTTGTATCCTCTGCAAAGAGAATAAACTGATCGGGAGCAGCCGGGGAGTAAAGCCCATGCAGGATGATCATGCGGGCTTATACATCGGAGTTGAAAAAGATGAGTGTTTGTATACTGGATCATCTCTGGTATCATCAGAACAAATGTTCAGATGGGTCCCCAATGAGTGGGAAAATCTTATTGCTTTCTCCCCATCATCACCTCATGGATGACGACTAGGCCATGCTCGACAAGGCCTTCTATCTCTTCAGCAATTCCAAGAATCCGCTCCTTTGTGTCAACCACATCAATGACAACCGGCAGATCAAATGAGAAATTTAGCACATCGATGGAGTGAATTGTATGCTCATGCCCATACCCGACCATACCCCGGAATACTGTACATCCGGGAAATCCCCGCTCATGAAAGAGTTCTACCAGATATTTGTATGCCGGTTTCTTCCCGATTCGTGCAGACTCTGCTATATAAACCCGTAATAACATCCCATCAGATAACATCAGACACCAGCCCCGAGAGTTGTGATAAACAGATATCCCGCCCAGACTCCAGCCAGGCTTCCCACGAGATTTATGGAGATATTGGCGATCATTACCAGATAATTCTGTTCTTCAAACATCCTGAATGTCTCAAATGAAAAGGTTGAGAAAGTGGTAAACCCTCCGAGGACACCCACATCAAGGAGGTAATAGAGATCTCCAGGTGAACGGGAGAATGCCACCAGGGCAAAGAGAAGACTTCCGAGGATGTTTACGACTGCAGTTCCAAGGGGAATACCACGGACGGGCTCAAGTTTGGAGATCTCAAATCTGCACACCGAGCCTGCTGCACCTCCCAGCCCTACAAGAATCAGGCGATCCATGCAGACCCCCGTGGGTTCGTAACCATAACCCTTCCAAGGAATACCCCGACGAGGCCTAATAGAATATTTGCAAGGATATTCAGTAGACCAAGGACCGGCCCAGCCGAAAAACTCTGTGCAGCAAAAGCTGAAAACGTGGTGAACGATCCGATCACACCAACTCCGAAGAAAAGACGGGAACTCCTGCTGAAGGCTCCAAAAAAGATTGAACCATACATCAGGATACTGATAGCCATACAACCTAGGATATTTACTATCAACGTACCGGGAATTGACGGAATCTGTTCGTTAACCAGGTACCGTGCCACGGCTCCGC
>CAZVAS010000189.1:1370-3514 GCA_964625165.1 uncultured Methanospirillum sp. | reverse complement strand
CAATGGGAGAATGGCACCTTGTATCCAAGTGAGAGTGACATCTTCTGGATACGAAGGGCCCAGAGGGCAAATGAGACAAACCTGAGTGCAAGTGCAAGCATCAGGAAGAAGACGTTCATGTGGAGCAGGTAGGTCAGCGTCTCTTCGTTGAATGTGGAACCCACCATCACAGCCAGGATAATTACGCTGATCCCGATTGAGATATACACCCATTTCTTCTGGCTCTTATCCATTGCGTCTCCTGGTATTGATATAAAACTGAATTAGGTGTACCCGGCTGGTATATCTCTTTTATGAATCTTATTCAGGTTTTCTTTCCTATTCGGTTGGAAAAAGACCGATATTATCCATAACCTGCCCGGCGACAGAAAGTCCGCCGTCCAGGTACACTGCCCCGACAAGAGCCTCAATGCACTCTGCCAGAACCCTCCCTGACGACCAGATATGCATTCTCCTCTCCCCGTTTCCCCAGTGAATATACTCATGAAGATGAATTGTTTCTCCTGCCCTTCGGAGGATGGACATGTTTACGAGATCCATCTTTTGAACTGATATCTCGCCTTTGTCGCTTCCTCCCTGCTCTACGAGCCTGGTGAGGATCTGAAGTTCGATCACGGCATCACCGAGGGTTGCCAGTGCGTCCATGTGCCCGGTGTCAGGATGACCCTGTTCCTGACAGTATGCTTTTCTGCTGAGCGCCCTGTTCAGGATATCAGGAGCAGCAAAGCTGTACCCGATCACCTCTTCCAGACTAGGCCGGTCAGCATGGTTGAACATGGATTACCTGGAAGCCAGATAATCGCAGATGCTCTGTGCAGCCTTCTTTGCCCCACCCATTGCCAGGATGACCGTTGCTGCCCCGGTGGTAACATCACCTGCTGCGAAGATCTTTGGATGAGCAGTCCTTCCGTCTCCGTCTGCAACCACGTTTCCCGCACGTCCACGCTCAATGCCATCTATCTCGCGAACGAGTACAGGGTTCGGGCCTTGTCCGATGGCCTGGATGACCACGTCGCAGTCGAGTGTGAAGGTATCTCCCTCGATCGGTTTTGCTGACGGTCTGCCACTTGCATCAAGTTCACACATCTGCATCCTGATACATTCAACACCGGTCACAACCTGTTCGCCAAGAATCCGTGTCGGGTTGGCACAGGTGACAAACTCGATCCCTTCCTCTTCTGCATGGTGGATCTCTGCTAACCGTGCAGGGAGATCCTCGGCACGGCGACGGTATACGAGCGTGACCTTTGCTCCCATCCGTCGTGCTGTCCGGGCAGCATCCATTGCCACATTGCCTCCTCCGACAACAACAACCCGGCTGGCTTTTGCAATCGGGGTGTCAAATTCAGGGAAGCGGTCTGCATGCATCAGGTTCACCCTGGTGAGGAACTCGTTGGCAGAGTAGACACCGTTCAGGTGCTCACCGGGAATATTCATGAAGTATGGAAGGCCTGCACCGGTTCCGAGCATGACCGCATCATACTCAAGAAGTTCGGTGAGTGGGACACTCTTTCCGACAAAGTGGTTGAGTTTTACCTCAACACCGAGTGAGAGCACCTGATCGAGTTCAGCTTTCACAACATCTTTTGGAAGTCTGAATGCAGGGATTCCGTATGTCAGAACCCCGCCCGGAAGGTGCAGTGACTCATACATGACCACTGCATGGCCTTCGCGTGCCAGTTCTCCGGCTGCTGTGATTCCTGCAGGGCCTGACCCGACAACAGCCACTCTCTTCCCGGTTGACGGTTTTTTAACCTGTGGCTTGATACCGGTTCGTCTCTCTTCATCGGCTGCGAACCGCTCGAGCTGGCCGATCCTGACAGGCTTGTCTTTCTTGCCAAGAATACAGAGAACCTCGCACTGTGTCTCCTGGGGACAGACTCTTCCACAGATGGCAGGGAGCATATTCTGGGTCTTTATTGATGCTGCCGCCTCTGCGAACTTTCCCTCTGCAATCTCTGCTATAAATGCAGGAATATCGATATTGACCGGGCAACCATCCACGCATGCAGGCTTTTTGCACTGTAGGCACCGGTTTGCCTCTGCAACTGCCTCCTCTGCGGAGAGGCCGGTGTCGACCTCAAGAAAGTCATGAACCCTGACATCTGCCTGACGGTCTCCCATTTAGTTCCCCCCCTTGCATG
>CAZVAS010000189.1:0-1270 GCA_964625165.1 uncultured Methanospirillum sp. | reverse complement strand
TCATGAACCCTGACATCTGCCTGACGGTCTCCCATTTAGTTCCCCCCCTTGCATGAACATCCCTGTTGATTCCAGAGTGCCAGTGCCTCTTTCTCCTGGTCCATGTAATACCGCTGCCTCTGCATCAGCAGATCGAAATCAACCTCGTGTGCGTCAAACTCCGGACCGTCCACACATGCAAAGACAGTCTTGCCTGCAACCTGACACCTGCACGATCCGCACATCCCGGTGCCGTCGACCATGATCGGGTTCAGGGACACAAAGGTCTTGATTCCCTTGTCCTTTGTGGCCATTGAGGTGATCTTCATCATGATCGCAGGACCGATGATCCAGACTGCATCGACCTTCCGCTCTGCGATGAGTTCTTTCAGAACATCTGCAGCAAATCCGTGTCTCCCCTTTGATCCGTCATCGGTTGTGACAAACAGTTCGTCACAGATCTCTCTCATCTCATCCTCGAAGATGAGCATTCCTGCATTTCTGGCACCGATGATACCGATGACGTTATTTCCTGCGCTCTTGAGTGCCTCTGCGATGCAAGGAGTTGAGGATATGCCTGCACCACCGCCGACGATAACACAGGTTCCCCAGGACTTTACCTCGCTTGGATGTCCGAGCGGGCCTACGATATCGGCGATAGATCCACCTGCCGGAATTGCAGCAAGGGCATGGGTGGTCTTACCCACGGCCATAAAAACGATCCTGACCAGGTCCCCGGAGGCGCGGGATATGGTGAGGGGTATCCGCTCTCCGGTCTCGTCGGTGCGGATGATCACAAACTGGCCCGCCTGTGCGTTTCGTGCAACATGCGGTGCCTTGACCCAGATTTCAAAAATCTTATCTGCTATTTCGTGCGTCTTCTCTATTGTATACAAAGATATGTCACATCCGGAAAGCTGCTCGTGTGCCTTATTTATTACCCGTTCAACTTCTTTACTTTACGCACGCGAACTGCTACTCCACGATGTGACCTGATCATCTCATCAGCAGACATCACTGCCCTGCCGGTTGCCATCGCATTCTCACCAACGACAAGGATCTCATCCCCTTCCCTGATTGCAGGATCTGCCTCGACTACACCGGGTGCGAGAATATCTCCCTGTGGCACAAAGTTGTCGATATACACACGGTATCCGGTGTCAATCATCGACCATCCGTCAAAGGTCGGCCGTAGCATACCTGTTGACGGTTCGAGCGAGAAGATCTGCTGCCTTCCTTTCTTCACGATAAGTTCAGGATATGATCCTTTCACTTCGAGCCCGGGGATTCG
>CAZVAS010000188.1:0-3571 GCA_964625165.1 uncultured Methanospirillum sp. | reverse complement strand
ACCAGTATTTCGGTATCAAAGCCGCACAAAAGAGAATCGGGGAGAAGAAGGGAGGCATCATCTGGCACACCCAGGGGTCAGGAAAGAGCCTTACCATAGTCTGGCTTGCCAAGTGGATCAGAGAGAACATCAGCAGTTCCAGAATCCTGGTCATCACCGACCGGACCGAACTTGATGAACAGATAGAAGGAATCTTCAAAGGAGTCAAAGAAGAGATCTACCGGACCAGCAGCGGCCAGGATCTCCTTGACACACTCAATCAGACCAGCCCGCTCCTCATCTGTTCACTCATCCATAAATTCGGGAATAAAACCGGGAAGAAGGAAGAGGATGAAGAGAAAGAGGCTCTGAAACGGTATGATGACTATGTCCAGGAGATCACCGCTCACCTCCCGCCCGGGTTTTCGGCAAAAGGAGACTTTTTCATCTTTGTCGATGAGTGCCATCGGACCCAGTCAGGGTTACTGCATGATGCCATGCTGAAGATCATTCCCCAGGGAATATTCATCGGATTTACCGGAACACCCCTCTTTCGTGAAGATAAAGCAACCACCCGCGAGAAGTTCGGGGATTTTATCCACTGCTACAAGTACGATGAAGCAGTCAGGGATGGAGTCGTCTTAGACCTCGTGTATGAAGCCCGTAACATCGAATCACACCTCATCTCCGACGACATCGATGAGAGGTTTGAGGCAAAGACAAAGGCCATTTACAAAACCCGGACAGATGGCCTGAACGAGTGGGCCAGGGAGAAGATTCGGGCGAAGTTAAAAGAGCGGTGGGCTACCATGCAGAAGATCAACTCCAGCCGGATGCGACAGAACATGATAGTCGATGATATCCTGAATGATATGGAGATCAGACCCCGGTTCATGAGCGGAAAAGGAAACGCTCTCCTCGTCGTCAGCAGTATCTACCAGGCATGTACCTGCTATGAACTCTTCGCCGCCACAGAATTGAAAGGAAAATGTGCCATCGTCACCTCATACAAACCATCACCCGGTGATATCTCAAAAGAAGACAGTGGGGAGGGCCTGAACGAGAAGTTAAAACAGTATGATATCTATGGCCGGATGCTCGCCGAATACTTCAATATCCCCCCTGATCAGGCCATTAACAAGGCCGAACAGTTTGAAAAAGAGGTCAAGAAGAAATTTGTCGAAGAGCCCGGTCAGATGAAACTCCTCATCGTCGTGGACAAACTCCTCACCGGATTTGATGCACCCTCTGCAACCTATCTCTACATCGATAAACACATGCAGGATCACGGACTCTTTCAGGCGATCTGCAGGGTAAACCGCCTTGACGGAGATGACAAGGAGTACGGGTATATCGTCGATTACCGCGACCTCTTCAAAAGCCTTGAACAGTCAATCAAGGACTACACCTCCGGAGCATTTTCAAGATTTGAGAAGAAGGATGTAGAAGGACTCCTCAAAGACCGGGTCGATACAGCTCAGGAGCGACTTGAAGAGGTGCTGGAAAAGATACGACTCCTCTGTGAGCATGTCCCCCGGCCAAAGACCACCGCCGATTACATCCATTACTTCTGCGGAGAAGATCCCGATACCATCGATTCACTCAAAAATACCGAGGAGAGGAGACAGAACCTCTATACCCTGACCGAGTCACTCATCCGGGCATATACCAATATCGCAAATGACATGGCACAGGCCGGCTATTCTGTCTCCGAAGCAAAAGCGATCAAAGAGGAAGTGAATCATTACACCAATGTCATGAATGCCATCAAACAGGCAAGTGGTGAGGATATCGATCTCAAACAGTACGATCCCTTCATGCGTCGGCTCATCGACACGTACATCGGTGCAAACCCGGTAAAGAAACGAAAGTCTATCCCTGAACTACCTATCATTGATCTCCTGATCAAAAACGGGGTAAAAGGTCTTGATGGCCTGTCTGATGACATTAAGAATAATAAGCAGCTGGCCGCTGAAACCATCGAACGCAACATCAGAAAGATCATTCTCAATAAAACTCCGATAGACCCGGCATATTATAGCAAATTATCCGAAGTCCTTACCGCTCTCATTAAAGAACGAAAAACACAATCAGAGAGCTATGACAAATTTCTTGATACGCACATCCAGGAGCTCATCAAACTTGCACAGGCAACCGTTGAACCCGGCAAGGATTATCCGGATAAAATCAATACCCCGGCGAAGAAGGTGCTCTATAATAACCTGAATGAGGATTCCGATCAGGCACTCATGGTATATGAAACGATTCTGGAGTACAAACAGGATGGCTGGCCTGATAATCCTATGAAGAAGAAAGAACTCCGCAATTATGTGTATGAGGATCTGAAGAATGATGACCTCACCGACAGCATAATTGAGATAGCAAAGAACCAGCCCGAATTAACCTGATGCCACACCTAACAATCGCAGAGATTGATGTTGAGATCGCAAGGAAAGATATCAAAAACATCCATTTCGGCGTCTATCCCCCGAATGGCCGGGTTCGTGTCGCAGTCCCGGTAAACGTTGATGACGAAGCGGTCCGGATTGCCGTCATCTCGATGTTGTCATGGATACGAAAACAGATTGCTACCTTTCAGAACCAGCAGCGACAATCAAAGCGTGAGTATGTTCCCCGGGAGAGTCATTACTACCTCGGAAAACGGTATCTTCTCTCCATAGATGAAAGTAAAGATAAACAGGGTGTCATTGTAAAAAAATCAAAAACATTAGTCCTCAAAGTTCGTCCCGGCTCCTCAACAGAGAAGAGAGAGAAGATCCTGACTCAATGGTACCGGGATGAATTAAAGAATATCGTAACTCCGATGATTAAAAAATGGGAAGCCGTCCTTGATGTCAAGATCACTGCCTTTGGAGTGAGAAAGATGAAGACCAAATGGGGGAGTTGTAATCCAAAGACCGGGAGGATATTGATTAATCTGGAATTGATAAAAAAGCCGGTTCATTGTATTGATTACATCGTCCTCCATGAGATGACTCATCTTATAGAAAAAAGACATAATGATCGGTTTCGGGATCTTCTCACTCATCATATGTCTCTCTGGCAGACATACCGGGATGAATTGAATATTGCCCCCCTGGGACATGATGAGTGGCAGGCATAATCTATGGGGTCCAGATATCTTTCCCGATCATTGAAATAACATCCCCTCAAAACCTGTTCTTTCAGAAACCAGAAGGAAGCCATGGAGATCGGTATCAAAACTATCTCCTGCCTCTACTCGATAAACCACTCATTTTGGACCCTGACATCAGAAAAACCGTCTCGATTTTCTCATTAAGGAACATCACCAGGTGGTTGAAACCTCTCCCCTCTCCCTTATCTGGAAATTGGAATGGTATCACTTCTTCTTCATACCGACGCAAGTCTTTTACCCAACATCTTCGCAGTATCAGGAATCATCTCACCGGGCAGATTATGTACATCATTTCACAAGAGCAACCCGGTACCAGGCAACAATATGGTCACATTGTTCATAAAAACTCAAACACCTGATCAAGATCACTGTACCGGATAACTCTCCCTTCCCTCCGGTTCTGGTTCTGATCCCCTCCATACACAACAAATGACC
>CAZVAS010000187.1:0-3600 GCA_964625165.1 uncultured Methanospirillum sp. | reverse complement strand
ACGACCGCACCCAGATAGCCTAGACAGAAGAGGGTGCTAAAAAGAACCTCTCCAATATGGTGATCGAAATATCCGTAATAGGATCGAAAGAAGAACTGGCCCGGACATATCGCGATGAAAAAACCTGCAACCAGTCCGGCCTTCCAGTCTGCAACCATTCGTACAAGGAAGAACACAATCGGGACCAGAATGGCTGCCATCACGCAAGGGATGAGAAGACAGACTGATATAATATCAGGGCGTGCCTGGGCACCAAGCACAAGACAGATGGCACTGCTGATAAGTGGGAAGAGCGGACCCCAGTGCATCGGCTGACCCTGAGGGAAGTATGTCATCGGATCAAACCAGGCGATGCTCGGGAAGTTTGCCATACAGAGTTCAACCCGCCGAAGCTGGTAAGTTGGATCATCCATCCCCACATTTGACAGAATGTCAGTATTCCCGGAGAAGATCGGAATAATTCTTATGAGTAAGGAAAAGAGGGTGATGAGTGCTAGGGCCCCCCCAATCAGAAGTACATATGGTTTTCTGAAATTTATCGGGTTCATATCGTTTTCTCCTGCGATCTGTTCTCGTCGTCAGAACAGGTGAGTAAGCACCTGTTCTTGGAATCCATATAGAAATTCATCTGATCACGAATTATATCCCTGACCTGATACTTGACATGATATCCAAGCTTTTTCACCTTGGAAATATCAGAAAAGAGAATGGGAACCTCTGACGGACGGAACCTGGCTGGATCAAATTTGATCCTGATGTCAGGCCCGTCAGTTCTGACGAGAATCCCCCCATCTTCAATGTCAAAGGAGATCTCATCAGTCAGGATCATCTGATCGATCCTGGGTTTTTCAAATTCTACACCAAACACACTGGAGTTATCAGGCTTCAATGGATCGGCCACTTTCTTGTCAGAATGATTTGTGCTGATCTCGCGCACCTTGTGCCCTGAAGCTTCGATACTCATGAGAATGTAACTCAGCACAGAAGTGGTCCGATTCGAACCAACATTGTAGACATCTCCAGGTTGCCCTTTTCGTGCAATGATCTCGTACCCATCGATGATATCATCAATATGAGACCAGTCTCTGCATGCATTAACATTCCCGATTGAGATCTGCTCAATCTCTCCACAATTCAGCTGGGTTACCTGTCTTGTGATAACAGAGGTGACAAACTGGTCGCCTCTCCCGGCACCCTCATGATTAAAAGAGCGGGAGACCATGCCCTTCAGGCCATATGTATGATAGTAATTCCGGAACAGAATCTCACCATATACTTTACTAGCTGCATATGGGGACATGGGTCTGAATGGATTACTTTCAGATATCGGGAGTTCAGGTATCCGGGCCGGTTCAGGGAAGATAGTGCCATACTTCTGTTTCAATGATTCTTGTTGCTCTGCTGAACTGATAACAAGACCATACTCCTCACTTGTGCCGGCAAATAACATCACCGGATCAACCTCTTTCTGCCTTACCGCCTCAAGCAGGTTGATCGTCCCAATACAGTTTATCTGGGCAGTCTCAAGTGGATGGGAGATCGACCGTGGAACAAATGACTGGGCTGCAAGGTGGAAGATATAATCCGGTTCAGCAGCATCAATAGCATGGGCAAGCCCAGGGAGATCCTCAAGGCTTCCCTCAACAAAATTGATCGCTTTCTCGATCTTTTTATGAGAGATATTCTTTGGAATAGTCCCGTCAGCCCGTCGTCTGACCAACCCGTACACACAAGCCCCATTATCCACCAGATCACGGGCAAGGTACGAGCCAACAAATCCGCTTACACCAGTTATAAGAACATGAATATCATCCCACTCCATGTTACAGCATCTCCGGAGTTATAAGCCGGTAAAAACAGGGTTTTGATATGATCTTCATGCTCCTGTCAGCGTATGCACATACGTGGATAGTTGTTCTTTAAATAACTTGTAATCAAATCGTTCAGCCTGATCCCTTGATGCTTCTGCATACTGTTCAGGATTCTTGTCAATATGAACGATAGCTTCACTGATTGAATGGGAATCCGGTGATACCAAGAGACCTGTATGTTTGTCAATCACCGTCTCCAGGTATCCTCCTTCCTTTGTAGCCACAACAGGTTTTCCACATGCCATCGCTTCAAGCGGAGTAAGCCCATAGTCCTCGTCGATCGCAGTTGTCAAAAATCCACGGCATGAACCATAAAGGGTTATCAGATCGTGATCATTGACTACCCCCAGAAACTCAACATTTGGGGGAGCTGATCTAACAAGGTACTCATATCCAGGATATATCCTACCCGCAATCTTCAGTTTTTTATCAGGCATCTCTCTGAATGCTTCGATCTGCAGTTCTATCCGCTTCCACTTATCAACTCTGGAGACTGACAACCAATAGTCACCAGAACCCAGGTTCTGGTAATTCTCAAGATGAATTGGAGGGTACAGAACATGGGCCTTCTTCTGGTACGTCTTCCAGACTCTGTTTCTGACATTGTGAGAGATTGCAGCAATGTGAGTGACATGTTTCCTGACAAATCTTCGATCCAGGAAACGGAACAATGTTAGAATTGGTATATAGATCAGACGCTTTATCATCGGGAGATCGGCGACTGTCTGGTAGTACATATCATAGAAAGCTCTTCGGGGTGTGAGCATAACATAGCAGTGTGGTACATTGCGACCAAGAAAACGCAATGCCATGTCATCAGTAACGATATAAAAATCATAATCGAGCTTGAGGGAACGAAAGAGACGCATCCCAGCCGGTTGTTTCAGGGGTTCTGCAGGCAGTAAAACATTAAGAGGATGAAATTTTACATTTTGGGCCAGAGGATAACAATCACCGAGGGAGGGAGCGTAACTCAAACATACAATCGTGGCATCAAGTGCCATCGCCATATCAATAAAGAATCGTTCAGCTCCCCCGGGAATACTGAAATCCAGGCAGGATAAGATCGCTATTCTCATGTTCGGGCTCCACTGAGCATGCAGGATATTTCAACCTCATATTTGGTTGCAATACTGTCCCATCGAAGATCCACCGGCACCTGATACCGCTGAAAACCTAGCGAATATGTTTGTTCCATAGCACGGGTTAGTTCATCCTCATCACATGATTGAACAAGTATGGAACCATCATAACCGGAGAGACTCTCTTTAAGTCCTCCAACCCGGGATGCAATAATTGGGAGGCCATATGATATTCCGATATGTGCTACCCCGCTCTGTGATGCCCGTGTATATGGCAGAACCAGTGCATCAGCAGCAGAAAAAAAGAGAGGAATCTCATCGTCGGAAGCATACTTATTCAGAAGTCGTATCCTGTCTTGAACAGGCGACCAGGATACTGCATCAAGCGAAGCATGATCCTCCCAAGCCTCACCAACGATATATAGGAGTGAATGCTCACGGATTGCATCAGGGAGCATCTCAAAAGCATGAATCAGGTGAATGACACCTTTATAAGGCCTGATCAACCCAAAGAACAGAAAGACAAAGCAGTCCTCTGCCATAAGAGATCTCTTAGAATCTTTCTGATTGAGGATCGGATATTGATCATACAGACCGTGAGGAATCACCCCGATTTTATCTTCTGAAATCTGGTAGTGAGAAGCGAT
>CAZVAS010000186.1:1520-3642 GCA_964625165.1 uncultured Methanospirillum sp. | reverse complement strand
GTACATCGCTCTCGTCATTATCCGATTTTGAGCCATGTAATACTGATTGTAAAAGGTGAAACACTGAGGGATGTTTACACCAAACGGACATGGCATACAGTAGGCACAACCCGTGCAGCCAACCTTCATGAGCCGCTGATAAACACCCTTCACCTTTTCAATAACAGACAGTTCTTCAGGTGTCATAGATCCTGCTATAGCTGTATCACAGGTGGTGATATTCTCTCTGATATGGGCTTCATCATTCATTCCTGAAAGAACAACAGTTACTTCAGGGTGATTCAGAACCCATCGCAGACCCCATTCAGCAGGTGAACGTCGGGTGCTGGCACTATCGTAGATCTTCTGGGCATCAGCCGGGATCTTTTGTGTCAGCATTCCTCCCCGGAGTGGTTCCATGATGATGACGGCTATGTTTTTTGAAGCAGCATATAGGAGACCCTCTTTTCCAGCCTGTGTATTCTCATCAAGAAAATTGTACTGGATCTGGCAGAATACCCAGTCGTACGAATCGATGATCTCTTTGAAGGTCTTTCGGTCACCATGAAAGGAGAATCCGATGTTGATGATCTTTCCTGCTGCCTTTGCCTTCTCCAGAAATTCAAACACACCAAAGTCAAGGAATTTCTTCCAACTGTTTGCATCAAGGGAGTGAAGGAGATAGTAATCGATGTGATCGGTCCTGAGTTTTTTGAGCTGACCTTCAAGGATGGTCTCCATATCTTCCGGCTTCTGAAGATGCCAGGGAGGGAGTTTAGTCGCGAGTTTTACCTTCTCACGATATCCCTCCTGAAGCACATCCCCTAAAATCCGCTCGCTCTCCCCATACATGAATGCGGTATCGATGTAGTTGACACCTGCATCTATGGCACTGCGGATCTGGGTTTTGGAACGTTCTTCATCGAACCGCCCTCTCTTTGTTGGAAGACGCATGGCTCCGAATCCGAGAACCGATAATGAATCCCCATTTTTTGGGACTTGTCGATATTGCATATGACTTCTCCTTGGAATGTCTGATACCCATTAGAGTGATCAGTCTAGACTGACCACTCAATATGCAGATGATTCCACATATACCTTGTGGAACAATCACGAGGGGAACGGACCATACATTACAGCGAATACATTTCACAATATTAAAAAAGAGAAGATATTCGGATCCTTGAGATCTATTTTTTATATCGTATTATGATACACTCTCAAAAAAGACCGGCCAGAACGGATCCTGTTCAGGTACCGCAAGCGGATTTTCAGTTCCATCAAGCCGGGTAATTATCCGCTGCTCACAATTGTCAGTGACGTATCCGATCACCGATGCCGCAATCTCGTTCTCTTTTAGGACTGAAATGATCGTATCTGCCCCTTCCTTCTCCGCAGTGATCAGAAGGGAACCCTCAGCTATCGCCTTTACTGGATCAATTTTAAAATAATCACAAACCATCTTCACTTCCGTCGGATAGACGAAGAGGGACTCATCGATTACCATCCCAACCCCACTGGCATCAGCGATTTCAAATAAACCTCCGATAACCCCCCCTTCTGTTGCATCATGCATACCAGTCACCATTCCGGTTTTCATTGCAATCATCGCATCCTGAACAACACTCATCTTTTTACAGAGGGCCTGAGCACTTTGTACAAGGGTAGTATCATATGTTGCAAGAAGATCGCGTTCACGCAGGACGGAGAGGAGGCCTGCTGTCTCTATTGCCGGTCCTTTGGTAAGAATGACAACATTTCCCGGTCTGGCTCCTGCCGGAGTGACATATGAACCCTCCTTCGCAGTTGCAAATACAGTTACTCCTCCGATCGTAGGTGCTGCAAAACCTGGATAATACCCGGTATGACCACCTACGATTGCAATCCCAAGCTCTTTTGCAGCCTCATGAATTGAATTCACAATAACCTTCAGATCATCATCCGGGGTTTCCGGTGGAAGGAGCAGAGAATATGTCATGTATCGTGGACGAACACCCATCACGGCAACATCACTTGCACCAATGTGGACAGTGTACCACCCGAACATCTCAAGAGGCTGGCCAGGTATCGCAAATATCGGATCTTCTGCAACTATCAGGACTTCTCCGTTACCAAGAGATATGACTCCGGCATCTATCCCGGT
>CAZVAS010000186.1:0-1420 GCA_964625165.1 uncultured Methanospirillum sp. | reverse complement strand
TAGAAGATTTTGGGAGCGACTCCCCCACAGGCCCTGACTGCTTCTGCTACTTTCCATGGCATGGAACCGCACTCTTTCTCTTTCACTTCTTCAGGTTCGCTACTGCGGTCAATTACTGAGAAGACCCATCCTTTTTCTACACAATACTGCTTCAGCCATGCTGCAAACGCAGGATTGTTCATGAAATCAATTCCTGCCCGGTATGAGGGATCTACTTTTGCAAGTTCAATGATCAGCCGGGCCATATGACTTGATGCACCCAGCCGGGGACGGCCGGCAGCATATGGCATTCCACGCACCACTGTAATTCTTCCATCTACTGCAAGCACATCATCTCTGGTTTTTGCACCCTGCCTTGCATACACCATATTGGTTCGTACTTCCGGGATAAAGGAGGAAAACTCCTTGCATTGCTCGATTTTATCAAGGGCCAGAGAAAATTTACCAAATAATTCGATTAGATCATCAGACATACACATTCACTCATAATCACATTGGTGAAAATCAATATTGTAGGTTCTTACAGAAGAGAACCGTAAACCATTAGCTTTGGAGATTTCAATCCGATCATATCAGAATATGTAGCTGTCCTTGTGAGAATTGATTTATTACCACAGAATGAATCTGATTCATATCAGAGTGATACACGGACTTTCCAGATTGGCAGGATACGAATCTGCCAGGGAATAGCAGTTTATTCACTCAATCATGGAGAAATCATGAATTCAAAAGCAATCATTACAGGAGTTTTCATTCTCATTGTGATCAGCGTCGTGGGTTGTTATGCTGACCAGGCAGGAAACCAGACCACAACTACACCAGAAAAAGTTAGTATCACCGACCTTTTGAACAGTGCTGATAAATATACAGACAAACCGGTCAGCGTGGAAGGGAAGATCACCTCACAGTGCGGATCTGGCTGCTGGTTTATCATGTCAGATGACAGCGGTGACCTCTATGTCAACCTGAAACCGAACAACTTTGTAATTCCTCCTTCAATGGGCAAAAAAGTCACGGTTGTCGGAAATGTTGTTGTGAAAGATAATGACATGGCACTGATTGGAAGCAGTGTCAATCTGGATGGGAAAACCTACCCATGAACTTCTGGACCCTGGCGATCAAGAACCTGAGCAGAAGGAGGATGAGAACCCTCCTGACAATTGTAGGTGTGGCAATCGCTGTAGCAGTCCTCTACTCACTGTTATCGTTTAATGCAGGATATGAGAGGCAGCTTTCAGGGGAGATGAACAGTCTTGGAGTAAGTCTCCTCGCTGTTCCAAAAGGTTGCCCATATGAGGCTGCAAGCCTGGTTATGCACGGAGGAGTGATTCCAAAGTACCTGAATGAGTCTAACCTGCAGACGATCAGGGGCACTGCCGGGGTTGAGATAGCAACACCGATGCTTTTGCAGCAGTTTACC
>CAZVAS010000185.1:0-3660 GCA_964625165.1 uncultured Methanospirillum sp. | reverse complement strand
GGCCTGTTCCATCTCATTGCATGGGAACGGATGAGAGGGACTCTGTTCATCAGGATAGGCTCTCCACGGATGGGTAAACCGATGATCAGGAGTGAAATACTCCTGCTCTCAACAAACCTTCAGACCGTATGGTATCCTGGAGAGGTTCAGTTCTGGATTGGTGAAGGTAACTACTGGAAACGGTACCGGATCCTCCCTGGAGGAGCCATTCTGCTCCCTGAGGTGAGGGAATGAATTGTGTTGATTTGCCAGCGCTATGCAATCCGGCCCCGAACCTGAACAGATGGCTGCGGAGAAGAAGCGATGATCGAGCGTGATCGTGCCGGTGAGGTACTCAGCACCCTTGAGTATCTCTTTGATCCCGGTCAGATAATCGAGATTAGGGCTCTTTCAGGTGGTGGCATCTCATCAGGGTACTTCAGTGATTATCAGAAGGCAGTGGCAGAGATACTCATTAGAGAGGCTGACACGCTTATTTCAGGTTTTTATGTCACTCTCAACGAAGTAGATCCTGCACTGCTTGCCAGACGGGCAAATCGGATACAATCCCGGATGGGAAAGGCGGATGCGTCGACTGCAGACTCTGATATCATCAGGCGGCGGTGGCTGCCAATAGACATCGACCCGGTACGGCCATCTGGTGTGTCCTCATCTGCCGATGAACATGCAGCAGCACTCACACTTGCGGAGACCATCAGGGGATTTCTTGCCACATGTGGGTGGCCTGATCCCCTTCTGGCTGACTCCGGAAATGGTGCCCATCTGCTCTATCCGCTCGATCTTCCAAACACGGATGAGGCAAAAGGACTGGTCAGACAGGTACTCGAGATTCTTGATATCCGGTTCTCCACCACCAAATGCAAGGTTGATACAGCCAACTTCAATGCTGCACGGATATGGAAGGTGTATGGCACGATCTCACGCAAAGGAGATAATCTTCCTGACCGTCCCCACCGGAGATCAAAAGTCCTCTCAATGCCGCCAAAAGAGAGGGTACTCTCTACAAGTGACCTTGAGCAGTGGATCGATCAGTACTCGGCCGGGGCCCCTGGGCAAGGCCTGAAACCCGCCACGAAATCGGGAATGAAACAGGACGCGAAGAGCCGGACGCCGGAGGAGATGGCTGCAGTCAAGGAGCCGGTGCTTGATCTTGCACAATGGCTGACTCGGTTTAATCTCACGTATCTCTCCAAACCGTACCAGGGTGGCACTCTGTTTGTGCTTGATTCATGTCCCTTCTCTGATGATCACACAGACGGAGCATTTGCTATTCAGTTTGCAAACGGTGCAATCTTCGCCGGTTGTCATCATGACTCCTGCGGCGGAGGAAGACAGAGATGGCCCGAGCTCCGTGCACGATTTGATCCGCCACGCCGGGATCCTGAAGAGTGGTTTGCAGAGGCAAGAAGAGCACGAGCCAGGGCAAAACTGATCGCAGAAGGCAGGATCGATCCTGACGGGGAGATACCTGATTCATCTGCTGAAACGGGTATCACATCCACCGAACCTGACCCGGTTCACCAGAAGGCTGATGAGATTCTGAAATCTGGTGATCCCCTCACGTTTCTCCTTAATGCCTTCTCTGAGTATCATGAGGGGGACAGGGCTGTTGCCGAGTGTATGATTCATTCGCTGGTATCCCGATCTGTCATCAACAGTAAGGGCCTGCATGTATCAATATCGGGTGAGTCAGGAAAAGGGAAGTCGCATGCGATTGATATGATGCGAACGCTCATCCCTCCTGGTTCGAGAATTGAAGGACGGGTCAGTGACAAAGCCCTCTTTTACATGGAGGATCTCCTTCCCGGGACCGTGATCACCCTTGATGATGTGAGCCTCTCTGACCAGATGCAGGAGATTCTCAAGGGGGTTACAACCTCGTTTCAAAAGCCGTTTCCGTACCGAACGGTAAACAAGGATAGAAAGCCACAGATCTGCACGATTCCAGAGCGGTGCGTCTGGTGGATCGCAAAAGTGGAAGGGTCAGGTGACGACCAGGTTATCAACCGGATGCTGACCTGCTGGATAGATGACACCGAGGAGCAGGATCAGAAGGTTCTGGACCGGGCACTGGCAAGTGCAGAAGCGGTTCCCGACAATCCAACCGGGATCAGTGAGACTGTCTTGGTGTGCAGGGCGTTATGGGAATCCCTCTCTTCTGTCTGGGTTGTCATCCCGTTTGCTAGGAGAATCAGGTTTCAGTCCGCTGAAAACCGAAGAAATCCCGATATGCTGCTCGATCTGATCAGGACGAACGCGGCCCTCTACCAGCAGCAACGTGAGCGTCATGTTGTGAATGGGGTTACCAGTATACTGGCAACAGAGGAGGATTTTGATCAGGCATCCCGGCTCTTTGTTGAATTGAATGGTGAGACCGGAGCTCAGGGAAACAAACTGACAAAACGGGAGTCTCTTCTGACGCATGTATTAGCCACAAGCGGTGTTGCCGAGATATCGGTCTCCCAGCTCCAGACTATCACCGGATGGACATGCAGCACGATCTGTAAACTTCTCCATGGCTATCAGTCATACGGGAAGGTATACTCAGGGCTGCTTGCGAAATGTCCTGCTGTTTCGTTTCTTGATCGGACGGTCACGAAAGGAGATCAGGGTCAGACCACCATGCGGCATACACGGGTATACCTGTGGGATCCTCACCTGTATGATGTATGGCTGAAAGGAGGTTCTGTCTGGCTTGCAGGGGATGGAACTGATCCAGATCACTCTGATCCGGATAACCCTTCAGATCCGCCTTCCGGAGATCATGGCGGAAGAGAAGAGGCTGCCCTCGCCGGTTCATCCGGAGATCTCAGTGAGCAGCCTGCTCATGAGAGATCGATCCCAGGCAGTGCTGCTCCTGCACACGGCTGCTCGATCAGATCTCTCAGATCACGTGATTTTGTTCCACTCGAAGGGTTTCCTGAAAAGGTACCGTGTTCTGTCTGTGGAAGGAGACCTACCCAGTTTCGGGCATGTCATGATCATGGTCACGTGAGTGATGATGAGTCCGTTCAGATGCTCTGCGTATCATGCTACGAGAGGCTTGTATCCCGCGAGATAGCAGCCATTGTTCCTCTTCCCGGGATGATCCATCCAGATGATATGATTCCTCTGCATGCCAGTGTCGGAAGGTGTGATCTCTGTCTGAAGAAAGAGGCTGTATGGTCTGATCCAAAAACCCGGACGCATCTCTGTGAATCCTGCTATCAGCGGGAGAGAGCCCGGTCAACTGGCGTTCTCTCATCCGGGACACCGCGAGCAGACAACATGTCAACCGGTGATTCATCAGGAGAAGAATCTGCCAGGAGAACGGTGAACTAGATGGGTGAGTTTGTAGAGACCATCCGTGAGGATCGCGGGTATGAACTCTGCGGACGGATCATCAGGATCCAGGGGGATCTGGTGATCTATATCGATGGGATCGGGAGGTTTTCCCTCCCGTCCGGGCTTGTGACCGCTACATTAGCCGGGCTTGGAGAGAGCGTTCTATCAGGCCCTGTCCCCGGTGTGGCGAGGTTATCTGAGAGTGGCAGAGGATTTTATCTTGATATCGGGGGTGAAACCTACGTGATCCCTGCGGCAAGAGTCAGGGCAGTTATGAGTGGAGAACATCGGAAAGGGCCGGTCAGCAGGGTTCATAGATCATCAACCTGATCCCTG
>CAZVAS010000184.1:2479-3683 GCA_964625165.1 uncultured Methanospirillum sp. | reverse complement strand
GTTATGTCAGTCCTTCTGTCTTCTCTCTTCTGGGTTATCGACCTGAAGAACTGCAAAATATGTCTCCTGAAGATTTCATTGTGACTGAGTCGTTTCAGCATATGAGTACCGATACTGTAGAACGGATCAAAGCAATGGAATCTGGGGATACATCTGCCCGGATTCAGAGCTCATCTCTTGACCTGAAACGAAAAGATCAGACAGTTGTTCCGGTTGAACTCGTAACAACACTTGTTTTAAATGATCACGGAGTTGTCTCAAGCATTGTCGGTGTTGTTCGTGATATCAGTGAGCGGAAGGAGAATGAATGTGCATTACTGGAGAGTGAAGAGCGGTATCACCGGATATTGGACACGATGCTGGAAGGTTTCCAGATAATTACTCCGGATTTTAAATATTTATATCTCAATGATGAAGCAGTCAGGCAGAGTGGGTACTCCAGGGAAGAACTGATGAACAGTTCCCTGATAGAGATGTATCCGGGAGTAGAAAAGACGCCCTTATTTTATTCTCTTCAAAGATCCTTCAAAGAAGGTATTTCCCAGATTATTGAGAACGAATTTACATTTCCAAACGGGGAGTCTGGTTGGTTTAACTTACGAATCCAGCCAATAAAGGAAGGACTTGCAATATTATCAATAAATATCACTGAACAGAAGAGAACAGAATTTGAGATCCTCAATAAAAACTCTGAACTTAATGCTGCGTTAGAAGAGTTATCTGCTTCAGAAGAAGAACTCAAATCAAACTATTATAAACTTGTAAAAAGTCAGGAACAACTCTACAAAAGTGAAGAAAAATTCAGAAACCTCGCAGATTATACCTATGACTGGGAATACATGATTGATCCTGATCACAATTATGTATACATAACCCCATCAGTTCAACGCATCACCGGGTATTCGCCTGACGACTTTTATCAAAACCGAATAACACTTGAAGAGATCATCCATCCGGATGATAAAGAGAGATATCATTCACATTCCCTTTGCATTACTGATCCTGACAAGCATGAGATTCTCTTTCGAATAATTACAAAAGAAAATGAGGAGAGGTGGATATCCCATCATTGTTACTCTGTATTCGAGAACGATGGAGTATTTCTCGGTAGAAGAGCCGTAAACCGGGATGTAACAGATAAGAAACTGATTGAAGATGAACTGAAACGTTCATATGAAGAACTGGAGGATCGTGTCAGAGACAG
>CAZVAS010000184.1:0-2379 GCA_964625165.1 uncultured Methanospirillum sp. | reverse complement strand
TCAGAAAGGATGGGAGTACTTTTCCGGTACGGGTGAATGCATCTGCAATATTTGACGAGTCAGGGACCTATCTGATGTCCAGGACAATCGTTATAGATATCACCGAACAGAAGAAATTAGATGCTGAAATTGTAAAATCACTCAGAGAGAAGGAGATTCTCCTGAAAGAGATTCATCACCGGGTAAAGAACAATATGCAGGTGATATCAAGCCTTCTTTTCATGCAGGCACGAGGACTACAGGATCCTCAGATGATCGAGATATTAAATGAGAGTCAGAACAGGATCCGGTCACTTGCTCTTATCCATGAAAAACTCTATCAGTCAGATAATCTCGATCAAATCGACTATGGAACGTATATCAAAAAGATTATTGATTATCTGTTCCAGTCCTACAAAGTATCAAAGACCGATGTGTCTGTAGAACTCAACATATCCTCTATATTCCTCGATATTGACAAAGCAGTCCCCTGTAGTCTGTTGATAAACGAGATGCTATCCAACTCGCTCAAACATGCATTTCCCAATAACCAGAAGGGGATTATTACCATAGACATGTATGCTGATGAGGAGTCATATCACCTGAAATTTACCGATAATGGCATCGGCCTTCCTGACGATCAATATCTTGAAAAAATGAATTCACTCGGATTTCAACTCATCAAAGGATTGGCTGGCCAATTAGGAGGAACACTTGAGATAATCCGGGATCAGGGAACCATATACCTATTGACGTTTTCAAAGCTGGTCCAAAATAGGTAGGTTGAGGTGAGAGGAATCAGAAAATATATGTCGTTCCGACAGTATTCAGAATGCATTTTCCGGGGATATTCTCGATAAACCTGTTGATTGCCGTCCATCCGGTGCAGTGCATCGGGACAATATAATCAGGATCAATCTCTTTCATATCTGAGATGGTCGGCATGATCCTGGGTTCAAATGCCGGACCGGTCAGATGGAATCCTCCGATTACGGCATGAACTTCAGGTATTCCGGTGATCTTCTGTGAATAGTGTATTGTATTGATGATCCCGGCGTGAGCACACCCGCTTACGATGATCAGCCCTTTATCCCTGACGTGTATCACAAGTGCCTGGTCATCACGTATCGGATCAAGGACCCACGTTCCGTCTTCATACATCTCCATCCCAGGCATTCCGGTTTCATATGGAGTTATACGCTCCACCTCACCGGTAACAAGCAGGTGATCATCTGCAAGCGAAGATGGATTACTGCAGATCCGGAGTTCTGCACCGGCATCTTTGAGTACTGCTTCATCCAGTTGTGGCAGTTCCACAGGTCCTCTTGCCGGATTGTTTAATCTTCGCCTTACAAAGGCATCTGGATGAAGAACGAGCGGGATACTCTTTCCGGCTCTTTGGAAAAATTCAGCCAGTCCTCCGATATGATCAAAGTGGCCATGACTCAGAATAGCAGCCTCAACATCAGAGAGATCTATCCCAAGGACCCCGGCATTTGAGAACATGCAGTTCTTCGAGAGTCCGGCATCGAGGAGGATTGTATGGATCTCTTCTCCACAAAATAGTTTGAGAAGACAGGAAAATCCATGCTCTGCGAGAATATCCCTGGATGGATCAAACGGCAGCCGTTTATCCACGTTCGTTGCAGGTGGTACAAAGATATCAATGTAATTATCGACCAGAACAGTGATCTCCACCTTGTCGACCGGTTTAAGAGTTACCATCATACAACCTCAATCGATCAGAAGAAGAGCCATCAGTTGAGGATGCCCCTGCACCGGGAATTTTATCGGCATACCTGCTTTTTCAGCGGTCTTCACCATGTTGACACCCACGGCATGTTCTGGGATACGGGCCTGAGATGGGTGAACACAGAGACCGCTCACATTGCAGGTTTCACAGAGCCGGCATGACCCGTTCACCAGAGCCATTGCTAAGGTGTTGCCTGCATTAAATGCTGTCCGTTCGAGTTCAAGCATCATCGGGGCAAACGATCCGGTCCCGCTGAAGTGATCCTTCCAGAACCGTGTTGCCTTCTCCTTTTTATCAGCCGGGGCTTTTGGATCGAGCCAGTACCGGTATATCGAGCAGATTACATCATCATCAGCCTCTGCTGGTGATATGAACTTGACAAGGAGGGCCGAGGTGTACTCTGATAATATTCTGCGAAACTCATCAGGAGTTGGAACATGAGGTGGACAGGTCAGTTTTTTCCCGTACGATATGCATCCTGCACGACACTTGAGTGCAACCCGGTCCTCTACGATAACATCAGATGCAGGGATCACTTTCGCATCTGCAGCGCCGAGAGAGCGGGCGGTATCTACGAGAAACTGATAATGTTGAACCTTTTCGGCATCAAAAGAGTTCCTGATTGTCATCAGTAGTACCTATTTCCC
>CAZVAS010000183.1:2515-3702 GCA_964625165.1 uncultured Methanospirillum sp. | reverse complement strand
CAGATTCTCACGCCAAAGACTGTTGACGATATCCATGCAGCAAGCCTTGTCGCCGGACGGAGCGGACCCCTGCGAGATCCGAATGGTGCAGTAGGTCTTGGTTGTGACTCGTACTCCTTCCTTGGCGATCGGGTCATTGAGAAGAACGGAGCACTAGACGGTGTTCGCTCCATCGTAATCCTCATTCCGGGAAAGAAGACCGGACTTGTGGTTATTGCCAACAAGCAGCTCACTGCATTCCCGGAGGCTGTCAGGGATGAGTTTCTTGAGCGATACATCGGGAAAAGCGGAGTAGATCTTCAGGCACAGGAAAAAGCATCACAGGCAGGATGGAACTCTCTCATCAAAAACCCGGACCGGCCTGCTAATCCGGAGCCTGCGATAATAAGCCCGTCTGCTATTGCAGGAACATACATGAGCGATATGTATGGCAGTATGCAGATAGATGAGGGACCGGATGCAGAAGATATGATCATCAAACTCGGTCCTAACGGGTATGAGGGAAATCTGACACACTGGACCAACAACACATGGTACCTCTCGTTCCCGAACCCTGATGATCTTGTAGGATACCTCACCTTCACAGCGACTCCTGCCGGTTCAGTTGAGGGAATAGTGTCTGATGAGTTTGGGGCTTTGACCCGGAGCTGATCAGATCATCCAGGGATACCAGAGAAGACGGACATGACCGATGGGTAAAGGAGTTTAAAGACCCGGAAAAGGTCCATGTAACCGGGCATACGATCGGGGACATGAACAGTATTCACCAATAGGTCATGGAAGGGTCCCGGGCGGTAGGGCGGGAGAAATGGAGTTAGGGCGGGAACGTCCCTCCCAATATAATCACCCTAATTTTTAATTAAGGCCTAGGATCTCATTCGTTCAACATCAGGGCGGAAGGGTGGGAAACACAGACAGATATGTACACCATTACAGAACCGGGAGATGAACTGTGTATGCGGATCTTCCCGCCCATACATAATAATAGTTAATTAATTTGTTTATTTCTTATATTAGGGTGTAATTTAGCAGGGAAAGGTGGGCGGGGGCTCCCGCCCTAACCCCGGATTGTGCTCCGATTCCCCGCTCTCCCGACCGCAGGATCAATAACCCTCATTTGCACAGGATATGCCACAGACCCGGATTCAGATCTCCATACATACAACGAGGAGAATGATTCAGATCAG
>CAZVAS010000183.1:0-2415 GCA_964625165.1 uncultured Methanospirillum sp. | reverse complement strand
GCGATGATCGCATCGACGAAGGCCATAGGTTTCCCTCTCGGAAAATGATAATCATCCGGAATATGAGCAAGAATGAGATGGGGAGCTCCCCGGCAGATACCGTCGATCCCCTTTTCCCATTGATCCAGGAACTTTTGTATCACTCCACCGAGCGGATGATCAGGACTTTGAACATTCTTCATCCATTCGAGAGTTAATTCGGATACCATCCTGATCTTTTCCGGATCACTGATAACCAGCCACTCTACCGGTTGACCGTTTCCTCCGGTTGGAGCATACCGGGCTATCTCAAGGATATGTTCCAGGGTTTTCCGGTCAACCGGTTCAGTTCTGAATTTCCGGACTGATCGACGGTTCAGAAGATAGGAAGATAGTGAATCAGGAGTTATCAGGGGAGACTGTGGGGAAGTAACCAAAGGGGTCTCATGATCCCTGGTAAGTGCGTTCACCGGACAGAACACTTCACAATGTCCACAATCAATGCACCGGGCTACCCTGTTCTGACAAACTTCGGGCAGACTCACGGGTCCCGGAGGTGTGATGAGTTCTCCCGGGCAGAGAGATGAGCAGATACCACACCGGGTGCAGAGCGTTTTATCGACATGAATACCAGTTACCATGCTTCCCCCTTGAAGTCAGGATCATCAGGGGAGTTTTGTTTGAAGAGATCATACAGGAGGTAAAATCTGGCAATATCCGGAGAGTATAGTGGATGCACGACAGATACATCACTCATACTTCGGTTGGTTTTGTATTCATTGAAAGGTTGCTGCACGGTTTGTTCATGCAGATTTGATGTAATGTTCATCACGATTCATTTGTTCTATAATATAGTAGAGGAATCAGAGTAGTGAAAGTAATATTATTTCCAAATCGTAAGTGTTGAAGATAAACCGGGATTATAATGTTATGAATACAATAGGATGAGATTTTTCAGCAACGCCTTCTCATATTGCAGGAGCAGGAAAGGATCACCAATGAGCGACTATACCTTAGGCCCTGATGGATCGATTTAAAAAGTGTTTATGTTTGGGATATGCTTTTTTGGACCAATGGGAGTTGCCATACTGCGTATCCCAGGATTGACGCGATACAGAGCCCAATCAGGGTGTTCACCAGCCTGTCCATGATTATCCCCTGGATGTAAGGCTCATTGAACTCAAGCAGTGATATGATCAGAATGGTCATGACCGATGTGTAAACCAGGTAATTCCGGGCTTTTGCATATGGTCGCACAGATGCCAGTACGGTAATGATGAGGATGAATAATCCGGATGGAACAGACCAGAGCATCAGAGCACTGGCAATTACCACTCCGATGCAGGTGCCAAGAGCCCTCATTGATATCCGGGACATAGTTGTCTCAAGATTTCTGTGCACGACCAAAACCACGACTAGTGCAATCCAGTATGCTCGTGGCAGGTTCAAAAGAATGGAAGTCATTTCTGCAACTTACATACAGATGGTATTTGAAACCACCAAAGGGATGAGAGGAATACATTAATGCCCTGACAAAATATAACATATCAGTCTACAAGATATTCGAAATTTTACTTATAAAAGGAGAATCGAAAATGGCAGAACCTTTCAATACATCAATAACTCTCACCAAGGATGATGCCCGGCGTTTTCATGAATACGATAGTGATCCATTGAAATATGAAAATGACCGGAGTAAAGCGGCAGCTAGCCGGGCCCGGCAAATCGCTCAAAATCTCAAATTTTAATTCATGCTTTTT
The DNA here is from genome assembly GCA_964625165.1 of uncultured Methanospirillum sp. Classification (GTDB taxonomy): domain Archaea; phylum Halobacteriota; class Methanomicrobia; order Methanomicrobiales; family Methanospirillaceae; genus Methanospirillum. The sequence goes on along the minus strand of CAZVAS010000183.1, from coordinate 676 downwards.
GATTCTGCAGGGATAGGTTTAGTGCGTTTATCTGATTCTATTCATATCAATGAATTTTGCTGTACTACTAAAGTGGGTAGCCTTCCCCTTCAGAATTTCCTGAAACATCATGCCCATGATAACCAGAAAAGGAAGTTATCAATAACCTGGATTCTTGTTCAAGAATCGGAACCCTGTATTCCTCTGGGATATATTTCTCTGGCCTGTGCGAGCATTGATGTTGAGGATCTGAATGCTGGTGACAAAAAAGGTTGTCCAAAATATGACCGGTTTCCTGCGCTATTAATCGGTAAATTTGCCATTGATGACAGGTATCATGGGAAGGGACTTGGTACTCAACTCATGGATTATGTCTATGCTCTTACCATCAAAATATCAGAAAATACCGGGTGCCGATACCTTATCGTTGAATCCAAACCCTCTTCTGCCTGGTTCTACGAAGAAAAGTGTAACTTTATCAGAGTTCGGGAACTTGAAGATGGAAATATCCTCTTTTATAAGAATGTAATTACTCTACTCTTTGAGTAAAAAGAATGAGTCATCAGCATTTCATTGAAGTGTTTATGCTTTTCTGAATAAACGGGAGTTGCCATACTGCGTATCCCAGGATTGACGCAATAAAGAGCCCAATCAGGGTGTTCACCAGCCTGTCCATGATTATCCCCTGGATGTAAGG
>CAZVAS010000182.1:0-3727 GCA_964625165.1 uncultured Methanospirillum sp. | reverse complement strand
AACCCCGCTTCGATGGAGACTTTTTGAATTGCACCCTTCTGACTTCTTATAGCAACATTACAGGGAAGAACAGACCCTTCTGTAACCGGGGGGCTGTCAGCCGTGGCCTTATCTGAACAGATCCAGGCTGTGATTCTTGTTCCGCAGAGGTCAGCCTGATCTGTCTCTAACAGATCGCATACTCTCTGATTTGCCCTAATAACGATTCCTCGCGGGCTGATAACAAGGGCACAGACACCAGAGAGGTGGGCAAGATCAGACTGGACCTCACGCACAATCTTTTCAGGCCGAATCCGTTGCCTGATCTCATGCTTATGCAGGGCAAGTTCGATGGATGAGTAGAGTTCCCGGTCTTTGAAAGGCTTTATCAGGTATCCTGATGGGCTGACTGCGATAGCCCGTTCAAGTGTTGCCTCATCAGAGTGTGCGGTAAGAAAGATGACAGGTAGATCAAAGCGATCACTAACCTGACAGGCAGCCTCAATCCCGTCCATATTCCCTTTCAGCCTGATATCCATCAGGATGAGGTCGGGGTCGGTCTCTTCGACAAGCCTGAGCGCTTCAATCCCGGTTATTGCCTGACCGGCCACCTCGTAGCCGAGTCTCTTGAGTGTTGCGGCTATCTCCAGAGAGATGACCATCTCATCCTCAACGATAAGAATTTTCTTGCCTTTTGTCATGATGTCTCCTCTCCGGGTATTGTCGGATACGGGATCGTAAGCGTGCATACCGTGCCATGATCACTCTTCCAGGACACGGTGCCATCCAGTTGCATGGCCAGGCCTCGGATGAGTTCGGTTCCGAGTGTGGTTGAACTCTCGGCTGTGAACCATTCAGGAAGCCCACGGCCAGTATCTGCAACCGTGATGATCAGCAGATCGCTCTCGCGATTCAGTACAACCCGTATCTCACCGGTCTGGTCAGGATCAAAGGCGTACTTCATGCTGTTTGTGATCAGTTCATTCAGGATCAGGCCGAGCGGTATCCCGGTCCCTATGTCCACAAGAACCGGGTTATCAGACTGCAGAACAAAGGCTATTCGATCCTCTCCACTGTCAAACTCATTCATCACCCGGTCTGCAAGATCGCTGATGTATTCATCGAGTCTGATAGAGGTCAGTTCATCGGTCTGGTACAATTTCTCATGGATCACCGCCATGGAGTAAATTCGGCTCCGGCAGTCCCTGATTATCTCATGCACCTTTGGATCTTCAACCTTAAAATCCTGGAGCTTGAGCAGACTGATGATGATCTGCATGTTGTTCTTGACCCGATGATGAATCTCACGCAGAAGGGTCTCTTTCTCGTGGAGTGAAACGAGCATATTACGCTTGAGAAGCTCTTCTCCGGCACGGATCTTAGCTTCAGCCTCGATACGCTCGGTGATATCACGGGCAACGGAGAAGAGGATGGCCTTCTCATCCATGATGATCCGGTGCGTGACCAGATCCACCGGGACCGGATTTCCATCACGCCTTGTGAGACAGGTCTGAACTGTTGCCCGGCCAGACATTGCTGCCTCCTCGCAATGAGAGAGGACCTTTCCCACTTCATGCTCCCGTGGGGCGAGGGAGGTAAGAGTCAGGGAGAGAAGCTCATTACGGTCTAAATCCAGCGTCTCACAGACAGAGTTGTTGATCTCGATGATCTCTGAACCTTCAGCAGGAATCCGGTGAAGGATCACGAGATCGCGGATATTGCTAAAGAGAGTACGGAATCGCTTTTCACTCTCTGCCAGGGCCTTTCTCGCACGATGCTGATCAGAGACATCCATCACATTTCCGATAAGGCAGTCAGGATTTTCACCCGAAAGGGTGGTCAGATATACCTCAAGGCAGATCGTCGACCTGTCCTTTTTCACTCCTGCTATCTCAAAATGTTTGAATGGGATCTTTTTCTCTTTGATATCGACAAAAACGCCGTTTATCTCTTCACGATTCTTTGGATGAATCACCGAGAGAGGCGTCTGAAACTTGCGGAGTTCCTCACGTGAGTACCCAAACATGTCACAGAACCTGGAGTTTGCATACAGGAACCTGGAGTTATCCTCGATGAACACCCCAACCAGTGACTCTTCGACCGGGTTTCTGAAGATCTCCTCGATGTACATCCTGTACCGTGCAGAACCGATAACCCGGGCAGCCATGCGGAGAGCACTCACCTCTTCCGGACTGAAAACCCGGCTGGTTCGCCGGTCAGTAATCCCCAGGACCCCCCACCAGTCGGTGTCCAGAAAAACCGGGATCAGAAGAATAGTACCAGAAATGCTATGGGAGGATCCATCTCCAGGAGGAGAGAAGACATCCTGTATCTCCTGGTTTGCTGCAAGGCGGTCGGCACGTTCAGATTCCTGCCACCAGGCATGAACCTGATCAAACCTGCCTGATCCGCCCGGGTCCGGTATCCGTTCCCAGATGACCGGATCTATCACTGATTCGGATGAATCATCTCTTTTTCCTGCTACAAAAACAGAAGAAGCGTCGGTAGCTATTCCAAGATGACCGAGGACCTCTTCGATATCTTCCTGCCAGCCGCTTCCCCTGAGCAGCCGCTCTGCAGCGTGGCTTATGGCCGCTAAAATGCCATCCTTTTTCCGTGCTGCCTCTTCTGCCTCGTGCCTGCCTGAGAGGATCCTGATCTTGTGGGAGAGATCAAGGACCTGCACCTCAAAATCATCCGCCTTGTTCTGGTAAAAATCGGCACCGGCATTCAGTGCAGCAATGGCAGTATCCTTGCTGTCATTTCCGGTGAGCATAATGAACGGGAGCCGGGGGTGGATGTCCCGAAGCTGCCTGAGCAGATCGATCCCGTTCATCTCAGGCATGTCATAATCAGAGATCACGGCCATGACCTGGTGACTCTTCAGATATGAGAGGGCTTCTTCCCCGTTGTCACAGGTATGCACAGAGAACTCTCCAGATTCCTCAAGATATATCTGGAAAAGGGTGCAGAGCTCTTTATTATCATCGATAAAGAGTACCGGGATCATCCTGTTCTCCTAATGCCTGCCTGATCTGATGAACTCTCCGCTGAGAGAGGAAGAATTATTGGATCATATAGACGTCGAGGTGTAACTTCATAACAACTCTGATCATGAGCAAACGTGAAGCGAAAAAAGGGGAGGTCGGTTGTAGCGATTATTGTCTGATCAGAGATCGATCCCGTATTTTTCTGCATTTGCATCAGCGATAGCCTGGATCTTTGCAATCTCGACTTCATTTCGCTGTGGTTTAAAGAGGTGGGCAAACCGCTTCTGGGATTTCAGATATTCGTCAACCGGCTTCCGCTTGACCTTCTTTGCCTTCTCTACCTTTCCGTTCACCATCTCGTAGTTGACCCAGAGTCCACACTCGATCGCCATCTTGGCAAGTTCGACGGTCTTTGCCCCGTCAAAACCCCAGCCTGTGCAACAGGGGGTATGAATCTGGATATAACATGGCCCTTCGGTCTGGACTGCCCGATCCACCTTCTTGATGACATCGTTCGGGTATGCAATCGAACAGGTTGCAACGTATGGTGACCCATGAGCTGCAAGGATCTGCGGAAGATCCTTCTTCGGGCGGTTGTTCCCGGTCGAGCGCTTTCCTGCCGGAGAGGTCGTGGTCGAGGCATCGTACGGGGTTGCACCGGAACGCTGAATTCCAGTGTTCATGTATGCCTCGTTATCGTAGCAGATGTAGGTGATATTGTGACCACGCTCGAATGCACCGCTGATGCACTGGATACC
>CAZVAS010000181.1:2447-3793 GCA_964625165.1 uncultured Methanospirillum sp. | reverse complement strand
CAAACCGAGGAGCAGATCGCAGAAGGGGTTTATCGGCTTGTTATCATCTTTTTTCTCATTGTATTCCTGATCATCACGTTCTGGATTGTGACGATCAGAAGGGAACTGGAGAGAAGAAAAACCACTGAAAAGAAGTTGACCGAACAGTACTCCACCTTGCGGGGGGTCATTAACAGTGCGAATGCATTGATCTTCTCGGTGGACCGCTCATATCGGTATACCAGTTTCAACCAGGGTCATGCCGGTGTCATGAAAGTTCTGTACGGAGCAGAGATAGAGCTCGGTCATTCTATTCTGGATTATATGACCGTCCCGCTCGACAGAGATCTCTCTAAAAAGAATCTTGACCTGGCATTAACCGGAAGAGAACTCATAGAAGAGTCTTATTCAGGAGAAGAACTCAGGTCGCGGAAGTACTTCTATGTCCTCCATAACCCGATCAGGAGTGGAGATGAGATCATCGGTGTTGCAGTGCTTGCCCATGATATCACTGAACGAAAACAGGCTGAAGAGAGACTTCACCAGGTCTTAGAAAACCTCGAAGATGAGGTTCGTGAGCGAACCGCCGAATTATATATGGCAAACCAGGATCTCAAAACTCATATTGTTGAACGTGAGCATGGAGAGATCGAACTTCGGAAGAGTGAGGAGCGATACCATGCAATCTATGATCAGTCTCCGATAGCCATAGTACTCTATGATGCTTCAGGAACGCTGGTGCATACGAACCCGGCTTTTATAAGCCTCTTCGGCGTTGCTGATATCGACAGAATTCATGATTACTCCCTCTTTTCCGATATATACCTGTCAGATGAGCATATAGAGAAGCTTCGCCAGGGAGAGAGCATCCATTATCAGGGATCGTTCGATTTTGACAAAGTAAGACACAGCTATTCGTATCCTACAACAAGGGAAGGGATGATCTGGCTCGACACACTCATCACCCCGCTTGGGAGTGCATCAGAGTCCGTAACCGGATACCTCGTTCAGATACAGGATATCACCAAACGCAGAGAGGCTGAAGAGGCGATGAGAGTTGCAGAGGAGACGTATAGAACCATCTTCTTAAACTCTCAGATTGGGCTGTTCAGAACTGACATTATCTCCGGGCTCATGGTAGACGCAAACGATGCCGTGGCACATTTTTTTGGGTTTGAGGATCGGGAGTCGCTCTTGAAAACCGCGTTCACGATGACAGATCGGTATGTCGATCCTCATGACCGCGATATGATGATCGCTCTGTTAAAGGAACGCGGTGAGTTCCAGAATTATGAGGCACGGATCAGACAAAACGATGATTCTATAGTGTGGATACGCTTCTCTGCACGACTGATCTTTGAAAAAGG
>CAZVAS010000181.1:0-2347 GCA_964625165.1 uncultured Methanospirillum sp. | reverse complement strand
AGAATAGTCGATGCAAATGCCGCTGCTACACGGTATTACGGATACAGCAGGGAGGAGCTCATAGACAAGCCCATCAGTGAGATCAACACTGCAGATCCCGAGATGATCAAGGTAAACATCTCCCATGCCATCAACCAGAAAGGGACAATATTCCAGTTCAAACACAGAAAAAAGAGCGGAGAGATCAGGGATGTTGAAGTCTTCAGCGGCCCTGTCATCGTGAAAGGAAAAAGACTCCTTCATTCAATTATCCAGGATGTCACCGAGCGTAACCGGGTTGAAGAGGCACTCAGACAGGCAAACCACAAACTGAACCTGTTGTCCAGTATCACCCGGCATGATATCGGTAATGAACTCCAGGTGATCTTCGGATATCTCAGTCTGGCACAGGATGAGAAGCTCCCTCCTGACATCATCACGTATATTGAACGGTCCAGTGTATCTGCAAAGAATATCGAACGGCAGCTGGCATTCACCCGGGATTATGAGGATATCGGTGTTCACTCCCCGGTCTGGCAGGATGTAGGTGCTACTATTGCACATGCTGTAAAGCCGATTGATATCGGTCTGATCCAGCTGCAGAACACCATATCAGGAGTGGAAGTCTTTGCAGATCCCCTCATGGAGAAGGTCTTTTACAACCTGGTGGAGAATGCCAAGCGGTACGGAGATACGATCACCCGGATTCAGTTCTTTGGAGAAGAGAAACAAGGGGATTACGTCATCGTCTGTGCTGATGACGGGGTTGGTATTGAAACCGAGTTCAAGTCAAAGATTTTCAGGCGTGAGTACTACAAACATACCGGATTTGGACTCAACCTCTCGCGTGAGATTCTTGATATCACCGGTATTACCATCACTGAGACCGGGGTTCCCGGTGAGGGAGCACGGTTTGAGATAACAGTGCCGAAAGGAAAATGGCGGGCAGGAGAGGTGCCAGACCACAAATATCAGTGATGAGAGTGACATCATACATTTCTCCTGGACCCGGGCGGTCTGATAATTTATATACATAACTGGACTAGCGTTTCACACTCTTTGGCTAGAATCCGACGTGGGATAATTTTTCCTGGCCTGTTGCTTTTTCCTTGTGATTCTGCCCTACAGTGTTGTTCAATCCCAAATGAGGAGGTATCATCAGGATGGTTGTCACTACTCCCGGGGATTTGATCTGACCCGATCCCGATCACCTCGATTATGACGGGCGGGACAGCGGGAAAAAGAAGGATTCTCCGGTGAACAATCAGGTACTCCCGCCCGTAACTTAAGGCTGTATCAGACAGATAATGATGGTAGAAGAATAAATTAAGAGATTTCAATTCTATGGGCGGGAAGATCTATGCAGAGAGTGTTCACTCGGTCTGATAGTGATGACTCGATATATATCTGAAGATCCCGTTTTCCCGCCACCACCGGCATCTGGCAGTGCTTGTTCATCGGTATGAATATTGGGGTAAATTATGGCGGTTAATTTCTCCCGCCTACAGGGTGGTTTTCCCGCCCGTAACCAGGGGGACCCCCACGATGGCAAAAGATGGTATCAGGCATATGTTCCATACCCGGATGTTCCCGTCATGTGAGTCACGTCTATTTGATAAAAAACCCTGGAAGCCGGAAGGTCATGCTTATTACGACGATGAATCAATCTGTTGTTCGAGATTGGATAGTTTATTAGTATTGTACGCATATGTGTAATTGTGATCTTCATCAGGGTACTGATCACATCCAATCCCATAACCTATGGTGATTCTTCCGGATCCTGTACCTGTTCGTCTCACCATCAGATCTGATAATTCTGGGGCAAGAATGCCAGCGTACCGGATGAACTCATATGCAAAACTTAGCTTCTGGGAGGGACCCATAGTGGCCAGGCCTTCATTCTAAGTCTGCTGTTCATCAGGTCCCGGTTTCGCAGGTGGTAGATAGTGGATCTCCAGGATTTGGCTGATTATGGCAGTAACAATGAGTAGAGTTCAGGACGCCGGACTTCACATGACCCTGATGAGAAGCATTCCGAATCAGACTTAATTCTGGTTCTTCTTCAGTGTGCCGGATATTACCCTGTCACATGACCGGATTAGTACCTGAAAATAATTTCGGACTGGCGAGTCGTAATAGAAGTGATTACTTATGATGGAGGCAATTTTTTGTCAGTGATGTACATGGAACTGCTCCTTTTCCTGATCCTCTTCCCACTCATCCCCATGGTACTGCTCTATTATCTGCGGAATGAGAAGGTCAGGGGGATTGTGGTAACGGTTGGTGCTGGATTGTCTGCACTTGGATCGCTCCTGCTCCTTGCAGTTACTAGCGGTCAGAATCAGTCGTTCTTCACCGTACCGGTATC
>CAZVAS010000180.1:0-3878 GCA_964625165.1 uncultured Methanospirillum sp. | reverse complement strand
CCCATGTTCTGTTATCAATGTGAAGAAACTGCCCGGGGAACCGGATGCACCGTGAAAGGTGTCTGTGGAAAGGAAGATCACACCGCGGGGGTTCAGGATGTTCTCATCTACATCTGCAAAGGAATTTCAATCCGCAATCTCGCAGCCAAGTCGAAAGGGGCAGAAAACAAGGACGCAGGGGCATTCATTACGGAGGCCCTCTTTGCCACCCTGACGAACACCAACTTTGACGATGCCCGGCTCAAATCGATGATTACTCAGGCTATCGCTATCCGGGATTCCCTCCCGAAATCCGGTGACAATGAGCCTGATGCATGCACCTGGACACCAAAGAGTGATGCTGACATCGCCGCAAAGGCAAAGGAGATCGCAGAACTTGCCAATGTGAATGATGATGTACATTCACTCCGTGCCACGGTGGTATTTGGTCTGAAAGGGGTTGCTGCATACTATCACCATGCAGAGATGCTCGGGTTCACGGATGCGACAATAACTGATTACATGCAGAAAGGCCTGGCATCAACCCTCCAGGATCTTCCCGCAGATCAGATGGTCGCTATGGTGCTTGAATGCGGGGAGATCGGCGTTAAGACCCTTGCCCTGCTCGACACTGCGAACACGAAGACCTATGGAAATCCGGAGATCACATCGGTAAAGACCACGGTGGGAACGAAACCGGGAATTCTGATCACCGGGCACGACCTTCGTGATATGGAACAGCTCCTTGAGCAGTCCAAAGAAAGCGGGGTTGACATCTACACCCATGGCGAGATGCTCCCCGCCAATGCATACCCGGCGTTCAAGAAGTATACGCATCTGATCGGTAACTACGGATCATCCTGGTGGCACCAGAAGGAAGAGTTCGATTCATTCAACGGTCCGGTTCTGGTGACCACGAACTGTATCGTGCCACCGAAGGAGTCATACATCGACCGGGTATACACCACCGGTCCGGCAGGGTACCCCGGCATAAAGCATATCCCGAAGAAAGCAGACGGAACTAAAGATTTCTCTGCTATCATTGAACATGCAAGAAAATGCCAATCCCCGCAGCCAGCTAAAACAAATGGGCGTGACCTCATCACCGGCTGTGCCCATGATGCAGTCCTCGCCCTTGCCGGGACGGTGATTGATGCCGTCAAGAAGGGCGATATCAAAAAGTTCGTGGTGATGGCAGGGTGTGACGGCCGGCAGACAGAGCGTCAGTATTATACCGACTTTGCAGAGGCCCTGCCTAAGAACACGGTCATTCTGACTGCAGGATGTGCCAAGTACCGATACAATTCCCTGGATCTCGGTGACATCGGTGGTATCCCCCGGGTGATCGATGCAGGTCAGTGTAATGACTGCTACTCGTTGGTGGTCATTGCAAAGGCCCTTGCTGAAGCGTTTGGGGTAGGAATCAACGAACTGCCCGTGGCCTTCAACATCGCCTGGTATGAACAGAAGGCAGTTCTCGTCCTCCTTGCCCTGCTCTCGCTCGGGGTAAAGAACATCACCCTCGGCCCCAAACTGCCGGGCTTTGTCTCTCCAGGTGTGCTCAACGTCCTGGTTGACAACTTCAATATTGGAAAGAATAGCACCGTCGAAGAAGATATGAAGAAGATGGTTCCGGCCTGATCTCTCTCAACCGAAGTGGTTCCCGTCCCTTTCAAAGACCTGCCGGAAGCGGAGAATTTCTCCGCACCGGCTGCTTCTCCTCTGAGACAACGATATGTGCGAATGACAGAATCCCTTGATCCCCTCCTGGTGATTGTAGATGGAATTCAATCCTGATACTCTGAAAAAACCTGATAAACACGGAAAAAAGCGTGAAGAACTTCGCGGAAAGGTGCTGAACCTGAAAGACCTTGTGGATTATCAGGACGGCACCGTTGCCAGCCGGATGATTGTCAATACAAAGGCAGGATCCATAACACTCTTCTCCTTTGATGAGGATGAAGGATTATCAGAACACACCGCTCCTTATGACGCGGTTGTTACCATCCTGGACGGCGAAAGTGAGGTCTGGGTACAGGGGGTGACCCATCAGATGAAAGAAGGAGACACGATCATCTTCCCGGCAGGAGTACCCCATGCCCTGAGCGCCGTTACCCGGTTCAAGATGTCCCTGACGATGATCCGGGAGAAAGAAGCATGAGTGATGAGAAGGACGGGGTGTACTGCAAGGTCTGCGGAGGGATTATTCCGCAGGACACGAATATCGGTTCAATCGAGGTGGAAGGAAAACCAACCGGGATAAACCAGCTCGATTTCATCATTGACGAGGTAACTGCTCTTCACCTGAACAGTGATAGTGATATCAGGAACGAACTGGTGAAACGGGCCAAGGTTCTCAACTATATTCCAACCAAGATGACGGAAAAATATGCCGAGGCTCTGCTTCGGGTGTACAAAGAACGGTTACAACAGAAGGAATGACAAATATGGACTCGTATGAATGCACTATCTGTGGATATGTCTATGACCCTGAGAAGGGTGATGAAAAAAATGGTATAACTCCCGGAACATCGTTTGAAGGCCTTCCTGATGACTGGGTCTGTCCGCTCTGTCAGGAAGGAAAAGAAGTGTTTGAGATAGTCTCGTAATTCTTTTTTTCAATCCAGCACAGAGGTTGGTACGATAGCATGATTCATACGATTATGGCTGATATGATCCGGTATTTCCACGGTGATGTGAAACGGATCAACCATGCTCTCAAGGTGTACAGTTTTGTCTCACTCATCTTGAAAGAGTCGGGTTCTGATGAACGGGAATCGCTGATTATCGGTATCTCTGCATTGCTCCATGATATCGGGATCAAAGAGGCTGAGCGAAAGTTTCAGTCTTCTTCAGGGACACTCCAGGAACAGGAAGGGCCTCCTATTGCCAGGGAGATGCTCAAATCATATGGTCTTGACCATGAGATCATTGACCGGGTCTGTTTCATCATCGGGAACCATCATAGTTATTCAAAAATCGATGGGACTGATTTTCAGATCCTGGTTGAGGCTGATTTTCTCGTGAATATCTATGAGGATGCGGTCAGTCCGGAATCAGTCCGGAATGTGAGAGAGAAGATATTCAGGACTGAACCAGGAATTGGGTTGCTTGATGAGATGTATTTAATATAACATAGCAATCCCGTTTCTGATTTTATCTATTCATGATTAAAATTGAAAAATTCAAATGTAGAGGTTTGGCTGTATCTCCACTGATTGTTAAACCAAAGACCACATCATGATTATATAACCGAATTTCCGGAGTCGAATAAGGGAGATTTTACATAAAAAATCCAGGTGAAAAGTGTCGTGAGGAAGTAATCATCACGGGTTGAAAAAATGAAGGCCATTTAGAATCCCATCAATTCTATTATAGCAACAAATCCCTGGGGATGTACCTCATATGTCTCAAACGGGGCTACCATTGCAGGGGTTATTCGAAAAAATGAATATTAATCCGGAACGGTGAGAAATATATTGTTGCCGTTAACCGGTAGCATCACCGCATTATCATATGAACCAGGCAGCATTCTTGCCACTATCGAAATATGGGCTGTAAGTATTCCCGTTCTCTCATATTTTTGTGTCAGCTACCCACACATACACGCTTTCCAATCCTGAAATCGTAAACGCCGTCTCTTCCGTTCCTTATTCCTTTTCACCTATTTAAATACTCAAACCAAATCTACTATCACCGGTTTATCCGGATGGAGGAAGGCAAAAAATGGCAGATTTTGTTGCAAAGAGCACCGTAAAGAGTTCTGTACGGAAGCTCACGGCACCGCTTGAGAACATGACCACATTCCAGAATCTCATCACTGACATTATCACCAACAACCCCTGGGGTTGTGTGGATTATGTCTCCAACGGGGCAACCATTGATGGGTGTCTGAAGGG
>CAZVAS010000179.1:2079-3928 GCA_964625165.1 uncultured Methanospirillum sp. | reverse complement strand
ATCTGGAAAGAAATGGCGCACAGCAACACAGGAGTCTTTTGACAGCAGATATCCCAAACTTCATCAGGACAGGTCGATTGATAGTAAAACTATTGATAGTTGCTCCTGGTTCGTGGGTTACTGCATACTCATGATAACGGCTGTAATGCATCAGGATTGTCCAATCAGATATTTCTGTTGCTTCATACCATGAAACCTGTATACTCCAATTACTACGTTGAACGTATCACTCTCAATTTGAGAACTACAGGCTTTTCTCAAACTTTGTGTCCCGGAACAGTAACTCATGGTACGGGTACTAATAACGTTTTGTAGCAGAGCTGAGGAGCGAATAAGAAAAGTTCAATGAGTAGTCTCATCGACAAAATTCAGATTGGGTGGGTATTATTCGGCTTTTCGTGCTCATACCCACCAGTTCCCTCATCGTGACCGGTATATTGAGTTGACTAACAGAACTCTGTCCAGGAAAAAAGATTGATCAGTCAGGTAACCCGGGTATACATCGGATATCGTGCAGGCTGATTCCCTTTGATGATGATCCCCATGTGAGAATGAACAATTTTTGAGTCAGACGGTCCTGATCCACCCTCACGGTCGTGCCATCGTGAATTGAACTCACTAATAGGTATCACCCCACGGGTTCCGAGGAGCGAAGGATCTTCAAGATACACATTGCTGGTGTCCACACCAATGACCACCAAATAATGCCCGCCTTCCCAGGTATCATCCCAGTTATCCGGGACCTTTGTCACCCATGTTCCGTCTGAATCATAATCGCCATTCCATGCCTGTGCCATTACCATCACAGGAATTCCATTCTGAGTATAGGATCTCAGGTCATCTGTTGACATATTTTCAGAGATATAGGCATTCAGACCTCGTGAGGAGGCAACATCAAGAATATTCCCGGGTGTTGTACCGACACCCGGGCTGGAGTTCAGTTCTTTCATGAGGGAACCCTCCCTGCTGTATATTCCCCAGTATGCAAGAACTGCCTGAAGGGCTGAAGCACCACTGCTATAATCTGTACTCTGGCTGACATCAGGAACCGAGCGAAGGATAATAGTGCCCGGATCAGGGGCATAGGGATCGCGATCAGCATACAACACAGGGGTTATCAGACAGACACACAACCCGAGGATCAGGTATCTGAGATACATATGGCTCCTTTGATCTCAACAGGTATAACATTGATCGCCAGGCTTCAGTTGCCACAATTCCTGTTTATCGCTACCATTCAAGTTTCATCTGTCCGAATAATCTCCCATCTCCATTGATCCCGGAGGTGACTGGAAGGCTCTCAAGAGTGGTCTGCTCCTTTATTGCAAGCCTGATACCGCTGAGTCTGATCCCACCAAACTCGATGAAGTAATCAGCGGTCTCTTTCAGTGCTGAAAGGATCGGATCCGGATTGGTTGCTAACAGAACAACAGGGCCATATTTTTTCGCCCGCTCTCTGCAGACCTCTCCAAACAGGGCTGCCCTGTCTGTATGATCATCTCTGAACAGGACCGGACTGTGCCCGATAAAGAGCAGGGCTGACCGATCAGACCTGACCATCGCAATGAGTCTCTCGAATGTCTCTACCATGTGGAAATCTAGATATTCCTGGTACTGTTCCTTCAGAATTAGATATGGCACACCGATGAGTCCGGAAAGGTAGGCTATCCTCATTTTGGGATACCGGACAGGTAGATCAGCAAGATCTCTCCTGAAAATCTCCCGGGATGCCATGACTATTGTAAACACATCAGGGGGGAGATGTTTCAGAGGGTTATTCCGATCCCGCATTGATCATATCGTTTGACTTGTAGTATAAAAAGTTCAGGGAAACAGGGCGAAAGTGATC
>CAZVAS010000179.1:0-1979 GCA_964625165.1 uncultured Methanospirillum sp. | reverse complement strand
GGTGTTCTAACCATCATGAAGAGGATACTGGCAGCAGCCAGGAGTATCGGGAAGAACGCAAGGGTGGCCATCAGCCCGATCTGATCAGCTATCGCTCCTGATATCGAGACACCGATCCCACCGGCACCCATGGCAATTCCCAGGAATAATCCGGAGATTAGTCCGATCTGCGAGGGAATCTGTTCATGTGCCATTGCTATGGTCACTGCAAACGAGGACCAGAGCAGGTACCCGAAGGCTAACATACAGATGATCAGAATAATTCCATGGGTCATCAGGATTCCGGCAAATGCAGGGATTGATGCTATCGTTGTGATCACGACAACTTTCTTTCTTCCGATCCGGTCTGAGAGAATTCCACCGCTAATCTGACCGACAACACCGGCGACCAGCATAATACTTACCAGGGTTGTTGCTTCGATCAGAGGATAGCCCTGAAGTACGAGAAAGGTCGGGAAGTAGGTCATCGCTCCGAACGTGACCCAGGCTCTGAGGGTTGAACCTGCAAAGAGCAGTTTTACAGGGTTCCAGTCCTCACCACCTGATCTACTCTTCTCTTTTACAACCGGACAGACATCAGGAACAGGCCGGATACAGAGGATCGCTGCAGCCAGGAGTGCAGGAACGATCAATGCTGATACCATGGGAATCCCTCCTGAAGTCAGTACAATACCAGCAATGATGGGGCCAAGTGCCATCCCCATATTTCCTCCAACCACAAAGAACGACGTAAGCCTGCCACGGGACTGCCCGGTTGCCAGGGCTGATACCTTACAGAGTGCACCAGGATGGAAACTTGCATGTCCTACCGCAGATATGATGACACACATGAGCATGACCATGTACTGATCAGGAACGAGGCCGAGTAATGAGACCCCGATACCGGATAGCAGAATTGAGAGCCCGACACTCACCCGAAGCCCCCGGGTATCAGCAAGGTGTCCGAAGACAGGCTGAAGCAGAGAGGAGACAAGGCTGTGGGTTACTGGCAGAAGGGCTGCCTGAAAGTAACTGTATCCGTACATTGTGATCAGAACCGGCTGAAGAGCCATCAGTACCGGAGCATAGATATCATTGACCAGATGTGCAAGGGTGAGCTGGCCAATCTGCCTGAGCTGACTCATTGCTCCTCCTGTCTGCGGGGTTTCAACTCATTCATCTCATTTCTTACTTCATCTATCCGTTCATCATAGACAGACTCCATTGCATGGAGTACATGTTCTAGAAAACTTACCTGATCTGAAGAGAGAGGACCTATACGCCCGGCGATCTTCTGAAACACCTGCTCATGGATGGTCTCATGTGCATCATACGCCGTTCTTCCTGAAGATGTCAGCACAAGGTGAACCTCTTTCTCATTCTTTAGTCCTCGGACTTTGGTGACCAGATCACGTTTAGAGAGTTTTGTTATCGTCTGGGATGCTGCACCAGGAGTGATACCCAGATGCTCTGCAACGGTCCTGACATTGGTTTCGGGATGGTCTCCAATGACCTGAAGAGTATGAATCTCTGACGGGTATAACGGAATATCCACGCCGAACTTCCGGGGAATACTTTCAGATTCATTGAGTTTGTTCATGATCCTCATCCAGATCCGGTAGAGATCACGGGGGGACTGATCAGGAGTATACATCGTTAGTACATAATTGATTTAGTAGCATAATAATTTAGTTGCTAATTATATTCTCATATCCTGTCGTAACAAACTGTGATTTGTGCAGTCGGAATGCCAGGATACAAGAACAGAACATCACAACGAATACCACGGCTCCCGTAGTCAGGAGGATCCAAATTCACAGCCCTGGCCTGCAGATCAGAGTACCTGGGATTATAAAACTGATGATGGAATGTCACGCTTTCCAACAATTTTGAAAAATTGAGAGAACGGTAGTTTGTGATCACTATGATGAACCTGACTTTTTTACAACTGATTTCAGGTGATCAGGAGAATGGTGATCCTGTCAGGAGGAACAGGTGCA
>CAZVAS010000178.1:0-4005 GCA_964625165.1 uncultured Methanospirillum sp. | reverse complement strand
TCTCCGGTTCCCCCTTCATCGCAGGTCATCATCAAAGGCTCTAATACCAGATCTTTTTTGACCACTCCGCTTCCCCTGACTTTTTCAACAACATTCAGACAGGAGTCGGTCCTGTTGGTATCTGATAAAGATGGCAGAGGGGAGGGAGCCTCAACAGACTTTTTTATCTTCCCGGCAACCCGCCGGGTTGCATATGCCCCTATGAGGGTGATACCAAGAAAAACACCCAGGATAATTGCGTAATCTGTAAATCCAAGGGATGTTGCAGGATCCGGATCAGGGGGTCCCTCTGTACTTACATATGAGAGACAGAACTGTCTGGTTTCTGGATCTATTGAAAGAACAGTGTCTTTTTGAGGCTGCACAACAGCTTCAAGATCCTGATCAAATCCCTCACCGACAAGACGTATATCATGAGAACCGGAAGACAGGTTTCTGGCAATTAGCGGAGTTAGACCCCGATTATTCCCATCGATTGAGACCTGTATCGCCATTTTTCCGGTCAGAACCTGAATAGATCCATTCCCGGGAGTCTTATCAGTTGAACCCCCAGATATCTCCCCGGATACAGGAAGAGAAGACACAACAAGAAGGAGAGCAAGTAAGATCAGGCTAAAAAAGGGAGTGTTAAACCTCATTTTGATACTATCCAGATGCTCCATTGAGATTCAGGTTCCATTAGACGGATTCAGTTCTTTCAACTCTGCGATAAACTCATCTAGAGATCCATACCGATCCCTTTTTTCAAGTGCCAGAAGTTTTTTGAGTAATGGGTCGTATTTCGCATATCCCGGGTGATGAATCGATGGAGATACATACACACCTGAGATGTACCCGTTCTCACCAGCCAGGGTGATCGAACCATCAGGATATGGCGATCTTCCGGTCATCAACCAGTACCAGATTGCACCAAAATGAAAAATATCAGTTCTTTTTCCCAGTTTTCCAAACTTTTCACGGTAGATCTGTTCAGGAGCCAGACAAAGGGCAGGAGATACGGATTCTGATCCTGTACGCGAAACGGACTCCCTGATGATCCCTGATATCTTCGGGGTCATTGGCTCATCCAGAAGGATATGCCTGGGCGAGAGGTGATAATGCCGTACACCTTTCTGATGCAGATATCCAAGACCCTGTGCAATCTGTTCGATAAACACAATCATCGTCTCTTCAGGGACCGGGTGCTCGAGGTCTGCCAGGGTTCTGCACAGACCTTTCGAGCAGGGAAGCCCTGAGGCGTATTCAAGTTCAAGAAAGAGGGTCGGATCATATTCTGCCCGATACATTCTGAGTACATTCGGGTGTTTCAACTGGTACAACACGGATATTTCGGTAAAGAGGGATGAGCCCGCAACCGCACCCTCATGTGCGATCTTCAGGGCACGCAGGTCTCCGGTATCGTTTCTGATAGCAAGAATAATGGAGGCAAATTCATCCTTTCCAAGTAACCGGATGGGAGTATACCGATCATAGAGGATATCAGGAAAACCCTGGATCTTTGGTTTCTCTTCTGATCTCTTCTTCTCAGCTGCACGCTTCTCATTGAGGGCAGCTATTTGTTTCAGAACCTCCTGTGCCTCCTGATTATCAGGGTCCAGAGTAACTGCCTCGTTTAGCAGTGCTTCTGCCTCTTCCTCAAGGCCCCAGCGGAGCAGAACCTCTGCCTGTTTGACGAGGGCATCAATCTGCCTAGGGTTATTCCGGAATATCTGATGAAAGTACTCATATGCCTTTTCTGCAACACCCCGGGCAAGAAGAGCGACTCCCCGATTGTAGGGAATCTGCATGTAACGGGAGATCTCCTGACCTTTCTGGGAGAGGAATTTGAGAGAGACCGTCACCTCGTACTCGTCTGTCACCGGTTCAGGTACCTCCACCGATACAGGTGCAGATGTTCCCGGACCTATCTGGAGTCCTTCAACAGACAATGGATCATCTGTTTGGTTCAGGGCAGAGAAGTGGGCAACAGCTGATCCGGGTCTGACATCAAGGTGATCCAGCCTGACTGCAACTGAAGATTGAGAGTTCTCATCTTTCCCTGACACCGCAGCCATTCCACCAAGTCCGGCTTCAGTTTCTTCAGGACGATTTTTATCTAGCATATCGCGGGAGAACTTTCTGACATTCTTCATCCCACCGACAGCAACATCAACCACCTTTGGACCTTCAGCAGAGCCTGATCCCGGATCAGAACCCGGTGCTACCTGTTCCAGAAGGTGCTTCTTGTGATGATACTCATCCAGCAGATCCTTCTCTTCAAGAGAGGAGGCACCATCAAGAGTTCTCGGTGTCCCTTTTCTCTGAAGATTCTCCTTGTCTTCTGATTCTTTCTCCCTGCGTAACCTGACGGTATGAACCATCAGAACTATGCACCCGATAACAAAGGCAGAGACGATAATGATCAACGGAACATTGGCCTCGATATACTCAAACAGGGTTCCATTAGAGACAACATCTATCTTCTTGAAGTTTACCGTCGGCTCCTGAGTCACATTCCCTACAAAAACACGGGACATTGTGCTCTTTTCAACCTGCACCTGGACCGTTCTCTCATTCCCCTCACCACGAACAGTCACCTGGTACGAACCGGGCTTAAGATCAGGAATGATACAGGGTGTGGATCCCATCGGCTGACCACCGAGAAGGACTGTGAGGTCCTGCCTTGCGCTATCAACTGATATCGAACCATTCAACGGAGAAGAGACACCATCGCTCGGAACGATGGTAATTTTCTTGACCCACACCTCGGTAACACGCTGGTCACCCTGTGCGGTCCGGTATGCAACATAAAACGGGAGCGAGTACTCTCCGGGAAGACCAACAGGGACGAGAGAGACGGCAAAAGAGATCTCGTGTCCGGAAGGGACCTGAGAATTTTCAGGGATATCAACAAAGGATGGCATGCCAACCACCTCAGTCAGGTTGCCATTATACACCATTCCGACCCGGTGACTCTTCCGCTCCCACGACACCAGGCCGGTATTTTTGAATGTTACCAGTACCGGGTATGAACGACCTGGTATCAGCCGGTCAGGAATTGTGTCCTTGACATACGAAAGCCCGAATCCGACATTGTATGCACCTGTATCCTCTTCCTGGGAGAGAACAGACGGAACCAGGATCAGAAGACAGAAAAGTAACGACAGAGCCAGGGCCGGGATCCGGGACATAATATCCTAATCAATCAGATCCACATGAACAGATATCTACATATCGGTTTGTCAAAAGTGAAGAATCGGTTCAGGCAGCAGGCACAGCATCGAGATCAGCCAGAAATTCTTCAACATACGCATATCTCTTCTTTTTATCGGCTGCCAGCATTTTCGAGAGGATCTGATCATATCGTGAGAGTTCAGGTTTGAACTCCGATGGAAGAATCAGCCGGTTTTCACTTTTGTCATGCCATTCAACAGAGGCACGATCAGCAGCCTGCCGTGAATACGGGAGAGACCCGGTGAGCAGTTCGTAAAAGATCACCCCGAGCTGGTAGATGTCTGTCTTTCTCCCCGGGTTCCCAAAGACGGCTTCATTCTTCTGTTCTGGAGCCAGGTACGCTGCTGTGGCTTCACGGGTATCAGACTCAGGCACAGAGAAACCAAGTTCATTCTTCCCCCTGGCATACCCGGATATCTTTGCCTGCATCTTTGGCGTAAGCAGGATGTCACCGGTCTGCAGATGGTAGTGTCTGATTCCAAGGCTGTGAGTATACTTGAGCCCGGTTGCCACATCTCGTATTAGTGAAACAGCATATTTCTCACGGAGAGGTTTCGGGAGTGCAGAGAGAGAGGTCAGGGAACCTCCTTTGTACCTGATCCCATCAAGGAACTCCAGATCGAGGAAATTCAGTTCATCCTCGAACTCGGCCTTGTACAATTTGACCACATTCGGATGCCTGAGGTTTCCCCACACAGATGCCTCTTTCCGCAGGATCTCACTACCGGCAGACTTCAGGTGAGAGACCTTCAGAGCACGGATACTCCCATTATCCTTTTTTCGTACCTTGAA
>CAZVAS010000177.1:1838-4033 GCA_964625165.1 uncultured Methanospirillum sp. | reverse complement strand
CGGGAAAAACCTGACTTCTGCTCTGAATGGAACAGGCATAAAACACGCTCTCAATGGCACCACCTCCAAAGTATCAGAAAACCAGAGTGCTGCAAAGCCAAACCTTACCATCACCTGGTAACCATATCTCCCCTCTTTTTTGGGTCTCCCGAAGGTACCAGATGTATAAAGAAATCCTTATCGGCAGGTAGTTCTGAAGTTTTCAGAGCAAGACAATCGGCATGACCTGGATGGGTCTGCTATCCTACCAGCCTGGAAGAGAAAAATGAAATTACTATCGATTGTTATCCTGCTCTCCCTATTTATCTTGCATTTCTGCTCTCCTGTATCCGGAGATACAGGACCAAAACCCTTGGTAGACGTTATCTATTCAGGAGGAAAGGGGGATCACTCGTTCATTGACAGTGCGTATCGTGGGCTTGTCCAGGCAGAAGAGAACTTCTCATTTACGACCCAGGAGTATTCTATCATGAATGCCTCTGCTGATCCGGTTCCTGAACTATACGGGCCAGCAGGTGAAACACCTTCAATGGTTCTGCTGGTGGGAAGTCCCCTTGGTGGTATAGCCCAGACGATCGCTGATTCAAACCCGGACCTTCCGGTAATCGCACTTGATACTGATCCACTTGTTGGAAACAATACAAGAACCGCTATATTTCCGATGTATGGCTCCAGTTATCTAGCCGGCATCATCGCTGCCGGAGAGACCGGAACCGGAAAGGTGGCAGTTTTGGCAGGAAGGGACACTGTTCCGATGTCAGAGTTCATCAAAGGATTTTCCGCAGGGGTTAACCAGTCAGGAAGAAATGTTTCGGTAACAACTGCGTATGTAGCCGATGACAATTCTGGATACTGGAGCCCTGATAAAGCTGCTGCGATCGCCAGAAATCTGTCTGCGAACGGAACAGATGTCATCTTCACCGTTGCAGGGGGATCAGGGACCGGAGTGATCGCGTATGCCAGGAACACATCAGGACTGAAGATCATCGGGGTTGATTCGGATCAATCAGTGCTTGGGCCAGATGTGGTTGTTGCCTCGGTGCTCAAGAATCTTGATCAGGTGGTCTACCGGGAGATATCCTCTGTGATAGAGGGTAACTTTTCACCAGGGGTGGAACTATCAGGACTTGCAGAAAACGGGTCCGGGATTGTCATCAACCCGAACTTTGAGAACCTCTCTTCGTTAATTGCAGACCGGTACGGTGAGGCAACGGAGGCAGAGAATCGGTATAGATCTTGAGGTTGTTTTCCTACTGGTCACCACAACCTCTTACTGGGCATACAGTCGTTTTACGAGATCCATAACCCCAAGCCCCCGGTTGGTGATACAATATCGTTTCCCCTCTTCATCCTTGATCACCAGACCAGCATCGATCAGTTTTCCCAGATGGTAGAGCAGGTGTCCACCCTTTGAGCCGGTCAGTTCGCCGAGCATAGTAAAGGTCATACTGCCGGTTGAGAGAGCTTTTAACATGGCAAACCTGCTCTCATGGGAGAGAGGCTCGACGATTGTGGATATCACCGCGTCATCAGGTAGTTCTGTCAGAAACACTGTTGAATTTACTTTGGTGATCCCTTCTGAGCAGGCATTGAGGCTCTCCACAGTCCGTTTCAGTTGATCTTTCTCACGAAGGTATGCACTAAAACACTCAGAACATGGAGGAAGTGACAAGTTGGGAATTGTATTGACGAGTTCCTCGTCAGAGAGATCGCGTTCTTCCTTGCGGACTGTTCCCACAGGATCAGATATTTGTGCAGCATCACGGATCCGGGAGAGGAGAAATTCAAGGCACTCTTTCCGCCTGTCCCTGAAGCAGGGGTCGACGCAGTGCTCATTCAAATTCCGTTCTGCGCTATTCATCATTAGGCCGATAACCATCTTTTCGTACCCGCTTGATAGTTGGCGGGCAACCGAGGCAATACGCTCCTCGATGATTGAACTCTGAAATGTTTTCAGTTCCGCAAGGATCGTCTCGACTCCATCACGATGATCTGACTTCAACGTCCTGATATCATCCTCGAGCCTGATAATCCGCTCCTCGATCTCATCCTTGCGCATAATACAGATCTCGTATTGTTGTATACTAAAATATTACCTTTACATCTATACTGGAGTACTTATGCTCATTTCCTTCTCATGAATCATCATCTCACTGGTTGAGTGGTGTCAGAAAAATCCAGAATCTGGTCATCTC
>CAZVAS010000177.1:0-1738 GCA_964625165.1 uncultured Methanospirillum sp. | reverse complement strand
CTCATGATGGGATTGAACAAACAGAGTGCGACCCGGGAAGCGGTTTTGAAAAACAAAGTTTTTAGTGTTAATTTCCCCTCAACCGGGATGGTGGCAGAGACAGATTTCTGTGGAATGGTATCTGGGAAGACAACTGACAAGTCAAGTCTTTTTGAGGTGTTTTATGGATTATCTCCTCATGCACCGATGATCTCAAAGTCTCCCCTGTCTTTTGAGTGTACAGTAGTTGAGACCCATGATTTTGCGACCCATACCTGTTTCATCGGTGAGATCGTGGCAACATATCTTGACAGCTCTTGTGTAACAGATGGTAAACCAGACCCTGCAAAGATCGATCCTCTCCTCCTGACGATGCCTGATAATCGGTATTGGCGGATTGGCGCTCCTGTTGCGCAGGCCTGGAATGCAGGAAAAGGCCTTTTGGAACGATAATGACTCGTCTGGTTGCCATAAACGGGAGCCCACGCAAAAATGGAAACACCGCAACGCTTCTAGAACATGCCTGCAAAGGTGCCAGTTCCCAGGGTGCATCGGTCACCCTGGTTCACCTGTATGACCTCATGTACCATGGCTGCAGGAGTTGTTTTGCCTGTAAGGTAAAAGGCGGGAGATCGTATGGACGGTGTGCTGTGTGTGATGATCTGACGCCGGTTCTCTCTGATATCCGTGATGCAGATGCACTCATTCTTGGATCACCACTTTACTTCGGCACGGTTACTGGTGCTATGAGATCCTGCACCGAACGACTTCTCTTTCCTTATCTTGAGTATACCTCACCGCCTCGGTCACTAGCGCCTCGTATGATAAGGGCGGCATACATTCTCACAATGAATGTCACAGAAGAAGAGCTAAAAACCCACGGATACAGCCAGCATCCTGTTCTGAATGAACAGGTACTTGGGATGCTTCTCGGATCAGCCGAAACACTATACTCATATGATACCTGTCAGTTTGAGGACTATACCCGTGTGGTGAATGAACTCTTTGACCCGGTTAGAAAAGCTGAACACAGGGATAGGGTTTTTCCAGAAGATTGTAGAAAAGCGTTTGATCTCGGTGCCCGCCTGGTAGGGAGCGAGTGATGATCTGCGAGCATGATCGGGATTTGCCTGAAGATCGGTTTGATTTTCTGAAGACTGCTGCTTTCACAGCAGGAGCAGATGAAGCCGTTATCATCCCTGCTTCTCTCATCGCAGTAGAAGACCGGGTCGGGCTGAAGTGTAGAAACGGATGTCCGTCATATGGGAGATCACTGACCTGTCCTCCATATGTTCCTGATATTCAACGGTTCAGGGCTATTCTTTCTGAGTACTCATCTGCCATGATTATCAGGTTCAGATCATCGGCGACCGATGAAGAGGCAGTTGTTCACTCCATACTCAGGTGTCTGTTCGATCCAAAGGCTCAGACAGATCAGAGAGAGCAGGCAAGCAATTTTGTTGGGCAGTTGGCAGAAGAGTCAAAAAATATCCTGGGTATCATGCTTGATCTTGAAAAAACCGCATTTAATGCTGGTTATCCGTATGCATTTGCCATCTCTGCAGGAGCCTGCAGGCTCTGTAAAACCTGCAACGTGGAAGGTGGTGTGTGCAGGTTCCCTACCCGGGCACGGTTTTCTGCCGAATCAGTTGGGGTAAATGTGGTAAAAACTGCTGAACAGGCAGGGATGCAGATCAGGTTTCCTGCACCTGTTCCTCCTGACAGGATCACCATTCTCCTGATCACCTGAAATCAGTTG
>CAZVAS010000176.1:2545-4193 GCA_964625165.1 uncultured Methanospirillum sp. | reverse complement strand
CCTCAAGAACCCCTCGCTCAGCCTTGAGACCATCGAGTTCTGTCTGACCTGTTCTTCGACGAAGTTTCAGTTCTTCGGCAGTATTACATGCAGACTTGAGAAATTCTGTTGCCGTCTGAATCCTGCCGTCAAGGTCAAGAACCTGTTGTATAATCGGACGCTGTTCATCAACGGAGAGCTGTGCCTGTTGAAGTGCCAACTCAGCGGCCCTGAAAGCCTCTTCAGCAACTCCACGGGCTTCAAGCAGCGAAGCGGATCGAGTCTGCAGATCGGCTAGGTTCTTTGAACCCTGATTCTCACGTGACCGGAGGAGAGAAAGGGAACGCCATCCTACCTCATGTACCGCTGCCATCTTGCCCATTGCAAGGCGATGGAGATCAGCAGATGCTTCTTCCCGTCTGGCAGAAAGTTCCCTTTGTTGCCCTTCTATCCTGCCAATATCAAGCCGCAATGCTTTGATTCGCTGAATGAGATCCAGGCGATCCTGCAGGGATTTTATTGTTATATTAAGTTCAGATAGTGCCCTATCCTTCTTTAATTTCTCTTCAGATAGAGATCCGATCTCATCGGGTGTGAGGAGTGTGATAGCACCAGCCTTGTCTTCAAGAATCCGAAGAGAATCACGCTCAGTAAGGGTTCGATCATGTACCCCTTTCGATATCTCACTATAGATTCCAGTCCCGGTGATCTGCTCTAATATCGGGGCACGATCATCAGGCTTTGCATCAAGAAATGCAGCAAATCCACCCTGGGCCAGAAGCATCGATCTGGTGAACTGGTGAAAGTCCATCCCGGTCACCTCCCTGACCTTTGCTGCCACCTCTTTTATCTTTGTGGTGATGACGATACCGGTTCCTGCATTTACAATCTCATGGGCAGGATGCTGAAGTTTTCCACACGCCTTTTTTCCCGCACGATTCTGGTACCATGAGCATCTGTATACTCCATGCGAGGATTCAAACGTGACTTCTGCAGAGCACTCACCGGTATGCCGGGTCATGATCTCGTTTGTTGTTGCAGAGATGTTGGTAAGCCTTGGAGTCTGCCCATAAAGGGCAAGACAGATAGCATCAAGGATCGTCGTCTTCCCTGAGCCGGTCGGTCCGGTTATGGCAAAGATTCCGGATGAGGAGAAGGCAGGATTCTGAAGATCGATCTCCCAATCGCCGGCAAGTGAATTCAGATTTTTAAAACGCACTTTCAGAATTCGCATGCAAACCCCCCGATTCTTTCTGATTGATAGGGTTGGCAGAAATAATCAATCTGCATTCGTATCCCCTTCCAGAATCCCAGAAAGAACTTCTCGATACGCCGCGATCAACTCCTCCCGGTTTTCTTCAGGCTCCCCGGCTGCATCCATGCACCTCCTGAACACCTCATCAGGATTCAGTTCTTCAAGTGACTCCTGCGTGATACTGGTAATTGATCCGGCCCTTGGGGATACTTTCACCTTCTGGACCTCGACTGTAGAACCGTCAGTTATCCGGTAGAATTCATCTCTCACAGACGGACCTGCTCCACTGTCTTCAAGCAGGATCTCAACCCATGAAGGTCTGCCTGAAAAGATAAGTTCGGTGAGTCTGTCTCTGATCTGGTCAGCATCACCGTGGATCTGCACCAGATCCCTGATACGGGGAACGAGTATCGG
>CAZVAS010000176.1:0-2445 GCA_964625165.1 uncultured Methanospirillum sp. | reverse complement strand
CCAATACGCTGACGATACTGCTCTGCAACCCCACATACTTCCCGATAATGATTGCTTATCCCGGAAAGAAGCCTGCTTCTCTTCTCCTCGATACTCTCTCCAGCCTCAGCCATCCTTACGTCCCGGTCACGAAGAAATGGAACTGCACAGACAATAAGAGCAGGAACGCCTTCCTCATTTGTAAATATGAAGACTTCATCATCCACAATCTCGGGTATGGAACCGACAATATGGATGTCAAGTGCAGAGAGAAGTTCCCGAGGAGCAGTCAGAAGCGATGGGGAGTCATGGTTTCCCGCCGTTACCAGAACATGCTTACAACACGTTTTACCAACCCTGCCCAGGAATCGGTAATAGAGTTCTAACGCCCTGTTTGAGGGAGTACCTGTATCAAAGATATCCCCGGCAATTATAAGAGAGTCAATCCGGTCGCGACTGATGACCCCGGTCAGCCAGTCAAGGAATGCTTCTTCCTCATCATACCGCTTCTTTCCTGCAAGTGAGGATCCGAGGTGCCAGTCAGATGTATGGAGGACCCGCATACTACCGGTTCTTCTTCCGTTTGCCGGTACTTGCAACTGCCGAAGGATCGCTGGGCCTTAACCTGGTATCCTTGCCCTTGACCAGCCCGAGCTTTCTCATATCAGCAACCATGCTATCAACGTACTCGGGGGAGAGTCCGAACCGATCCTGTACATGACCCTGACCATCCCGGGCAGCAATCTCATCCACAAAAAGGAGCCTGAGATCATCAAGAGAGGACTCCCCGGCATCAAAGAGCTGGCTGATGAGTTCCTGGGTGATACGAAGACGGGACATGCATCCTTCGGTGATCTTCAGAAGTGATTGCGGGTCAACACCGTTATCAGACAGGAACATGATGAACGCCTCGATATCCTCAAGGAAAAGGATTTCAGGCCCGGTCTGAACTACATGCCTGATCTCGCCCCTGAAGTGTCTGATACAGGTGACATGGTATCGCTCGCTCACCTCTTCCTCTGGAGGGAATGGATACTCATACGGGACATACAGGGTTACCTCTCCAGGCTCTGGCACATTGGTAAGGACAAAGCCCTGCTGGGTGATCTCGCAGAGATGGTTCGAGATGAGGGTGCGGACTGTTGCTAGTTCTCGTGCAAACTCTTCGGGAGAACACTCAATTTCAGGTTTTATCTTCTGGAAAACACTCTGAAAGACAGTTGTCCCTATGATATCCCCTGGCTTATGCTCCTTCAGGCTCTGCGATACCGCGAGTTGTTCAGCATCCAGAACCTCAAGCGTCTTCCTCCAGACAGAGGGATCAAAATCGACAGGATATTCATCAGTATCTTCACTCCCAACTCCTCTCTGCTGGTGTTTCTCCTGGCAGGCAGTAAGAAACGACTTGAGATCCTCATACCGTCCAGCAAGGATCAACGCAACATTCAATTGTGGTTTCGTGAGGATACGGGCAGGAATACCCTCTTTCTTCAGGTACCGAACAATCTCTCTTGCCTCTGCCTCAGACTCGACAGGTATCCGCTCCTCAAGTACCATTTACCATCCATCTGTCGGCTACAGGCATAACTCCTCCGAAAGTGGTCCGGTTAGATACCAGAAATCAGGAAGAATCGGTTTTTGATGGCCGGTTCATCTCTTTAGCCCACCGGGCAGCGACCCACGCCGCCCTGGGATAAAGTTCTGCAATCACTGCCCCGAGATTAGCATCACCAAGCGGGACCGGACATTTCCCCAGCTGATCATACAGGGCTTTTTTCATCTCATGATCGCCAGGGATCTGATCGGGAATAGTACCTACAACAGGCAGAGCAGCACCTATGCGGTAATATGAGTCAGAAGGGACAGCGGGGAGAACCGGAACTTCCTTACTATCAGTTGAACATGGCTGTGTCACACGTGCTTCCCGCAGTCCTGACAGTACCTCCTCTTTTGTTTTGCCATGCAGAAGAAAGAGCAGGAAGGGATCCTTGTCGATGTTCTCAGCAAGAAGGAAGTATATCGCGGCTTCATGCTTGCATGGACTTCCTTTGTCAGGACAGTTACATCCCTTGCTCTTCGGCTCTACCCGGGGAAAGAGCGATAAACCCTGCTTTGCAAGACGCCTTTCCATCGTTTCCGGGACAGAACCTGCCATCAGACGTGCTGCGAAGGATGCTTCGTCAGAGATGATGGAGAGCATCTTCTTCCAGGCATCATCAGAAAGAGGAGTGAACCTGATTCTTACAGCATAGACATATGAACCAGATACCTTTGCCTCGACCGAGCAGGGTGACGCCTCTATCCATTGTACCTGCCCGTTACGTGCATAAGATTTGCCTGCATTCAGCCTGATGTAGTCGTTTGACTTCATCACCACTTCCAGAAATCTTCTGCCCCACCAGGTTTCACCTACTCCTCCACGCTGAGAGGAGAGGAGAGAGGTCAGGGGAACAGGTGCTGCATGCA
>CAZVAS010000175.1:0-4230 GCA_964625165.1 uncultured Methanospirillum sp. | reverse complement strand
CCCCCGATCACTTTCGCCCTGCTTACTAAAGCTTTAGATACCCGAGGTTGAGATCAGGGTATGCCATGCCTCCAGTCATACACCCTGCCATATCAGGATCCTCTGGGTCCTTCTCGGTAATTGCAGCACCAGTCGGGATCTTACTGGAGGCGCTCAGTAATCTGCTGAGATCGAATCAGAACAATGTCCTGTATGTATGTGGAAATTATCCACAGATTCTCACGAAATTATGTGTACACCATGAACAGGTGAAGATCAGGCGGGCACTTACCGCATATCAGATCCTCACAATTCTGGAAGATGCCGATGAACCACTAATCCTTTTCGAACATGACAGAAGCTGGTACCAGGACACCCCAGAACTCATACCAATAATAGGAGAGATCTGCAGAAGCAAGTCATCAAATTCACAGATGGTTGTACTCTTCTCTGACAGGGTTGATCGATGGTTCTCAGAGATTGACCCCTATGCTAACCGGGTAGTATATTACCTGGACACACTTGCAAAGCCAAGAAAAAACCATTCGACTCCGGTGAACATCCAGAACACACTGGAAGGGCTCTGGTGATCTGAATGAGCAGTTCAGGCACATTCATTCTTGACTCCTGCCGGACAAAACAGGGCATAAGTCTCTGGAATATTACCGATGGCAGCCTTGAGATAGTACATCACGATCAGTCACCCTCATTTCTGGTGCATTTCAGTGAGCCGGATCACCATCGCGATCTCATAGAGGAACTCCATTCCACCTATGGGGTTTCAGATTGTTCATTTCGATCCATCTACGAAGAATACCAGGGCTATAAGGTCGAAGCAGGCAGAGAGGTTGCAGAAGAGATAGAGAAAAAGACAAACTACAAGGTTTCTCTATTCAATGTGGATATCAGGCCGGAGCAGCGATTTGCTGCAGAGCATGCCGTTGTTCCCGGAGGCATCACCGGGATGGATCGGTTCAATCCAGTGCATGAATTTCCCGGCACAACGATGGATATAACCTTCTCTGAAAATCCACACAGATCAGAGCATACCGGAACCGTATCTGTGACAGATCTGGATCGGCAGAGACCATATGTCCTGGATGGATCAGACCGGCAGAACATTGACGACCTCTGTGATATTGTCCAGTTCTCTGATCCTGACCTAATACTCTTTCCCGACTATGATCGCTGGTCCTCATACATATGTGATCTGACTGACAGGTGGGGCATTGTAAATACACTGAGCCGGACGGGACGATTCAGAAGACTCTCGTCACGATCATACTTCTCGTACGGACGGATGGAACACCGGCTCGGGGCAATGATCCCAGAAGGACGGGTCATTGTTGATACACGGCAGAGTTTCATGTACCGTGAGGGCGATGCCAGGGGAATTTTTCTTGCTTCCCGTCTCTCCGGGCTTTCCCCGAACCTGACCTGCCGGCTGACTCCCGGAACTCTCGTATCAAGTTATGAAGTATACGAGGCACTTGCCCTGGGGATCGCTGTTCCGTTCAGGAAGAACGATGCCGAGGCACACAGGAGGATCGAAGACATGAGGCTTGACTACCGGGGAGGTCTGACTCTTCAGCCACAGCCGGGCATCTACGAGGATGTCACCCAGATTGACTTCACCTCGTTCTATCCCTCGATCATCGTGAAGTACAATCTCTCGCCTGAGACTCTGAAATACCCGGAAAGAACCGGATTTCTTGCCTCTGTGCTGAAACCGATTCTTGAGCTCAGGCAGATCACCAAACAGAGGAAGCGGGTCGATCCCACCTATGCCGGGATGGATGGTATTCTGAAATGGATGCTTGTAACGTGTTTCGGATATACCGGATACAAAAATGCCAGGTTTGGGAGGATAGAGGTTCACGAGCAGATCACGCTCAGAGCGACAGAACTGCTCCAGGAGTGTGTCTCAACGATCGGCGATCTCCGGGGCAGGGTTCTTCATGCAATTATTGACTGCCTCTTTATCCAGGATTGCGATCCGCTGTACGCACAACGTGCGATAGAGGAACTCACAGACATCAAAACCGAGATTGAGCAGTATGACTGGATCGTGTTCCTTCCCCAGATTGACGGGACCGGTTCATATGGAAACTATTACGGGAGACTTGAGAACGGAAAGGTGAAGGCCAGGGGAGTTGCTGCCCGCCGGAGGAACACACCTCCGTATATCAGGCAGATGCAGGAAGAGATGCTGAACCTGATGGCCCACGAGTGTGAGGTGGATGGAATTGCATCACACTGGCCGGAGGTCCGGGGTCTTTACCGGCAGTACTCAAACGGTCTGAGGGATGCTGATCCACAGGATCTGGTGATAAAGCGGAGAATCGGGAGAGAGAGATATCAGAACAAGTGCATTCCCCAGGCAGTAATTGAGGTATACCGGCAGCATGGTGTCGAACTGGTTCCCGGGATGGATGCCTCGTTTATTGTTCGGGATGAGAAAGGGCTGCTGGTGGATCCCGCTTTTGCTCCAAAAGATATCGATTCAAGATATTATCAGCGTCTGTTGGACCGGGCATGGAAGGAGATCGAGTTTGTGCATACCGTCTGTGAGAGTTACTGATGAACGAAAAGACAAATCCACTCAAAAATATTCCACAGGATGCATTTTCAGTCTTTCAGGCATCTCATAAAGATTTTCATATCTGCCTTGCTGACATTCCGGACAGGTACCCGGACGGCACAATCACGTACATCAATAATCATGATTATGTTCCGCTTCTCCGGTTCAGGGAAGAGGACCAGGAGAGGTTGAGCCATAGGAAGATCGGCAACCTTGCTGAACTCCTCGATTATATTTCATGTGATACATCAGCGATCCTCTTTATTGAGTACCACCTTGCCTGGTTCAGACCAGATAACAAACAAGAACTTGAGCAGTTCTGTGAGACCTGCAAAGCCAGAGCAAAGGCAGGAGGGCCGGTTGCTGTGATCACTGCAGTGATGGACAGAAATCTGCTGTCACTGGATGGGAAAGCGGATTATTTTTTCCAGGTTAAACCATGGGAACTCAGGGGAAGAGCCCGTGTTCTCAAGGAACAGACAGAACTCAGTACGTTTTTGAAGAACTGCACCGGTGGTGTGCAGAAGGGCAGGCTGTTTGGACAGATGAAACTGGAGATCTGATCGAGAATATGGTCGAGATACAGATCAGGTAAGAGAACTGGATCTGTGGAACAGATTACACCATTTTTGAGGGTTTCTCTGAAATCCCGGACATGATCCAGGGATATGACGAATTGCCTTTTCAGGCGTCATCAATGCCCAGGTTCATGTCATCAACACTATATTGTCAACGATTATTTTTTCGTCACGTACACTAATTTCACTTCATGAGGAGACCTTCCCTGCATCATCTTCTCCTGGTGTTCTGCGTCATTGCAGGTATATTCGCTTGTGTTGGCTATGCAGACATGACTCAGGAAAATTCAAAACTCGATGGATTTGACGATTTTATCAGTCAGACGATGAAGGAGTACGAAGTCCCGGGTGCTGTTGTCGGGATCGTAGAGAACGATTCTGTTGTGTACCTGAAGGGTTTTGGTGTTCGTGAACTAGGAAACCCTGACCCCGTTGATCCAGACACCAGGTTTCAGATCGCGTCAGTGACCAAGTACATTACCGGGGCTGCCATCGGAACGCTTGTTGATGAAGGAAAACTAAACTGGGATACACCGGTAATCACCTATCTGCCTGATTTTACATTGAAGGACTCTTATGTCGGCAATCATTCGAATCTTCGCGACATGCTGGCTCACCGGACTGGTCTCCGGCGAGACGGAGAACTACTTGGCAGAATAGGATACTCGAACGATGAAATACTGAACCGCATGAGATACCTCGAGTCTGACGCAGGGTTCAGGGAGCGGTATCTCTACTCTAATGCCGGATACTTCATCGCAGGGGAGGCAGCAGCAAAAGTTGATAACCGGAGCTGGGAGGATTTAACCGATGCACGGATCATCAAACCGCTCGGGATGACCAGATCAGGATCTCACCCGGAGACTCTCTATCTTGATAATAACCATTATGCCGGTCACGGGGGAGCACCGGGAGATGTCCACATTATTCCACTGGAAAATGCATCACTCCCGGCAGCCGGACAGGTCGTCTCAACCGGAAGGGACATGACCCGGTTCTTACGGATGATGTTGAATAATGGTACGATAGACGGCACTCAGATTCTCACGCCAAAGACTGTTGACGATATCCATGCAGCAAGCCTTGTCGCCG
>CAZVAS010000174.1:2170-4255 GCA_964625165.1 uncultured Methanospirillum sp. | reverse complement strand
TACACAGCCGCGATTGCGGCAGGGAATCGAACAATGGCAGACTTTACAACCAAGAGTGTCACCAAGTCAGCAGAGCGAAAACTCGCTGCACCGATCGGCACTGTAGCAAGCTTCCTGGCTCTTGTCCAGGACATCATCGACAACAATCCCTGGGGCTGTACCTCATACACCTCAAATGGGGCAACCGTTGCAGCGGTTGTCAGGGGAACCGAACACTACTCCGGCAAAGTCGTATACGAAAACGCAGAAGCAAAGACAGTCGGTCAGATCTCTGTCCGGGCACCAACCTCTGCAGCCTTCAGCACAAACGTCAGCACCATCGTGGCAGCAACGGCAATCAACACCGCAATGGGTGGAACACCCTCACACGACAGCTCTGAAGACACCTTCAGCTGTGCACTCAAATGCCACAACTCGAACGGGGAGGTTTTCACGGTCACATTCAGACGTGACAGTGTTGTTGTATCAGGATACGAAGCAGACAGTATCCTGACCGGAATAGAGAGCTGGGCCGATACCGTTGCCCTCCTGGCATAATCGCCGGAGAGAGAATGCAGTGGAATCATCTGCTTGCAGGATCTCTCCTTCTGATCCTGGCCTCACTCACCGGAGCAGAGTACCTCGGAACCACCATCAGCACCGACGGTGTCCTGATGCTCACCGGATCTGACCAGGATGCGAATGGGTCGGTCGCGTCCCGGATCATGGCAGTCGGTGCATCAGAACTCTCCCGGATCATCGGAGAGGAAGGAGGCATCGGGATGACCGTGCAGGGAAGAGGCCCCCTCCTCTTCTCTGATCACACAACCGGAACCACTCCTGCTCAATCAGGTCAGGCATGTGTCTTTCTGACACCTGACCGGATCAATGCAGACAGCAGGGCAGACCTCGATGCATCAGGTATCCTGAGCTTCGGATCGTATGCCATGACCCGTGTACCGGGTCGTGGGATCTCTGGAGAGACACTGGTGAACGGGAGCGGTATCATGCTCCTGGATTCAGGATCAGATGGGAACAAGACCACGCGATCAACAGGGTTCGTATCAGGGAACATGACGCTCCACGATCTGACCAGATACTGATCGAAGATACCACAAATGACAGTGATCAGAGGGTTTCGCGAAAGTGTATATCCCAACCATCTTGCTCTATCTGGCTATTCAGCATCATACTGCTGATATCAGGAACCCCCCTGATCACTTTCGCCCTGTTTACCTAACCTTTAGATACCCTATTACTGAATCACCATATGCCATGTCCTGTATGCTCATGGCTGACTCTGCCAAAATGCCCGGTGAATCAATGGATCTCTGCACGATACCCGTGCTTTGATCAGCGTTTCAACCAGACGATGATCCTGATCCTTTGCAGTGTTGCCAGACTTCAAAGGGCAATGTGTCTTTGCATGGCATCGTCAGATCACAGAACCGATGTGATACAATGAATCGAACAAAAACAGACAAACCCCGCACAACACTTCTCCTTCTTGACCGGACGGGAAGATTGGCGGGGGTAGACTACCTGTATAATCTTCTGAACTTTTGTACCTTTCTGTCATCCCGGGGGTCATATCGTGGATTGTAACCCGATCGCATGCCTTGTGACATCCCGGCGCAGAATGGGAGGTAATCCCTCTTCAGCAGGAAATCCCGCAGAGCTCTCTCACAGCACCGGTGACCGGAATGAGAGATAATAGTCCTGCCTCCCGGTCTATCCTCTACCATGCAGTAAGGGAACTGGATCAAATGGGTTACCATTCGGTCAGGATCGCCGGCTCCTCCCGTCCCTTCGATCTCATGGCATGGAACGGACAGACGATCCGGTTCATTGCAGTCAGAAGGGCCAGAAGCGGAGGGATATCCAGGTTCAGCGAGGATGTGACTCTTCTTGCAGAACTTGCAACCGGCAACACCCTCCCGGGACCGGTGTACCTCTGGATCTTCATCTTCAGGCAGTGGCACCAGTACCGGATCATGCCGGGTGGAGCCATCCCGGTCAGAGAGGGGGCCCCGCTATGATTCCTGCAGAACAGTCCCGGATCTGCCCGTTCATCTCGACAGGCCGGGATCTGATCTCATGCCTCGG
>CAZVAS010000174.1:0-2070 GCA_964625165.1 uncultured Methanospirillum sp. | reverse complement strand
CAGGAACCTATGTCACCCTCAACCCGGTCAATCCCGATCTCCTTGCACGACGTGCCAACAGGATAGAGACCAGGCTTGGCAGGGATGAGAAGTCAGCAGGTGACAGCGACATCCTCTGCCGGAGATGGCTCCCGATAGACATCGATCCGGTCAGACCCTCCGGTGTCTCGTCATCTGAATCAGAACATGCAGGGGCGATAGAGAAAGCAGCCCGTGTTGCAGCATATCTTACCGAACTCGGATGGCCACAGCCGGTTGTGGCAGACTCTGGAAACGGAGCACACCTGCTCTACAGGATCGATCTCCCGAATGACGAACAGTCCAGGGATCTCGTCAGAGGTGTGCTTGAGACCCTGCATATCCTCTTCTCTGACGAGTCATCCACGATAGACACCTCGGTCTTCAACGCAGCACGGATCTGGAAACTCTACGGGACAACGAGCAGGAAAGGGGACAATATCGCTGCACGACCACACCGCAAGGCTGCGATCCTTTCTGTTCCAACGGGCCCGGAGGTTGTGACCGGTGAGCAGCTTGCAGATATTGCCAGAATGCTACCACACGAGGCAGGATCTCCAGAATGCACGCCCCGTGGAAGCAGTGGATCAATCGATCTCGGTGCATGGCTTGACCGGTATAGTATCGGGTACAGACAGAAGCCATATGCCGGAGGTTCGGTCTTTGTGCTTGATCAGTGTCCTTTCTCTTCTGATCACAAAGACGGGGCATACGCCATCCAGTTCCCAAACGGTGCCATCTTTGCCGGATGTCATCATGCATCGTGCGGTGGAGGAAGACAACGGTGGCATGAACTTCGTGAACGGTATGAGGGTCCTGCACCTTCCCGGTCGCATCGGCACCAGGAATCTGATCGCAGGAACCGGAATAGTTCATCAAAAGTACATGACCTGAAGTCAGGTCCGTCTTCTCCTGCCTGTGAGCAGGATTCGTTTGATACGGTTTCTGATGAAGTATCCACCGCTGCATTAACAGTTCTTCATGATGGTAACCCGCTCTCATACATGCTCGAGACCTTTGCACTGGATCATATCGGTGACCCGGTGGTAGCCGAATGCCTGGTGATGTCACTTGCATCCCGGAAGGTGATCAACGCACGAGGTCTGCATGTCTCTGTCACCGGAGAGTCAGGGAAGGGCAAATCACATGCCTTTGAGACGATGATGAGCCAGGTACCTCCTGAGTTCAGGCTTGAAGGCCGGATGAGTGAGAAGGCACTCTTCTACATCAAGGGCATGCAGCCGGGAAGTGTGATTTCTCTTGATGATGTTGCGTTATCTGACCAGATGCAGGAGATCCTCAAGGGTGTCACGACCTCGTTCCGTCGTCCGTTTACGTACCGGACCGTGAGCAAGGACCGGGTTGGTGAGACCTGTATCATCCCTGAACGGTGTGTCTGGTGGGTTGCCAAGGTTGACGGCACCGGTGACGACCAGGTATGGAACCGGATGCTGACCTGCTGGATCGACGATAGCGAAGAGCAGGATGCAGCGGTTCTCAAGCGGACTCTCAGGGATGCATCCGGGTTCAAACCTGAAAAGATCGATATCAGGAATGAGGCTCTTGTCTGCCAGGAGATCTGGAGGCAGATATCACCGGCCTGGGTTGTGATCCCGTTTGCTGAGCGGATCCGGTTCTCTTCTGCGATAAACCGGAGAAATCCTGACATGTTACTGGATCTTGTACGGGCACATGCTGCACTGAACCAGCATCAGAGGGTTCACGCAGATGCAGACGGGATGGTGCAGATCCTTGCCACAGAGGAAGACTTTTCTGCAGCACAGCGGCTCTACATGGCACTCAACAGTTCATCAGGAAGTCTTGAGTCCAAACTAACCCGAAGAGAGGCGACCCTTGTCGACGCAATCAGGTCGCACGGGACAGGAGAGATAACGATTGCCGAACTTCAGCATATTACTGATCTGTCAAATTCGGTTATCTACAAGATGATACACGGCTCTTCAAGCAGGGGTCGTGAGTATTCAGGACTTCTGGAAAAGTGTCCGGCTGTCTCGGTCTGTGACCGGACGCTTGTTGTTGATGAGAGTGGGA
>CAZVAS010000173.1:1173-4299 GCA_964625165.1 uncultured Methanospirillum sp. | reverse complement strand
AGTTTTACCGATGAACCGGTCTCAGATGAGACTATTCTGAGTATCATCTCTGCAGGTCTTCATGCTCCCTATGCCAGTGCTGCTTCAAACGGAGCAGATGATCTCAGGAAGTTCTTCGTGATCAGGAAAGAGTCTGAGATGATGAAGGTTATCAAGCCGGTGCTCTTCCGTGAGGTGGAGGAGATGTCTATAGAACTGGAGAAGGGTGCCGCAAGTAGCCATGAATTTGCAGAAAAGGCTGGCAGTTTCATCAAACGCATCTCGATGATCAAAAAGATGGGAGTGGTTCCCGGGGTTGGAACAGCACCAGTCTACCTGGTGGTTGCTGAGAAGAAGGGGTTCCCACCTGTTCAGCAGGCATCGCTTGCTCATTGCCTTGAGAATATGTGGCTGAAGGCAACAGCCCTTGGTCTAGGATTTCAACTCGTCTCCATTACGTCACAGATGGATACATTAGACGATTTCTGTGAGTTCCTGGACATATGGCCCGGGGTCTGGGAACTCAATGGGTGTGCAATAGGATATCCGGCAGAAAAACTCCCAGTTTCTGCCAGACCGGATGCAAAGGATGTTACAACCTGGCTCAAGTAAGAGAGAGTAGTTCAGTTGTGTCAGGTCATTATCTGATTGACCCGGCCGAACTTTTTTGATGATCAGTGTTCGTATCAGCAAACCTGTACTTCCCTTCCGGGATAGTTATCTCAAATCTGACACCAATTCCTGGGTCCCCGGATTCATGAATGGTGATCCCGGTTATGGAGAGAATCTCCCTGATCAGGAATAATCCAAGCCCGGTATTCTTCCCATATCCCTTCTCAAACGATTTCTCCTTTTCATCAAGTGGAATTCCTCCGCCATCATCCTCATACCTGATAACGAGGTCATTATTTACTCTATGTATTGAGAGGGTGATTCTGGACAGGTTTCTGCCATGTCTATGAGAGTTTTCAACCAGATTGTACACCACTTTTCTGAGCATGAGATCTGCGTAGATCTCCAGGGATCCAAGATCAGACTTGAATGATAATGGCTGTAAAAATTTCTGTATCTCCGGAATACGAAATAATAACTCAACATTCTGCCACTCAGGAGCTGCTGTTCCAAGTTCCTGATACTGTCCGGTAAATTCTATGATGGTTCGTATCTCGCTGGTTGACTGGACGATCGCCGTGATCTCTTTCTGAAAAGAACCTGACAGGGCTGCAATGAGTTCTTCTCCGTAAAACTGCACAACCATGATCCTGTTGAGTATGTCATGCCTTGTTATGCTTGAGAGGAGGTTCAGTTTCCGGTTTGCCTGAATGAGTGCCTGTTCTGTATGCTTGAGATCAGTTACATCGCTGATGCTTGAGAGGATGCATTCTTCGGAGTTGATGGTTACGATATCTGCAGAAAAAATCCCTGAAATAATTTTACCTGATTTAGCCCGTATTTCAACCTGAACGCCCCTGACCTTTCCCTTTGTGACATCTGTTACCAGGAGTGTTCTGTCTTTTGGCTTCTCCCATATCGATAATTCTGCCGTGGTCTTTCCAAGAACTTCTTCAGGTGTATATCCGGTGATAGCAGTAAACCCGTCATTGATCTCGAAGATTCCTCCATCTGATGCCCTTGTAATGAGGATTGCATACGGGGATGAATGGAAAGCCGTTGTAAATTTCTCTTCCTGGACACTTATCTCTTCAAGGAGTCTGCTGGTAACCATCATGACCAGGGCTATGATTATCAGAATCCCCATGATGAGATATGTTGTCGGGATTATTTCACCCATTATTCCTGATAAGAAGAACCTGTTTCCTTTGAACGGGATCAGGATCTCAAGTCCTAAAATGAGTATGCTGAAGGTGAGGTGAATTCCCATGACGATTCCGATGATCTGCGTCACCTTCTGCATGGTTCCTGATACCCTTCTCCATAACAGATAGCAGATCTGCAGGTCGATGAGGACGATGACGAGTTCCATCCCCAGTTCTCGTACTGCGAGATCTGGCTGAATATACAGGAAAAAACTCTCGTTGATGAAGAACAGGGCTAATATGATATAATTTTGAATCTGTGGTCCTGGTTTCCCGGTAAACCGCTCAAGACCGATCAGGAGGAATACCCATCCGATGAGCATCATCCCGTTTCCCAGGACGATACTGAAAATATCAGAAATAATCCCATTGAAGAGTATAAGGCAGATTCCAGCTGCCTCCATTATCATGCATGAGAGCAGACAAAAAAGTCCTGAAAAACGCCTTTTGTACTGCTGCCAGATAATGGCAGCCACAAATACATTTACGAAATTGACTAAAAAGTTGATGAGTATCAGGGTTTTGATATCAAAAACCATCAGTCATACATCGAGGTATGTCTTTAAAAAACATCTACTGTATCGTTATCATGGCGATGGTATATGAATCCGGAATCATGGGTATCCGTATCAGACGACATCTTCGTATACAGTAAACCCGTATTGTGCAAAATCTTTGATATCCAGGTTTGAAGCCTGTTCCCGGGAGACGATCGATGGTATGACGAAACGAAAGATTTCGCTGGCATACTGGTTGAAACTAAATCCTTCTGCTTCAATGACTTTTTTCCACTTCAACTCCATCGAGAGGTTGTTCATGAACGAGATCATAAGGTACATTGATGTGAGGAATGGATCGAGATCTGATCTGATTGAGCCGTCATCAATGCCCAGTTGAACAGCATCTCGCAGGATAAGGCGACATATCCCGTATCCTTTCCCGATATCTGCGTTACATGGGTTCTCTTTTGAGAACCGTTCAGATCCGTAGAAGTGTATCATGCGAAGATAATCCGGATGCTCCTGTGAGAACTGATAATATGCCTGTCCCATCAGGGCAACCTTGACAATTCCCGGGGCATCTGTATCCATGCACTGCATATATTTTGCTTTCAGGATCTCAATTCCCCGGAGAACAACGGTGGCATAGAGATCCTCTTTGTTCTTAAAATAGAGATAGAGGGTGGCTTTATTCAGTTCAACCTCCCGGGCAATCTCATCCATGGAGACATCTTCAAAGCTCCGGGAGAAGAAGAGTTTCTGTGCAGCATCAAGGATATCTATCCTTCGCTGCTCCTTTTCCCGCTTTCTTCGTTCAGCAATTCCCATCA
>CAZVAS010000173.1:0-1073 GCA_964625165.1 uncultured Methanospirillum sp. | reverse complement strand
ACTGAAATGAAATCAACAACCCATAATTTCGAGTCGCTCCGGTATGGAAACTCCCCCGGGACCTGAACTTCGGATATCCCGGAACCGGATGAAGCAGACTGTAGTTTCTCCCTTATCCTTTTTCCGAACTCCTCTGCATGGTGAAGATCTTCCGTATTCGGTCGTCCTGCTGCAGTCGGTGTTTCATCATTCGAGAACGAGTGTTCACCGATATAGGCACCTCCGGCTATAGGGATGGCACCGCATTTTGTTCCTATATTCTTCAGTTCCAGGAGTGCATCCTCGTAGACCCGGTTTCCATACACAACAACACAGACCATCGGTGTCTGGTGAGCCCTGATGG
Organism: uncultured Methanospirillum sp.; assembly: GCA_964625165.1. Lineage (GTDB taxonomy): Archaea > Halobacteriota > Methanomicrobia > Methanomicrobiales > Methanospirillaceae > Methanospirillum. The sequence goes on along the minus strand of CAZVAS010000173.1, from coordinate 730 downwards.
TATTGAGCCAGTTGATGATGAGATCCGGAACCCGTCCCATGTATACCGGGACTCCGATGATGAGCAGGTCATCTTCAGCAGTCTCTACGAATTGTTCCCGTCCTTTCGGTGTGGTGATGTCCATGACTTCTGTACTCTCCGGGTTTAATCCCCGGACTATGGCCGACATTACGGTTTTCGTCGTTCCCGTTGGTGAGAAGTATACTTGTTTCACTGTGTGTATGTTCATGATATCTCCGGTCTGTTCAGTGTCTCGTTGCTCATAGATCGCGATTTGACTGATGGATCTTAAGTGGGAGATCGGGCATCGCTGAGAGAAACTCTGAATAATTATCTATCTGTAAGTTATATTATAACTATCGGTTATCGAATAACCTTTGGTAATTATGAGATCTGAATTGTGCTGAAATACGGGACTTGGTATATCATTTCTATGAATATCCTAATCTCGTGAAATTTATGATACTTACAAAAACAGGATAATCTGCGGGTTCACAGATCTGGTAACAATTGTTCTCTCTACCTGGGATTCAGGATAATAGAATAAGGTGGTTTTTAATCAAAATGGTACCTGTCCGTTAATCTTTGTGAGAATCTGGAGATTGGGCCATATATCTCTCCTTCATCTGGTGAGCAAATGCTTCTGCATCACGCAAGTCCTGATCATTCGGTCTGCCTTTGTTCATCCCTCCGAACAATTTCAAAAAACTGTTTGTGTTGAACCCTTTGC
>CAZVAS010000172.1:3183-4328 GCA_964625165.1 uncultured Methanospirillum sp. | reverse complement strand
ATGAAGTCCACCGGTGAGGTGATGGCTATCGGCAGATGTGTAGAGGAAGCGTTCAAGAAAGCTCTTCGTTCTCTTGACAATGATGCTGACCGCCATAATAATCATGGCGAGATTCGCATGATCCTCTCACGGCCGACGGATGAGCGGTTTGCAACACTGTTTGACGCATTCAGGGAGGACTTCAGCCTTGATGAGGTCGTAGAACTCACCAAGATCACTCCATTCTGGCTCGAGAAGGTCAGGAACATCATCGATCTTGAGCGGGTCCTGACCACCGGAGGTACAGATGATCAGATCAAGCTTGCCAAGAGGTACGGTTTCTCCACAAGTGAGATCAGCACCCTGACCAAACGAAGTGAGGAAGAGGTAACAACCCTCTGTGGTTCACCATCGTACAAGATGGTGGATACCTGTGCTGCCGAGTTTCCTGCCCAGACCCCATACTTCTATTCTACCTGGGGTGATGCACGATGTGAGATGCAGCCTTCAGAAAAGAAGAAGGTCATGATCCTTGGTTCCGGTCCGATCAGGATCGGTCAGGGTATCGAGTTTGACTACTGTACTGTTCATGCAGTCACCGCCCTTCGTGAGATGGGTGTTGAGGTGCATGTGGTCAACAATAATCCTGAAACCGTCTCAACAGATTTTGACACATCAGACCGTCTCTTCTTCGAGCCGATGACACTTGAAGATGTGATGAATATCCTCAAAAAGGACGAGTACGACGGTGTGATGGTTCAGTTTGGTGGACAGAACGCCGTGAACCTTGCAGTTCCTCTCCGTGATGAGATGGCACGGGTCGGGCTCAGGACACGTATTCTCGGGTCAACTCCGGATGCAATGGATATGGCAGAGGATCGTGACCGGTTCAGCGTTCTCCTTGATGATCTCCATATTCCTTCCCCGCCAAATGGTTCAGCAACCTCTGAAGACGAAGCACTGGCAACCGCTGAGAAGATCGGGTATCCGGCACTGGTCAGGCCGTCGTATGTGCTTGGTGGCAGGGCAATGGAGATCGTTCATGATGCAACTGAACTCACAGCATACATGAGAGAAGCAGTCAAGGTCTCCCGCAGCCACCCGGTTCTCATCGACCGGTTCCTCCAGAATGCGATAGAACTTGATGTCGATGCCGTCTGTGACGG
>CAZVAS010000172.1:0-3083 GCA_964625165.1 uncultured Methanospirillum sp. | reverse complement strand
GCACGGGTGATGATGGGTATGCGGCTCTCTGATATGCCCTATCAGGAGCGACAGATCAGCCACGTTGCAGTCAAGGAAGTACTCCTGCCTTTCAACAAGCTCCCGGGCGTTGACACCGTTCTGGGTCCTGAGATGAAGAGTACCGGCGAGGTGATGGGTATTGATTATGACTTTGGACGTGCGTATTACAAGGCCAGTATCGCAGCCCACAACCGCCTTCCGCGTTCGGGAAACGTTTTTATTTCGATAACCCAGGATCTCAAGGATCACATCCTCCCAATTGCCAGAGCGTTCCATGAAAACGGGCTCAAGATCTACGGTACAAGTGGCACAGTAGAATATCTCAACAGCCATGGTATCCCCTCGAACCTTGTCCGCAAGATCCAGGAAGGTTCACCAAATGTTATCGACATGCTCAGAGGTGGAGAGATCAGTCTCATCATCAACGTCTTTGCCGATCGCAGGGCACGACAGGATCACATCCAGATCATGCGGACCGCTGTAGACTACGGTGTGCCATACATAACCACCATCCAGGCAGCCCTTGCAGCTGCTGAAGCGATCAACACAGTCAGGGCTGAAAACCTGACTATTGAACCCCTCCAGCACTACATCTCTTGATCTTCTCTTCCTCCCGGCAGAAAGAAATCCTCCGGGAGTTTTTTCTTTTCTTCATGTTCATATATATGAGGATAATTCACAATTTTCCGGAGATATTTACATGGGCAAAGGCACTGTAGTTCTTGCATATTCAGGTGGGCTTGACACCTCGATCTGTATTCCTCTGCTGAAAGAACAGTATGGGTATGATCGCGTCGTCACCGTGGCAGCAAACGTTGGTCAGCGTGACGAAGAGATAGCCGTTGCTGAAGAGAAGGGAAAGAAACTTGCAGACCGGCATTACACTGTTGATCTCAAACAGGAGTTTGTGGATCGGTGCCTGTTCCCATCGATACGTGCAAATGGTCTGTATGAAGGATACCCAATGGGAACTTCCCTTGCAAGGCCGATCATCGCCGAAGCTGTTGTTGAGATCGCAAAGACAGAGGGTGCAACTGCTGTAGCACACGGATGTACAGGAAAAGGTAACGACCAGCTCAGGTTCGATGTTGTCTTCAGGTCAGCTGGTCTTGATGTTGTTGCTCCGATTCGTGAGAACAACATGACCCGTGAGTGGGAGATCGGGTATGCAGAGCAGCATGGGGTTCCGGTCCCGGTCAACAAGGAAAAACCCTGGTCTGTTGATGAGAACCTCTGGTCGCGAAGTGTTGAGGGTGGTCATCTCGAAGAGCCTGATTTCCATCCTCCTGAAGAGATCTATGCCTGGACCGTTTCACCAATGAGTGCTCCACAAACTCCTCTTGAGATCACCCTGACCTTTGAGAAAGGACTTCCCGTTGCTCTGAATGGGAAGAAGATGTCAGGGTATGATCTGATCCGTGAGATGAACCGGATTGCAGGTAGCCATGGAATTGGCAGAAATGATATGATGGAGAACCGGGTTCTGGGGATCAAGGCCCGTGAGATCTATGAGCACCCTGCAGCAACTGTTCTGCTTACTGCACATGCAGATCTTGAGCGGCTAGTTCTCACCCGGGAAGAGTATGCATTCAAGCAGTCCGTGGATGCGAAGTGGGCCCAGCTTGCATATTACGGTCTGATCTATGAACCCCTCTGGGATGCCCTGAATGCCTTCATTGATACGACCCAGCAGCGGGTGAACGGGACTGTGGATCTCCGGCTCTACAAAGGAACTGTCACTGTACTCGGCCGGTCATCACCTGATTCATTCTACTCGGTCGATGTGGCCTCATTTGATTCGAAGCTGATTGATCAGACAGATGCCATTGGTTTCTCGCATTACTACGGACTTCAGGCACGGCTTGTCAGAGCAAAGATAAAGAAAAACTAATCTCTTTCTTCACTTTTTTTAAATTACAATTCAATATTAGATTGTTATTGGATTCACAAACAAAACGAAAAAAGTTGTAGCGCCCCGGCCGGGACTTGAACCCGGGTCAAAAGCTCCGCAGGCTTCTAGGATATCCACTACCCTACCGGGACTGAGGTGCTTATACAAGTGAGTCGTGAGGATTGATAAACCCTCCTGTCTGACTCATACTTCGTTCTTCATCTTCATGTGCATCCGGACCATCACTCCGATAGTCTCGTTTGCTGCATCTCTGATCGATGATGACTGAATCACAACATGTCTGAACGTTCCATCCTTCATCTTAACTGCGATATGTTGTTTGATTCCAAGCACCAGGCTCTCCCTGATGACATCCTGGAATGTATCGGTGAAGATGGTATTCTGTCTGGTATCGTAAAATGTCAGGAATTTTCCGATGGGATCATTGATCACGTCATTTCGAGAGACATTGAGGATGTGCTCTCCATACGGATTGATAAAGAGGATTCTTCCCCTGTTGTCAAGGATGAAGTATGCATCCAGCTCAGAGAGCGCAGCTCGTGCAACTCTGCGGATTTTACTAAACTGGAAATCTTTGGATCGTTTAAGCAGTCGATCATTGTGAAGTGCGATCTCGATATTTGAGTAGAGATCTTTTGCACTGAATGGTTTGATGATGAAACTTGCAGGTTCGGCATGGGCTGCACGATTCAGTGTCTTCTCATCATCCTGAGCTGAAAGGAAGATAACCGGAATTCTGAATATTGCAGTGATGTATTTTGTCGCAGTAATTCCGTCGATCTTTCCTGCGAGATTGATATCCATCAGGACAATATCTGGCAGATGTTCGGCGACCTTGTAGAGTGCCTCTTCACCGGTACTAACCTTCGCGGTTATCACGTACTCACGCTGAAGGAGAAATTTCTCTATCAGCGATGCGATGATCTCATCATCCTCAACGATGAGTACCTCGGTGAGTGCGTTTTTTGGATGGTCAAACATTACCTGTACCTGCCTGTTAGCATGCGGGATAGTATCAGACTATTATAGGATTGTCTATTCATGTTTAAGAACCATTCCAGCCTGATGTGGAGATATCCTCATCTGGTGAGATCTTTTGCATTAAATCACTGGCTTCCAGTTCTGAAAAAGATGATTTTTAGCGGTATTC
>CAZVAS010000171.1:3187-4387 GCA_964625165.1 uncultured Methanospirillum sp. | reverse complement strand
TCGATTAGACCGGTTGCATCTGTCAGCCCTCTCTGGTCCAGGGCTCTGCTGTATGCCTCGAGTGCCTGATTGATCTGCCTGCACTTCTCTGAATTTCTGATCTGCTCCTGTTCAAAAAAAGCAATTCTTCGCTGAGAGAGGATGTCCCGGAGAGCCAGGAGATCCTTGAGGGTCGTGGGTGCAGGGTTGTGCCGTGAGAAGAAGAATGGGATATCATCGCGGATCGTTTCAAGGGTCTCTGAGAGGAGTTGGAGTGATTGACCGTCAGAGATCAGAGTTCTAGGCGAGTTTGAGTTCTCGTGGTATCTTCTGCAGAATTCACGCAATGTTGTGATCTGGTCAGGGAGTATCGGAGTCCCCGTACTGACATACGCATTCTGAATCGCTCTGACGAGGTGGTTTGTCGGGACAAACAGATAGTCCCGGTCAGATGAAGGGGAAAAATCTGCAAGGTCTGCGAGCAGAGGGTGTATAGATTCATCAGAGCCGGATGTCATCGCTGGGTATCACTGGTGTACAGTTTATCTGGAGAACATGTGATACCGATGTATCGTTAAAAGAGAGCACTGACTGATGCTTATGTGTTAGAAGAATGTGGGAGAAGGGATTTGAACCCTCGAACGCCTTCGCGACAGGGCCCTCAACCCTGCTCCTTTGACCTGGCTCGGATACTCCCACACAGAATAATTGATGTCACTGAATTTCTTCAGTCATCTCGAACAAAGAACACCCGATTGCTTACAGAATCTTTCGGGCCCCTTTCACTGCGTGCCTGAATAGGTGGACGCATGAACACTTATACTTTTTGACTTGAGATCCCCTGATCCCTTCTTGTAAGTTCCCGGACATATCCGTTATTTATCCCAGTCAGATCAAATCTCTGCATCATATGTGGTCGGCTATTCTCTCCGGGTTTTCAGATTCCCCGTCCCAGGGCAGGGTTGTCAGGTTTCTCCTTGAGAACGGATTCGGGGTGAACGAGGAGGGAAGGATCTGCTGTAATTCTATCCCGATTGCGTCGACGCAGATCGGTCAGCAGGTAGGAGTTGATCGAAGAGTGGTGGACACAACCGCAAAGCGCATCCTCGACTCACGCTACCGGGACATATTCCTCTCGATGCGGGCGACCCCTGACCTGACTCTCATTGCTGACAAACTCTCCCTCTCTGTCATCACCATCCTTCCTGATGATGCAACCAA
>CAZVAS010000171.1:0-3087 GCA_964625165.1 uncultured Methanospirillum sp. | reverse complement strand
TCCTGAACCTCCTGTGGAAACTTCAGGATGGAGAGATTGAGATCGCTTCTGCTGATGATCCTCGAGCTCTTCACCAGGTTGTCGGCATGGGCCACGATCTTCTCTTCTATCGTCTCTGGGATCCTATCCTCGTCAGAAAGTCCGAATCCGACCCGGTCACTTCCGGTAAGGCCGGCACCGATATGCCGTTCGACAATCAGGCAGACCTCTTTTGGAAATCCCTTCTCTCTGCAGATCCGCCCCCCGGCATCGGCATGATCCATGCCATGGGTCTCTGATCTGCCAATATCATGGAGAACAGCACCGGCAGCAACAAGGTCCCGGTTAACCGGGGCTGTGCCGGCAGAAAGGATCAGGTCTGCAATCCTGACCGCGACCTCACGCACTGTCAGACAGTGTGAGATCACACCTGGATCGCAGCCTGCTTCTTTGAGATAACTGATGTACTCGTCCCCGGGTTCAGGCATACCCGAGCGTTTCCTTCATCCGTGCAATCCGACGTGCCAGTGCATCTACAAGAGGATCGTTGTCAAAGTGGGACATCTGGTTCTCACATGCCGGACATGCAAACTGGCTGTCCATTGCATCATAAAATGTGGAGACACACCCGCACTCTTTACAGATGTAAAAGTCGTTCTGCTCCTCGTAATAATGACGCTTCTTCAGTTTGACAAGGATCACTTCCATGTCCTTTCCAACCGCGTCATAGATATTGGAGAGTTGCAGATGCCACAGATAGGTCAGCCAGCCAGTTTCGTTATTCTTGATTCTCCGGTAACGTGCCAGCCGGTGCTCATACAGAGTATAGAGCGTGTTCCTGACTGAGTTCAGGTTAATCTCGGTCAGTTCGGCCAGTTCCTCGTCGCTGTACTCTTTTCCCTCGGGAAACCGGCGGATAAGGTCCATCCCCTCGTCCCCGATCATCCGGTGCAGGTACGCTACGATCGCCGGCTCCTGGAGCAGCTCTTCTACGGTGACCATTACCCTATATATTGGGATACTCTTCTGATAGTTTTATCCAGTGCGAGCCGGGCTGAGGATTCGTCTTCTCCTTCTCCGTACACGCTGATGACAGCATCTCCTGTCTCAAACGATGTAGGAGGAACCGGAATGTCCGCGACATCAGGGATGAGATGGGAGAGATCTGATGAGATGGTCAGATCATGGGGTGCAAAGAGGATCTGCCTGATACAGGTACTTCTTCCCTCCGGGATTGTATTCGGAAGTACACCCTGACAGGCATCGATGTGCAATTTCACAAGGTTGCAGCCTGTCGCCCGTTCGATGGTGTCAAGGGTTGCAACGAATCTGGGGTTGATCTCAATTGCAGTGATGCTGGTGTCGGTTACAAGAAAGTCTATACCGAGCACACCGCAGCATCCGGTTGCGGCCGCTATCCTCTCAGCCATCATGCGCATCTGGTCTGCCATCTGATGCCTGAACGGTGTCAGCGATCCGCAGAACCCGTATCGTGCCTCCTTGCTCCCCCGCAGGATCTGAAGGTTAACTGCGACAGCCTTTGCCCGGTGTCCGTCAGCAACACAGCATACCGATGCAGGGATACCTGGTGCCAGCTCCTGGAGCAGATATGGCTCACCGGGAAAGATACTCTCCCAGGATCTGATATCTTCCTCACTGGTGACAAGGGCATTTCTCCAGCCTCCTGATCCCCTGCATGGCTTGAGCATGGCAGGAAAGACTCCGGGAAGGGCCCGGGCAGGAACTGGGAATCCGTGCTCCTCAAAGAACCGTTGTGTCAGTTCTTTATCAAGGAACCGTGCCGCGACTGCAGGATCAGTACCAAGTATCGGTACCGGAAGGCCCGCAAGATCTTCGGCACCTGATGTGGTGATGACCGCATCAACCTCCTGTTCCTTGCAGAACCTGCGGATCAGGTCAGGAAGCTCTGCAAGTTCTTCGAACCGCTCGTATGCAAAAACCAGGTTTCGGAGGTCCTGATCGCAGAAGTTGTCGATGGCACAGACCTCAAGCCCGGCCCTGACCGCCGAGGAGACCACATGGCGTGTTGAGAATCCCGCGACAAGGATCCTCTGAATCGCTCCGTTCATTCTTCAGGTCTGATCTCTTCGACCAGTTTTCCTTCCTTACAGGGGACAACCCTTACCTTAGCCCCCGGGAACTTCTGGACGAGGGCATCTTTTCCCATGAGGTGATCAAGGAAGATGGCCATACTTGAGATCTCTGAGTGTGGCTGGTTGCTGACCGCGACGTTAAAGTCGGCCAGGTGGTACACTTCACCCGGAACCTTCTCGGCCCCGACGACAACAAGGATCTTGTCACGGGAGAGGATCTCCTCCTCCACATCAGGCAGATTCAGCCCGAACATGGTAAGATGCACAACCGTTCCCCCCGCCTCTTTCCAGCGGCGGATACACGAATGCCAGCCTACGTCGTTCTCAACAAAGAACTCTCCTCCCCACCGGTCACCGACATCAAGGATACTCTTTACTATCCCGGTATCGTTGGAGGCCAGATACATCCCGGTTGCCCCGAGAGCACGTGCTGTCAGCCCGACATGGGTGGTCACCCGTTGATCACGCTGCGGGCGATGGCCGAGCCTGAGGATCGCAACCTCCTTCATTCCTGTCCCCTCACATCATGATTATCCGCAGATTCTGTAGTGGGATTTTTCACCTTCACAACTCCGTTCTCGATGATAATATCTGAAAAAGGATCCTGGTTCAACTGGCTTGTGATCAGGAACTCCTCAAGAGAGCATGCACGATACCGGTCTCCCCTGCACTCTACAAGATGGGTCTTCATGAGTCTTGCAAGTGATTCTTCAACCTGTTCACGGGAAAAGCCGCTATTCTCGCAGATGTCGTCTGCAGTGCAGTTCTTCCCTCCGGTTATGACATGGTAGATTGACCAGTCATACTCCTCTGCTCTCACGTTGGGAGAAGGTTGGCATGAATGGTAATTATAGTAAATCCAGAACGTTTCAAAACCTGATGTCTTCAAACGCCGCTGCATCTGACCGGTGCGATGTGTCTGTAGGCTGCATCAGGTATAGGAGAAAGGGTATGAGTCCAGGAACTAGAGATCAGAGCATGCAGTTCGTACAGG
>CAZVAS010000170.1:0-4442 GCA_964625165.1 uncultured Methanospirillum sp. | reverse complement strand
GACATAACTCATCTTTCCCGACTGGATGTCCATCGTCCAGATGACATCTCCTGCATTTTCGGCTAGTAACCTGTACTTCTGTTCTGTCTCCTTCACCGTGGAAAAGGCCTTTTCAGCCTGGTTCATGGAATAGATTGCTGCTCCACATAGCCCGGATAACAGCACCATAATGAACCCAAGCATCAGGATAAAATCGTTGTTCCAGGTCTTGGTCCGCTGCTGTAGTGACTGCCGCAATGCCAGATCAAGGAGGTCTGTCTGCTGTTCAAGATCATAGAGAGAGACACGGAGTTGAATCTGGAGATTCTCGTCATGGTCAGGAGAGTATTCCAATGAATTAAGAACTCGTTTAAAGGTCTCTACCTTATTTCGAAAGTGAGTCGTATCCGGGAGTGCACTGATATTGTATATGGATGGAATATTTTCGATTTCAGTGATTGTCCTCTCAATTGATTGAATGGACTGATCTAACAGGGCATATCCCTTGTATTTATCATACGGTGATGTATTATTCTCTCCCTGGGTAATATGTAAAAATCCTTTAATCAGGTCAATACGAGCAGTTCCAAGGAGATTGAGATCATTGGTGATATATTTCATCTCCTCCTGTTCCTGGTAATGAAACCAGGTGATAGAAAAACTGACACAAATGGTGAAAAAAATAGCCACCCAGATCCAAAACCGTGGGTTAGCGAGAATGACTGATAACCTGGTTACAAGATCTGAATACTTCATGATTGATTCCAGGTAGATATGTTTGAGTCATCAACCGGTACTTCATCTTTGGAAAACCCAAATCTGCTGATAAGGTTCAGATGGTTATCGCACCCGATATACCCCTTCATCATGCTATTCCATGCAGAAATTAGTGCATGATCCTGCTTTCTGAACCCAAACGCCCCGTAGCCATATGATCTGAGAGCCGGTATATCGGTCTGATAAAATGGATGTGCCTCTTCTAGTTTTCCGGGCGTTGAGTGTGAAGCAAGCCACCGGATGGAGGGTGTTGAGAGGGCAAATCCTGCTGCTTTTCCGGTCTCAACCGATGCCCGACCGGTCGTGGTATCTGGAACAATGATGAGCCTGTCTTCAGGCATGCCAAGATCATGAAACACGTCCTGTTCGATTGAATCTGCCAGGACAGCGATTACTACATTTTTCTTCTCAACAGCCTCTTTATACGAGTGAATATCTGATGGGTTCCCTGATTTAACCAGTAACCCCTGGTTTACGTGAAAGGAAGGAGAAGAAAAGGAGATCTCTTTCAGCCTGTCATCTGATATGAACATCCCGGATGCTATTACATCTATCTTTCCTGCTTCAAGTTCCGGGATGAGTGAACCGAATTCTGTCTGTCTCCACACAATGCAGGGTATTCCTATCTTTTCAACAATTTTTTGTGCGACTTCTGGAGATTCCCCGGTGATATTCCCGCCAGTGACATAGGCGTATGGAGGTTCGACGGCATATCCGATGACAATACAGTCATTCAGGTGATCACTCAGCGAGGTGTCGACCACTGATTGATACTGGATGTATGCTATACCGCTGATGGTTACAAGAAGGATGATGAGCGGGACTACATACCGATGATCCATTTGTTCCTACATTGGTTACGCTAATTATCAGTCGATCTCTTTGCCATGACCATAATGCTTGAGCAGAAACCGTCGGACTGCTTCTGACTGAACCCATCCCCGGTCTAATTGAGAGACGAGTTCATCAATAACCATAACCTGGTTGATGATCTCATCATTCTGTTTTGAGTCAGTAAGTGATGCAGCAGCGACGATTATTGCAAGAGGGTTCCTTATCCTGTCATTGAGGATCTGGAACTGTTCCATGTTATGTTCTATCTGTACAATTCCCTTCTTCTCAATCTCCTTTTCAATTTTGATCATGTCAGTAACATCATGGAGCAGCAGAATAACCTGGAATACGCCGATATCTATGGAAATAGGAATTAATGAGCAGTCAAACCAGAATTCATTATTTTCATGGAAGAAATGATGAGTTATTTTTAATGACTGGTTCTCTTCAAAAACCTTTGATAGATCATCGTTAATTGTATTGCTGAGTTCTTCTGGAATAATCTCAGCGAGGTTCTTGGTTTCTGAAGAATCCGGAACCTGAAAGATCTTTTTTGCATGACTATTGAGAAAAGCAATAGATTTGTCCTGATTTAGTATGATGATGGCATTATCAACCTGTTCTGCAATGCTCCGGTATCTTTTTTCACTTTTTATAAGTGCTTTATCCATTGCATACTTGTACAATGCCATCTGGATGGTTGTGTTGAGTGCACGTTCATCAAGGGGTTTGATCAGATAGCCGAAGGGTTCTGACTGGATTGCTTTCTCTACCGTCCCGTCATCTGAATGGGCGGTCAGGAATATTACCGGGATGGTGAGTTTTTTTCTGATGACATCGGCAGACTCTATACCGTTCATCTTCCCCCGTAATGTGATATCCATGATCATGATGTCAGGGAGGAGAGTTTCAGCCTTTGTTATTGCTTCTTCCCCGGTGTCAACGACATCAAGTACTTCGTATCCCAGATCTTCCAGGCGAGCACGAATTTCCAGGCCTGTCACAAATTCGTCTTCCACAACAAGGACTTTTACAGGATCACTCATTTCTAAATCCGGATATCAGCAGGGTACCATGCAATTCCTATCGGTGTATCTTTCATAGACTAACTTAAAGATTTGGCTCATTTTCTCGTGCCATGATATTTATCCTGTCTAAAAAATGTTTTTATTATTTTGTCTGATAACCATTATCTCATGATTATCTTTTTAATTTTAGATTTGGGGCGACTATCTGGTGTATTGTGATATGGTTCTTAAAAAAAGATGCTGAATGGGGTATTAATTGATTTGTGGGCCATGATTGTTCATATCTGAAAAAAGAATTCCATTTTAGAAGATCCTAAAGTTTTCTCTGATGCTCGACTCGCTGAATTCACTAATATTGTGTTAATCCTTGTATCTCTGCAAGAAGTGGATTTATTTATCTGACAATATTTATGAGATGACAATCCAGAGAGCATGAGGAAGAATTCCTCACCGCACTGCAGCAGATTTGTCTTTTTTTCACCAGAGATGACAGACTGATGGGGCCATTTTGCCTGCAGTTCTGACATTTCCCGGAGAACATAACGGAACGGATTTATCGGCAATCCCGGATGAATCTCTCCTTGTAGAAATTATTCTGGCTCATGTACAATGCAGCTACCGGGTTATGGCCAAGTGCACGATCTTTGACGATGAGTGGTGTCGTCTCTCCGGTGCAGTGGCGGAGAAACAGGATGTCATGGCCGACACACAGGCCGACCATTATGTTGAGGTCTGTCTTTTCACGGTTGAGCACTTCTGCCTGGAGTATCGGGTTACAGAAGACGTTGCCGTCAAGTCCGGCATCCTGCGGGTTTACTTCACCACAGAGGCAGGAGACAGAGAGGACCTCAAACCCGTTTGCCTCAAGGATATCTGATAATAATTTTGATTCAAACAACAGTGCGTAGCATGTGGCAATCCCGAGTCTCTTCATTCCCCTGATCCTGGCATACTCCATGATCTCGTCAACCCGGGTCCATGATAACTTTCCACGCGGATTATTTGGATCAAGGATCCTGCTCATCATCTTGTACCATCCCTGGATAACGGCCTTGTTTTCAGAGAGATGATATCTCTCTGTCGTCTCCCTGATGAGATCTGCATACGCCTCTGTCGGGCAGGATGACGGGACAGGTCCATCCTTATCAGCAGTTCCGCATCTCATACTTTTACACTGAACACATCTCGGATCTTTTGTATCCATTCTTATCTCATGTCCCTATTTTCTCTGTTAGTTACTTATACTGTGCAGGTAATATGAACTAACATAGGTCATTAAAAATAACTAATGGGGCATAATCGATGAAACGCAATAAAAAATCCAAATGTCTGATAGAACTCTTCATCGAGGTTCTCGGGAGCAGATGGAATATTCTCATCATCTGGCATCTTCGGGGTGATGCACTCCGGTTCACTGATCTGAAGAAGAAGATGCACGAGGTGAATTCGAATACGCTCACCGCCCATCTTCGTGAACTTGAGGAACTGAGGATTGTGTCACGGGTTGTGTTCCCGGAGGTTCCTCCCCGTGTTGAGTACTCGCTGACTGAACATGGAAAAGCCCTGTTCCCGGTATTTGATGCACTCAAGGTATGGGGGCTCGGGTATCTTGAGGCAGAGGGGATGACGATGGATATATGTTAAATAATTTTATTAAATAATTATTCCAATGAGCATCGATCATGACTCGTCAGTCCCCATGTTCCTGTAGATTTGGGATATTTCAGGATATTGTTCGCAGGCAAACCTGAAAGTACTGGTGTTGATCTATTCGTTTACGTTGTGTCCTTTTCGTTCTGAATGGCCCTCTTCTCCTCAAACATC
>CAZVAS010000169.1:0-4446 GCA_964625165.1 uncultured Methanospirillum sp. | reverse complement strand
CAGGGTGGAAGCAGGATCGTCTCCATCGGTGGTTACACGATGGACATGATCCCTGAAGGCGCGGTCATCATCTCGCGTCACCTGGATAAGCCGGGTGTCATCGGGCGTGCTTCAACAATTCTCGGTGAAAGCCAGATTAATATTGCTGGAATGCAGGTCGGAAGATTCAAAGAAGGAGAAGAGGCGATAATGGTCCTGAACGTGGACAGCGATGTCTCTGAAGGTGTAATGGAAGCCATTCGTGGCATGCCTGGGATTTATTCTGCAAAGTTCGCACGGATCTAATTTGTGAATACTATAACTCTAAAACAATAATTTTTATATAGTCGTCCCCCCTACATTGTAAGGCACAACCGGGGGCTCGTGGTCTAGCTGGTTATGACGTCGCCTTGACATGGCGGAGATCCTGAGTTCGAATCTCAGCGAGCCCACTTCTTTTTAATTATTGTTACATCACTTTGTATCTTATATCGCTGAATATTCCAAGGATTTTTTTAGGCAGGGTTTACCTTGGGCTTTGACAAAAAAAGTCTGGTGAAAAGAGTTCAGGTGAACAGGGGAATCCGTGACAATGCCATTCCCCCATAATTTTTATTAAGTTCCTCAAAGATTGGCTCACCATAGAGGAATGCAAAGATGTAATCTGCCATCACTTTTGGATCTACATCGGTGAACTTCTCAGGGTACAGTGCCTTACCAATAACATACGCATTGATCAGATCTGATTCGTGGTCCTCACCATACAAGGCAGTCGGGAGGAGACCATAGACCTCATCCTGTCTCACTGCAGGAAGTCCTTTTATCGACTCGCTCTTCTCTATATCAGCGACTGCACTCTCCTTCAGTGACCAAGTGGTCATGTCAAGGAATATGGCATCCGGCGACATCCTGATGAGAGCCTCCTTGGGAATGATAAAGGCTCCAGAGAGACTGTTCTGATTTCCATATTCTTCTGCGATATTATGTGCTGGGATCATGCGCAGAGGCATATAAATGGAGGTAGTCGAGAACAATCCTTCTGGGTTTGGAGTTGAATATCCTCCAAGATATGTTTTTTTCTGTTGAAAATCAGCGATTGTTGAGGTTCTTGCCTGAAGATTCTCCGTGACCTTATCAAAGAACTTAATCACCTCTTCAGCCCGCTCAGTCTTCCCCAGCACGAGGCCCATGATACGGAGTGAATAATTCATCGCGTTTCTGCGGTATGAAAGATCACCATCCTGAAGCACTATTACCGAAATTCCTGTACGCCTCTGAATTTCATCTGCAGAAATCTGTGGGTTGTCTCCCATCAGGATGATCAGATCCGGACGAGAGTTCAATCCGGTTACTTGTGATGGTTCAACTACATCTGTGATCTTTCCGGTAGCAGGGAGGGTTCGAATTTGTGGGTTCGCCACAAGGTACGGGAGAGGAGTTGGTGACAGTGTATCCCTTTCTATCTGGTCTGCTGCTACCGCTTTTTCAACTTCACGAAGATATGCGAGATATCGCATACAACCGGGTCCAGAACAGAGGATGTGAGTGATATTTCTGGGGACTGTGACTTCTCTACCAATAGCATCTGTGAGTACAATCCCGCTATTTGTTGCAGCAATGTCTTCAAGATCAATTATGGATGGACCTGGAATAGATTCAGGTGGCTGCGTTTTTTCTGTTGAAGTACATCCTGAGATTATGACTCCGACAATAACGAACAACGCTGCTAATATCCTGATACGATAATCCATCGTTACACCTGTATCTATCACTTCACAGTCAGAGGATTTGAGCATAAGGGAGAAGAGTTGATGGTTGTCAGTGACAGATATGTCAGAGATGAGTGCCCTCTTTTCAGTCATCCTTGCCGGAGGTGTTGGAACCAGGCTCTGGCCCCTCTCCAGAACTCAGTATCCAAAACAGTTTCTCCAGGTTCAGGGTCATTCCCTTTTCCAGGAAACATACCTGCGTGCATTACGTCTATCAGACCCTGAACATATTCTCATCGTCACCAATGAGATCCACCAGTACCTGGTGAGGGATCAGGTTGCAGAACTTGGGTTTACGATTAATGATGAACACCTGCTCCGCGAGATTGAAGGACGCAATACCCTCCCTGCAATTACCTGGTCAGTACAGGAGATTCAAAAGGAATCGCCTGATGCTACGGTTGTTGTGTTCCCAAGTGATCATAAACTTGATGATAAGGCGATAGAGGAGATACGTGATGCAATAGAACTCGGAAGAGACAACCTTGTTACGTTTGGAATATGCCCTGCTACCCCACACACAGGATATGGGTATATAGCTCCAGGGGATAAACTAGGTCCGGGGTTCCGGGTCAAACAGTTCAAGGAGAAACCAGACAAGGAGACTGCCGAGACTTATGTCTGTAATGGATACCTCTGGAACAGCGGAATGTTTCTCTTTTCAGTCGGTGTTTTCCAGGAAGAGTTGAAGCGGTATCAACCAGAAATATCTGCAGCATTTGAGTCACCGGATCTGGTGTATCAGGATCTTCCCTCAATATCCATCGATTATGGTCTTCTTGAGCATTCTTCCCGGGTGGTCACGGTTCCTCTCACTGCTGATTGGACAGATCTCGGCACATTCGCAGCATGGTATGAGGTTTCTCATAAGGATGAGCATGCAAATGTGGGCTCCTACCAGGGGATTGATTCATCTGGGAATTTCATCAGCACAGGGGATCGGGTTACGGCGCTGATAGGAATTGAAGATACCATCGTTGTAGATACTGAAGATGCCCTTCTGGTCTGCAAACGGGATATGGCCGAAAGGGTTGGAGACCTGGTAAAAGGGTTGAAAAAGCAGGGTAACCCGATCACTGAGTTTCATCGGACTGTCTTCAGGCCATGGGGTTCCTATACCGAACTTGAAGAAACATTGGGATATAAGATAAAGCGTTTGAATGTAAATCCTGGAAAACGGCTCTCACTTCAGCGTCATCATCACCGTTCTGAACATTGGGTGATAGTTCATGGAACTGCCGATGTACAACTTGATGACATTCACAAGTTTCTCAGGCCAGGTGAATCGACCTATGTTCCTGCCGGAGTGATGCATCGGCTTGCGAATTCCGGAAAAATCCCTCTTGAGGTTATTGAGGTTCAGATAGGGGAGTACCTTGAAGAGGATGACATAGAGCGGACAGAAGATGATTACAAGCGGGTCTAATACCCCAAAAAAAGTTTTTAAGAGATCTGTTTTTCTGAAACTTCAAAAGTATCTCCAGTCTGGAGATTCTTGTATGGTCCGGTTGCATGAACTCCTGGTGTCTCCCCGTCGGTTGAGTAGGGTACGGTGAATGTACCGTTGTCACTTTCCTGCCGATATGTGAATGTACGTCCCTGGTTGGTAACAATCGGAAGTTCTAATGTCCCAGTTCCATTGATCTGGTATCCTGAAACTTTCTCAAATATCTTCACGTTGTGCATCTCAGCGAGTTCGTCAGATGCAGTGACTGTTGGGGATTCATATACCAGTCGGTAATGATCCAGGGCTGGAATTTTGGTAATCGGGTGAGTATACTGGATAGAAACAAGATCAGTACCCGGACTCAAGGGTTCAGATGCAGCTTTTTCTGCCTGTTCTGGTGTTAGGGTGTTTATTCTGGAGATGGCGGGAACTTTCTGGCTGCCTGTCTGCATCTCTCCATACTGGACAAGACTCCCTCCCGTGCTGTTTGTCTCTGTCCCATCAAAGATATAAAGGCGCGATACCATGGATGTGAAGAAGTCCGGCTTTAGGGTGAGAACTGGATCATACTGGTTTGGATTGTTTTTTGATTGCTGATAGTAGTATTTTTGGTACTTATCCCTGGAATCCTGTCCATACGCCCAGAGAGGGAGTGAAGGGTACTTGCTGTTAATCATCTCGTAGTCGATGATGACATACTTCGTACCCACCTTTTCTGCGAGGGAATCAGCTGATTTCTCATCTGTTGAAACCAGGAATTGTGCGACTGGTGGGACATTGTTCTGGAACGGGGTTGTGATTGGGATACGTTTGGCGAGGTATGTGATCCAGTGTCCATAGTCCCACCAGGATAGCACCCCGTACGAGTTGTTCGGATAAGAAAACCCTTCTTTGTCGTAGATCTTCAGGTAATCAATCCCAGGATCTGGTGAGTTCTTCTCAAGCCAGGTCAGGGCACCTGCCCAGTCATCGTTCATTCCTATCATCTGGAGTTGTTTTGTTCCAACTTCCCAGGTAATCTGGGCTGAAAGACCAGTGATTATCAGGATGATTAGACCAACTACAATAAGGGGCAGATTCTTCTGAATCAAACTATTGCCCTGTGTCTTTTGGCCCTTTCCTATGCTTTTGGACTCGGCAGTTTGCCTGGATGAGAGAAGATCCCAGGTGAATGCCAGGGCAATTGATGTGAAGAGGACCACGATCACTGCTGCGTAGTACTCATATCTGAGATGAAGAATTGTTGATATC
>CAZVAS010000168.1:0-4481 GCA_964625165.1 uncultured Methanospirillum sp. | reverse complement strand
GTGGTGCTGATGTTTAGGCCATTTGAACTATATCAAATGGACTAATTTTTTAAAAACTTACGCATTTGTGCTGAATAAAAGAGAAAATAAACGAAACCTTGGTTCTATTCTGCTACTGTTACAACTCCATTACTCTCATAGAGAAGACCGTCCTGGATCATTCCTACGAGTATTCGCCGCACCCGCTGCGAATCTTCACCAGAACTTTGTATGAGAACTTCAAGCGGAGTTCTCTTCTCATCAAGCAGATGTCTTAATAGTTTACTTCTGATCTGCCGATCTGATCCTTCAAATGCAGATTGCCTGGAATAATGGCGACTTTTCCTGTTTGGATTCTCTACCCTGCGAGCAAGCCATGTACCGTAGTCCATCAGGGCATAATACCACTCGCGAGGATTTTCATGATCAAGCGTGGTCTCGACGAGAGGATGTATTTCAGAATCTGCAATCTTCTCACCATCAGCAAAAAAGTGATGAATAAACACCCTTCTGATGTTGGTTTCAATAAAAACGACTGGCTTGTTGAAGGCAAAGGCAGTGATCGATCCCGCGGTTGCCCTGCCTATTCCAGGAAATGTAACAAGAATTTCGGGTTCTGTCGGAAGAATTCCATTCCAGTCATCTGTTACTGTGCGCGCGAGGCCATGCAGATATTTTGCCCTCCGGTTATATCCGAGACCTTGCCATGCACCAAGAACATCTGCAAGAGATGCATCTGCGAGTGATGAAAAATCTGGAAACCTGCTGATGAAATGTGGAAATTTCTCCATCACCCGTGGAACCTGGGTCTGCTGCAACATGAGTTCAGATACTACAACCCGGTAAGGGGTAATCTCATCACGCCACGGCATGGGGCGTCTCATCCTGGCATAAAATCCGTGGATTATTGCTATAAACGCTTTAAGATCATCGGGTTCAGAGCCCTGGAATACCTGACTTACCCCGGTTTCAAGGCGATGTTGGGTCATCAGACAACCCTCTCAATCTGGCTGGAAGAATCGCATACGTACCTGACATTTCATCTTCTCCTGAAGAGCTCTTCCAATTTTGACCTGGTGAATGAGACTATGGTAGGCCTCCCATGCGGACAAGTGTATGGTTCAGATGTACGGGAGAGCTGGCTGATGATCTCCTCTCCCTGTTCAGGTGTGAGAATGACTCCTGCCTTGACTGCACCCCGGCAGGCAACCAGCCGGGAGACAGACTCCTGCATCCTGTTGTCCTGCCCTCCGGTGAGGGCACCTGTAATGATCTCTTTAATTGCATCAGGGTCCTCACAACGCCCGAGCACGACCGGGACACTCCTTACACACCAGGTATCCTTCCCAAACGGTTCAAGATGAAAGCCTTCTTCTTCAAGATCAGATCTGATCTCATCGAGGAGATGATATTCTGATGTGGTCAACTGAAGAACTATCGGGACGAGCAGTTCCTGTGAGAGAGTTCCCTCCCTCTGTTCCCTCTTCAACTGGTCATATCTTACCCGTTCGTGGGCAGCGTGCTGATCGATGAGGATCAGATCACCGGCATTGTTTGAGGCAAGAAGATAGGTTGCGGCAACCTGGCCTATGTAGGTCAGAGTGGGGAACCGGTTTTCGTCTTCAGTTCCTGTCGGCTCCATAAGGAGGCGGGTCTGTCTCAGTTGACGTGCGGTAGTCCTGTACCCGGCAAGGGTGGCCTCACAAACCCTTTGTGCAGGAGTTTCAGGAATCCGGTATATTGGAGTTGGAGTAGGAACGCCATGCTCCTGTGAATCAGCAATTAACGATGCTTCTCTATTATCAGAATACCCTGAGTGAGAAAGATCCTGCCCCTGCAGTGCTTCTTTCACCCTGGATGCGATGAACCTGAGAAACTCTGGCTCATCGGAGATCCTGATCTCCCGTTTGGTCGGGTGAATGTTTGCATCAACGCGGGCAGGATCCAGGTTTATCTTCAGAACAGCAATCGGAAATGAGTGTGACGGAATGAGTGTTCCATATCCTGCACGGATGGCCCCTGATATCCGGGACGAAACGATCATTCTTCCGTTGACGGCGATAAGAATCCGCTGAGTGTTCTGCCGGATCAGTTCCGGATGTGAGATGAATCCATCCAAAACAATTCCGTGCTCTTCCCCACTGACAGGAATCATCTTCCCTGCTTCATCAGGCCTCAAAGCCCGCAGCACCTCACCGAGGGTCCGGGTTCCGTGACTTGTGGATTTTTCCTGTCCGTTCAGGATGTACCTGAAGGTGATCACCGGGTACAAAAGGCTGAAGACCTCGATCACCGATGAGATCCGGGAAAGTTCGGTAGCAAGGCTTTTGAGGAACTTTCGCCGTGCCGGGGTGGTGAAGAAGATCTCCTCCACTGTAAGGGTGGTCCCAACCGGGGCACCGGTTGCACCCAGTTCAAGGATCTCTCCACCGCTGATGATGAGCCTGGTTCCTGCGTCTTCATCGCGGAACCGGGTCACCATTGTGACATATGCGATGGCGGCGATACTGGCGAGTGCTTCTCCCCTGAATCCAAGTGTATGACAGGTATTCAGATCCTCTGCAGTCTGGATCTTGCTTGTTGCATGAGGAGAAAAGGCGAGGGTAACCTCATCAGAGGGTATCCCGCGGCCGTCGTCAATGATTCGTATCCTGGTGATCTCCTTTTTGTTCGAACTGATCTCAACCGTGATTGTAGCTGCACCGGCATCAATTGAGTTCTCGATGAGTTCTTTAACGATGGACGCTGGTCTTTCGACCACCTCACCAGCTGCGATCTGGTTGATCGTCTCCCCGTCAAGGACCCTGATATGAGGAACTGTAACAGTCACGTCTTATCCTGTGCCTTGCTCTTCAGATCGGCAAGCAATGAGAGGGCTTGAAGTGGGGTGAGCGAGTTCACATCAATAGAATCAAGCTCTTCCCTGATGGGGTCAGGCCCTGACTGTCCGGATGAAGGGGCAGCCGGGGCATCGAGCAGGATCATCTGGGTATATCGTTTCACTCCTCCTCCCGGTGACTCCTCACCCCTCATAACCTTCTTCATGAGGTCTTCGGCCCTCTTGATAACCGGGGCCGGAACACCGGCTAGGTCGGCCACATGGATACCATAACTGCGATCCGTTGCACCAGGTATGAGTTTTCTGAGAAATACAACGTCCTTGTCTGTCTCCCTGACTGCAAAGTGGCAGTTTCTTACCCTTTTCAGGTCTGCTTCGACACCCACTAGTTCATGGAAATGTGTTGCAAAGAGGGTTCTTGGCCCCTTGTTCTTCTTTCCATGCAGGTGCTCAAGCACCGCCCGAGCGATACAGTACCCGTCAAGCGTGCTGGTACCTCTTCCGATCTCATCAAGGATAACAAGGCTCTGATCAGTTGCATGGTTCAGGATTGTGGCGAGTTCGAGCATCTCCACCATGAACGTGCTCTGGCCGCTTGCGAGATCATCAAACGCACCGACCCTGGTAAATATCCGATCCACCAGTCCGACTTTTGCGTATCCGGCCGGGACAAAACTGCCCATCTGCGCCATCACGATGATCAGGGCGACACTTCGCATGTAGGTGGACTTTCCTGCCATGTTGGCACCGGTGATGATCAGGATCTGCTCGCCGGAAGCGTTCATCTCAGCGTCATTAGGCACGAAACCGCTCTCAAGAGAAGCTTCGACAACCGGATGCCGACCTTCCCGTACCAACAGTGTCGGCTCATCGATGAGGTGGGGCCGTACATACCTGAACTTTAATGCAGCCTCTGCAAGACCTGCAAAGAGATCAACTCGTGCGATTGCATGGGCTGTCTCCTGAAGAGCGGAGACATGTTCCCGGAGGTTTGCAAGAAGGGCAGTGTAGAGTTCTTCCTCCAGGCTTAACAGGCGTTCATCAGCGGTAGCAATCTGGGACTCAACTTCGCGGAGAGCAGGAATAGTAAACCGCTCACCGTTGGCTGTAGTCTGACGTCGTTCATAATCAGGAGGAACTGATGAGAGGTTTGCTTTGGTGATCTCGATGAAAAATCCGAAAACTGCGTTATATTTTATCTTCAGAGACTTGATCCCGGTCCTCTCTTTCTCCTGCTGCTCCAGATCAGCAACCCACTGGCGTCCGTCCCTTGAGATCAGCCTGAGCCGGTCGAGTTCTTCATGGTATCCGTCTCTGATGACACCCCCTTTTCTTATCAGAAGCGGTGGATCATCAACGATGGCCTGGTCGATAAGGGTCACAAGAGACTCAAGATCCGGGATCCCTGATACAGAGATTCTGATCGATTCAGGAATATCTGTAAAATTTTGAAAGAGTGTTCTAACCGATGAGGCTACACTGAGTGCAGTACTAAGAGTCACGAGATCACGCGGACTTGCATTGCCATATGAGATTCTGCCTGCAATACGTTCAAGATCCGCATACCTGTGGAGTAGGTGCCTGAGATCCTGGCGCAGAATGGTCTCATGGGTAAAGAACTCCACCGCATCAAGCCGTTGGTTGATTGCCTCAACAGATTTCA
>CAZVAS010000167.1:0-4584 GCA_964625165.1 uncultured Methanospirillum sp. | reverse complement strand
CTGAGTCCTGGGTATACCCGGTTCGGGGTGTAGAACTAGAAGAGATTCGTGATTTCTTTGCTGAAACAGGGATTCCGGTAGATATCGCTGGATACGGACATAACCGGGTCTGTGTATCCCAGAGAGTTGACTATCCGGGTATCACCTCACAGATATAGGAAGGCTTGCATGTTCCAGATGAGGACTCTTCTATTCCCTGTTTATTCTGGTAATTGGCAGTTGCACGATAAAGGTGGAGCCTTTCATGTCACCATCACTGAAGACTTCAACAGCTCCATGGTGAAGTTTTACAATCTTTTTAACGATGGATAGCCCGAAACCCTTTGATAATGGATCATGTCGGGATTGATCGCCGATAAAAAGTTCATCCCAGATCTTCTCCATGATCTCACGTTTTATCCCCATTCCTGTATCGGTTATTGTTATTTTTACTTCTCCATCCTCAACTTCGGCAGATATCGTTACCTTTCCCTTTGGGAAGTTATATTTGACTGCATTGTTGACGAGGTTTCGAAATACAAGGCTGGCATAGGGCTTTGACATTGAGAGTATTATGTCCGGTGGGATGAACTGCTCAATTTTGACCTCTTTTTGATCTGCCAAAAACCTGTTGGCTTCAATTGCATCAGATATCAGATTTGAGAGGTTATACTCCTCAAATGATTCTAGGGTGTTAGTTCTGTTCAGTTTTGCATTTACCAGAATATCCTCGACCATCTTCCTGAGGAAGTCAACACTGTTGAGAAAGATCCTGATAAGTTCCTGTGCATCAGGGTCAGATATTCCCTGTATGAGAAGAGGTCCCATTCCGATTATCGGGGTAAGGGGTGTTCTGAGATCATGGGCCAGCTGGTACAGGAAGAGATCCTTCTGTTCAGATAATCGTTCGATCTCATGCTTCTGCTCTTTTAGCATCTCCATCGAGCGAACACTCTCTGTCACATCTCCCACTACACAACGCAGCCCGATACGTGATCCATCCTCATCGAACAGGAGGGATGATCGGATGTTTATAATGAGTTCTTTTCCATCTCTGTGAACTATAGTAAAGTTGTTTGAGACTATTCCGGGTTCACGTGTTCGGGATTTTCGTAATAATATCTTTACTCCCTCTTTTTTATCAGGAGACAGGAGATCCAGGATTGAGACTCCTGTGAGTTGATCCTGTGAATAACCGAACATCTCATAGCAGCGTGGGCTGATGTACGTGATCACCCCTTCAAATGTGATATCCCATATCACATCCGGTGTTGTCTCGATAATCGTCTTGAACTTCTTCTCACTTAACTGAAGGGTGTTTTTTAGGCGGACCAGTTCATCGAACTGGTTTCGTAACTCTTTTTCATCCTCTGATATCTTCTCATATGCCTGCACCAGTTCATCGTGGGCCTTTTTCCTGTCAGAGTTATCGATGAAGGTCTCAAGCAGACATGCCCTTCCATGAAAATTGAAAGGAACGACATATTTGATGATTGGAATGCTATTCCCGTCTGCTGTGAGGAGTTCCCGCTCTGAGTTGTCCACTTCCTGATTGAGATCGGTAATCGGGCATCTGGAAACCTGTGCCGGACAGATGAACTTATGACAGATATTGCCGATTATCTTCTCTTTTGATGTTCCGATCATTTTGATTGCAGCAGGGTTCACATCAAGAATCTGGTGGGTCAGAGTATCGATGACGACGATACCTTCACGCACTGATGAAAAGATCTGGGTCAGATAATCGCGACTCTCGGTGAGTTCATACTCGAGCCGTTTATTCTCGGTGATATCAGTTGCGATATGAATCGCTTTTGTTATCGATCCTGTTTCATCATAAACCGGTGTACAGGACGTAATGAAGATTCTGCCAAAGGCTTCAGCATTTACAGTCCTGGTCTCTATGTCACCGGTTTTCTTCATCTCCTCAAGGGGACAGTTCACCGGGCTTGATGACTCATCTATACCATGAAAGAGTCGTGAGCAGTTCAGACCCTTGATCTCCTCTAATGACAGCCCGGTCAACGCCAGCATGGCACTATTCGCATCAATTATTACATGATCTGTATCAACAATGGCAGTTGGGTTCCCGATTGCACGAAATATAGCCTCCCAGTCCTTTTTTGCAAGAAGTAACTCTCCTTCTGCTTTTTTCTGGTCGGTAATGTCGGTATGGGTTCCTACAAACCTGAGTGGGTGATGGTCCTTGTCATATTCTACAACCTTACCCCTGACAAGCATCCATTTCCACTCACCGTTTTTCATCTTCAGGCGTTGTTCTACCTGGAAAAACGGCATGTTCCCTTCGTAATATTCTTTTAAAATAGCCTCTGTCTTCTTTACATCATCAGGGTGGGTGAGATCCCTCCACCGGTACCCTCCCCACTGTTGCACTTCTTCTTCAGTATAGCCCAGCATCTCGTATCCACGCTGGCTGATGAAGGATCTCCCGGTTGCTGTGTTTATCTCCCAATGGGCCTCTTTTGTTCCGTCAAGAGCTAGTCGCATCCTCTCTTCATTCTCTGCAAGATCCCTCACCGCCCGGTTCCGCTCAACTGACATCTTGATTTTGTGAATCAGTTCTGCAAACTGTGCCTTGAGATCCCCACCTTTTTGCAGATAGAAGTCAGCTCCGTTATTGATGGCATTGATTACGACCTCTTCACGCCCCCTACCGGTAAAAAGAATGAATGGAAGATCTTTAAACCTGGATCTGACCTGAATGAGAAACTCAATGCCATCCATTTCAGGCATCTGGTAGTCGGAAATGATGGCATCGAACCTGGTGGTTTCAAGGATTTGGAGTGCGGTTTTAGCTGACAAACAGGTATCCACGCTGAACTCGTTTGTCCGTTCGAGAAATATTTTTACAATTTCCAGGAGTGTCTTCTCATCATCGACATACAGAATTTTCAGCGGTAGTGACAACATCAGGTAGTTGATATGAGGGAGAGAATAGGGAAATAGATTCCGCTCAAAAATGTTAAATTTAAAAGGAAAATAGAAAATAAAAGTGTATCTCTTCTCTTGCTGTTACGTGGCCGATATACACCCGCTCTTTTCGACGCTACCTGAAGAAAGAGAGTTCAATGCAGTGAGGCGAACAGAGTATGTTCCCTTGGTTGCGTACACATGGGTCACGTTCTGTAATGCAGAGATGTTCCCATCTCCCAGATCCCAGAGCCAGGAGGTCGGGTTTCCTGTCGACTTATCTGTGAATAAGACCTGCATCGGAGCATTTCCTGAGGTCTGATCCGCCGAGAATGCTGCTGTTATCTGGCCGGGGACCGGTGTCGGTGTCGGGGATGGGACCACCCCGGTGGTAACGGTCACAGCTCTGTTCAGGGTTGCCATGCCTCCGGTCCATGCGTTAAAGGCCCGGAGTGTTACTGCATAGGTTCCCGGTGTTGTGTAGGTATGGACCGGGTTTTCATCAGACGATGAATCTTCATCCCCGAAGTCCCATTTGAACGTTGTCGGGTTTCCGAGTGACTGGTTCGTGAACCTGACTGTCAGAGGCACCTGCCCCCAGGTCGTGTTCAAAGTGAAGAAGGCATGAATCTGCCCGGGAGTCGGCTGGCCGATTGTTGAAAATGTGTGATTTCCAGAGATCGTTGAGAACGTCCAGTTGCTCAACGGGCCGACCTGTTCGCTGTCCACTGACACATTAACGAGATCAGCACCTGGTTTTGCCTCTGCAAGGTAGGTGGCGTTTGTCCCTTCGACATATGATGTCGTTCCAGGTGGATACGCAATCGTCCATGAATCAGAAGTGGCGTTTACCGGATGCGTTGCAGTCAGAAGGACCGGCCAGTAATCATATGATCCATGGTTCAGGGTAACATCACCATCATTTGATCCTGTGTACCCGCCGATGAGATACCTGCCATCATCTGCCTGGATCACCGAGTAGGTACTGTCATAATCAGATCCACCCAGACATTTCTGCCAGCTGATATTCCCGCCTTCATCAAGTTTTACCGTCCAGATATCAGAGTACCCATGGTTTCCGGTAACATTGGCATCGTCAGACCAGGTCGATCCACTTGTCAGGTATCCTCCATCAGCAGTTTGAATTACTGAATATGAACTCTCGCTTGAGAGTCCTCCCAGACATTTCTGCCAGGTAATATTGCCCGATGAATCAAGTTTCAGGATCCAGATATCAGATTCGCCGTGATTTCCGGTAACATTGGCATCGTTGGAATCCGTATAACCTCCGACAAGATACCCCCCATCTCTGGTCTGGATGACTGATTCACCGAAATCGTAGGATAAACCGCCGTAACATCTCTGCCAGGTTGTATTTCCGCCTGCATCCAGTTTGGTTATCAACACATCAGATTCACCGTGATTTCCGGTAACATTGGCATCGTTGGAATCCGTATAACCTCCTACAAGATACCCCCCGTCTCTGGTCTGAATGACTGATTCGGTATAGTCAGATGACGATCCACCGATGCACTTCTGCCAGCTGATATTACCTGAAGAATCCAGTTTTATTACCCATCCATCTGTTAATCCGTGGTTTCCTGATACATTGGCATCGTTAGACCAGGTGTATCCGCCAAGCAGGTATCCACCATCAGAAGTCTGTATCGCTGA
>CAZVAS010000166.1:0-4665 GCA_964625165.1 uncultured Methanospirillum sp. | reverse complement strand
GTTCGTACTGCTTCAGGCTCTCATTAAGTTCAGCCAGTATCCGGTTTTTCTCAGTTTCAGGAAGAAAACTGTACCTGATGCTATTGAGATTTATCTCCCGAATCTGTTCATATGAAACGTGGGGTTTGCCCATCGTGAGGTTCACGAACTCCTGGGTGAGATTAGTTCGTTCGACACCGGGATCATCTGTTGCAAGGATCACCGGAACATCATGATCGAGGTAGAATGATACCGGATGATCTGCCGTATCAATCCCCAGTATCTGCAGGTTACTGGTCAACAGGATCTCAACCGGAATGTGGGAATCAGCCATCTTTTCCAGCACTTTGTCCTCATCTTTCTCATACCTGATACTCACCCCATGCCCGATTCGCGATGCGTTCCCGGTGAATATGGCCTGTGAGATGTGATCCTGCATATCGGCAGGAGACACAAGTTCCGGGGTCAGTTCACCGGCGTGAAGTGTGATTCCAACATCTGGGTAGACACTATGGAGGAATGATACCATCTTCATGTATTCATCGTAATCCTGGAGTGAATACCGGTCTGCTTCATCACCAACGAGCGTAACTCCTTCTATGAGCGGTGACTGGTTGGCAATCTCAAAAGCCTGAAGCAGATCACTGAACACCTCCTTTTGTGGGTAAAACCGGAGGGCTTCGTAGATATACCTGACCGTGACATTCCTGCCTTGTGCTGTAGCATGTTCCCGGGATACCTGATCATAGGTTGCCAGGGTTTGGACCTTCTGCTTACAAACATCAGCAAGACCGGCTTTGAGCAGGTTTTCACGCAGAAGAGAGAGGTTCTCATCCCAGGGGACCTGCCTGACGATCTGCCTGACTGTATCAGAGTTGGTCTGGGACGTCATCACTTCGAGATGCCTGATATTCTCGGAGGCTGCCTGGTCTCTGAGATCGGCAATCAGCTCCCCGTCATAGTATGTGACCGGATCGATGAGATCAAAGGTGCTGAAAAACCAGTCATGCCCTGTCTGATTCTCAAATGAGAAACCATCCATTGACCACCTGGAGACCAGGTATGAAAACAGAGTCGAGTTAGTAAATGCAGATGAAACCGGAACAAGGGGCCCGATTGGAGTATAATTGTATGGCTGGCCTGTTGCCTGATCAACTAACTGCCCGGTAGCGGGATCGACAAGGAGGTCATGCTGGGCTGCAATATCTATGAGATTTTCAGGGGGGATTGCCCCGGAGAGATGAATATGGATGTCCCCTCCCTTGGGCATGTCATTGAAGAAGGTATAGAGTTCATCCCGGTCAGACCTGATAGAATCAAAATACGAGGAGATGTCAGGACATTGTGGATCCGGTACTATTGCATAACTCATGCCTGGAACACAGGTGAATAGACATACGACAAGGAGGAGCAGATTCCGGGTGGTTCTTGGATCTAATATCATAGGGTAAATCCGTGTAATGGGATATCTCTATTTGCTGTATTATATGAATCTTCATGGGTGGGATGTCTCCTGAAATTCATGTAATCCTGGCTGACCCGGGTTTGGCCTGGATAAACTTTCATAGAGGATAACGAGGGATCGCTTGATAGAATCCTGTTTGTATGAGGTGTGGCAACCAAATTTCATCTCTACAGATACAACCCGGTATCTGAACCGGAAAAGAAGTGAAAGTTTTTCTCTGGGTGCTTAATGACCAGAACTATAAGGATGGGTCTATCTTCCTGAGTACAATGCGTACCATTTTAGAATGAGTGAAATAGAACAGAGTTTCTTGAGCTGTGAGATTGAATTGCAGTTTATAGTGTAAGGGACACATTCAGAAACTTGCGCTATTCCAATACTAGAGCGACCTACTCACCTGATATCCCTACCAGCACATGCCTGTTCCTGGGACCATCAAACTCACAGAAATAAATTCCCTGCCATGTACCAAGTGCCAGACTTCCCTCGATGACAGGTACCGTAAGAGAAAATCCCATCAGTGATGCCTTGATATGGGCATCTGAATTCCCTTCAGCATGCCGGTAATCTCCTTTCATTGGCACGAGGCGTGATAGACCCGCAAGCATATCCCGTACCACATCAGGATCTGCATTCTCGTTGATGGTCAGGCCGGCCGTGGTGTGTGGCATGTACACATTACAGGTTCCATTCACTACACCCGTTTTCTTCAGTTCATCTGATATCCTGTTCGTGATATCAATGAACTCTGCCCTTGACCCGGTTGTAACTTCAATTTTTGTCCACTTCATATGATGACCTATCAGGTTTCTGTATTGTGTAGGGCATCATCTGTCATCATCAATTCCCTTGAGAATGGTCTGATCCCATACCGATAAGGAATTTTAAATATAATCTAGTCCCGGATACTTACATAATGGATCTTCAAGGTATTCACATGAACAAAATCTGTGCAATTATTGTGGTACTCGCATGTACCATTCTTCTGCCAGTAACATCCGGGAGTGTTGATAATCCTGGTCCAGACCTGAATGGTGGAATCCCGTATCTAGCCTCTCCGGCGGTTTCATTTGCAGACACACCGGTCCAGTATGCAGATGTAAACGGGGTTACTCTTGGATATCGTGAATTTGGATCAGGCGAACCACTCCTGATGATCCCCGGGTTTGGTGCCACGATGGACAACTGGAATGAGACATTTATCGGTATTCTTGCCTCGAGATACCATGTGTACACGTATGACCACAGGGGCATGGGATACAGCAGCGACTCCAATGTGACTCATACGATTCCCATGTATGCTGATGATGCTGCTGCACTGATCTCAGCACTTGGGTATGAGAGTATGCATGTGTATGGGGCATCAATGGGCTCTTCCACCTCACAGCAACTGGTTATTGATCACCCGGAATGCGTGAATAAACTCATTCTCGACTCCAACACATACAGCATCAGGTTACCCGAGACCCATAATCTATTTGCTACCATCGAAGCAGCTGCGGGAAATTCTTCATTACCGCTGGGAATACAGGAGGAGGCAAAGGCGAATCTCATCTGGAACGGATCCTTTAGTGGTCTGTCCGGAATTCAAAAGGATGTCATGCTTGTTGTTGGAACAGGAGACGTTCTAACTCCGGATTCAGTTTCGGTCCAGATGGCAGGTCAGATTAATGGCTCATGGCTTGTCCGGTTCAAGGGCCTCCCCCACACCGGGTATCACTACGCCCCGGTTCAGTATGGAGAATCTGCTCTGGCATTCCTTGGGATAAACCAGTCGCCGGTGTAGAATTTGGGACCCTGTATTATTCAAATAATAACGTGATTTGCAGATCTTTCAAATAGTGGTGCATAAAATGCACATCATTTTTTATGTACTGATAAGGAGTTCTTACGATATCGAACAGAACAGGTTTTCCTCGAAAAAATGATTCTGCTTGATTATTGGTAATTGGGATTGATGTATGGGTTTAAGGTCAAATATCTGGTATAGAATTGTTATTGGAGTGTATTATGAGAACAAGTTATTGGAGAAGATAGAGTAAACCACTCAATAATTTGAGGGAATGAGTTTCATATCATCTCAGATCATCAGGAGACAATCCTGCATCGGTCAGTATCTGCCTCAATATCTTTGGGTGTAGTATTTCCCCGCTATGATAAGGCACCGTAACTCTTACCTGATCCCCATTGCGAAATATTTTATGACTTCCACTCTGACGGACGAGAATAAATCCATTTTTCTCAAGAGTTGGGATGAGTTTATCAGCAGTAATTCTGGGTAATTTTTCACTCATACTGCTAGTTCAACCATTGTCAGGCTGACCTGCTCGTACTGTTGTACCGGTTCACCACATGCGATCTTGTCTTCAACACAGAGCCGGATAGCATCCTGAATTCTCTCATAAACCTCCTCGTATGTGTTCCCTTGTGTATAGCATCCTTCAAGTTCAGGAACTGAAGCGTAGTAACCATCTTCATCCTTTTCAATAATGACTGAAAATTTAAACCGGTTCATATCCCTCATACCATTATGATGCCTGGTTACTTTGTCCTTTCTCATATGAACATAATGTTCATCCGAGTAAAGTGAGAAAACTCGGGCCTTCCTGATGATAAGATCCTCAATTCGATTTCACATGGAACTATCGGTAAGGTCTGGTATTACTTATCTTCCCCTTCCCCCTCAAAAAACCCAACATATTCTTGAAATATTATGTAGCTTTTGTCAATCAATGAATTTGATTGGTTTGATTAAAAAAAATCCGAAATTCCCAAAGATGGATGTGTTATGGAATGACTCTGATCTTCTCAACCACCTCTTCAACAACGCTCTCGAAATCTTCATCCGAGCAATCAATAATCACATCGGCATACTTCTCGTACAAAGGGGTTCTTTGGTTCACCATATCATGAACACTCTGACCCGGAATCATGACAACACCCCGGGTTTTGATGTTCTTTAGCCGCTTCCTCATCTCTTCAAAGGAGATCTTCAGGTATACGACAAACGATCCTGATCCCAGGTGATTCATGGCAGCATTGCTGTATACAACACTTCCTCCCGTGGCTATAACGGCATTTGTAATCTTCAGCCCGAGTATGGTCTGCTCTTCGATCTCCAGAAACCTTTCAGGCCCGTCTTCATCGATGATTGTCTGGAGTAGGAGACCGGTGTTCTCCTGGATAGTAATGTCAGTATCAATGAAGTTCATCCCCAGTGT
>CAZVAS010000165.1:0-4675 GCA_964625165.1 uncultured Methanospirillum sp. | reverse complement strand
GTCTTCAGCCCACGCTCTTTCAGGGCGTCACGAAGTCTGCTCTCCTCAAAATGCTGGTTGAACCCGAGGGTGATGATATCGGGCTGTATCTCCTCTATCGGCCTGAACATGTCGTGCTCATCACCGAGCACCGCCTTAAATACACCATTCAGTGACCCGACCATGATCACCCGCTGCTCTTCTGGAATGATCGGCCGTGGCTTATGCTTTACGTTCGCGTCCCTGGCAACGATGACCCAGAGTTCGGTGCCGAGGTGTGCAGACTCTCTGAGGTACCAGAGATGCCCGGGATGGAGAATGTCGAAGGTTCCGGTTGCAACAACCCGCCGGATATCACTCATCAGGAATCACCTCGAGATCGATCCGTGTCCCGTCTGCACGAAAGCACCCCCAGTCATCCTGACCATATGGGTTCCCGACGATGATATGGCAGGAACCGGTCCGGGAGAAGAATGCGATATCCGCCTCTGAAGGTCGGATGGCCCCGCTCGGGTGGCTGTGTGCGCTTCCAATATACCCAACATTGAGGGGTATCATCTCGAACAGAACCGAAGCACTTTCTGATCCCCCTATGGTGCCGGGGATGATGTCCACGTTCCGGATCACTCCGTCTTCGGTGGATAGGAGTGCCGCAAACTCCCGGGGGTGCGATTCCTGTCCCATTACAAGCAACAGGGAAAGGGTATCTGCTGAGATTCCTCTGATATTCATGAATTATCCGTATACCTGAAGGAAGAGATGTTGGACTTCATCACTCATTGATTGTTCCCTGAATTGATCCCATATGGTCGATCAGAACTGGCCGTCCTGCTCATAGCTCCGTCCGAACCTTATTGCAAGTTCTGCCTTGTAGAGTTCCCGCCCTAGATAACCTGCATGATCAAGGAGTGAAACTGCATCCTGTTTCAGAAGGGTGTAGAGAAGATCCTGCCATCGTCTTCCTCTGACTGCTGATCCGTTCCTGACCGCGACGATCCACCCGTCTTCGATCCCTATCCTGAAATTTCCGCGCGGATCGTACTGGATCTCGTCTGGCATCTCTTCTGCATCGGTAATATTAGAGTACTCCAGTGGGGGCTCACGTCTCCGCCGTTTCTCCTTGATACAGAAGAGATCTATTCCGAGATCCTTGGGGTATGGGCGTTCACCTGTGAGGAGCATCATCTCTGTTGCCCTCCTCATCTCCCTGATGGCCCCCTGGGTCTTGTCACTGTGCTCACTACAGAAGATGACTGATGCATGAAGTTCGTGAGCCATCGCTGCGAGAAGGGCGTTGACACCGATGGAGTCGGCATCGATCAGTTCGGTGACATTTCCGGCCCCGAAGAAGAGAGGACAACCGGGATCTGAAAACCCGGCAAGAGAGCTGGTAAGACCTGACCCTGCCGGTTGCAGAAGGGGATCGGCGATCAACCTGGTGATCCCCATTTCTTTTGCTGATTCCATCGTCTCATCTAGCGTCTGGCCCTGGGGTACGATGACAATTGCTGCCCCGCAAGCTGCCACATCGGGTCCAGCCTCGCTGATGTTCCCGTCGTGGAGCGAGAGGATCAGATCCGCCCTTGGGAGTGCAGCCCTGATGAGGTCAGGGTTCTGGGTATCTGCAGCAAGAGGACCGGGAAGATCGGCGATCTCTGCAAACACTCTTCTGACATCATCAGGTGTTGCATCAAATCCGAATCCGAGATCCACGATGTCAGCCCCGTCGTCAAAGAACCTTATAACCCTCTCTCTGATGTTAGGCTGGCGGTGTGCATCCATGATCTCCGCAAGGACTTTCATCCGGGATCCGCCCCCTATCTTCACTCCCCTTATTGAGAACTCCCCGGGGGCCTCGTATTCGATTTGGTTCACCCGGTCTGCAGCCTCTTTCTGTCTGATAGATGTCAGAAGATCATCAGCAGGGATCTCGCGTGAGAGTTCAACCGTGCCCAGAATTTTGAGGATCATCGGGAGGTCGGCTGCGTGTCGTGGTCCGCGGTAGATCGGCACCCCGGTCTCCTCCTCTACCCTCTGAAAAGAAGCGGTGCACATGCCTGATGTGATCACCATATCGTAGGACCCACCTGCAAGCAGGTCCCTGAGTTTTTTGGGCGTGAGAAACGATGCGAGTTCCCCGGTTACAACTACCGTGGCATCATATCCTGCTGCCGCTTTCCTGACGGCCTCTTCGGTGATCCTGCCGGTAGGGAGGAGTATCCGCATCATCCTTCCTTAATTACTGCAGGAGATAACCTATAGTAGTAGTGATGTTATCTGCTGATCTTCACGTCCATACTTCCTGTTCAGGGGATGGTGAGAGCCGGGTAGAAGAGGTGCTTGCAGCAGCACGCGCAGCAGGCCTTGATGCCATTGCACTGACCGATCATGATACGACAGAAGCCTGCAAAATTGCTGCATCATTAGCCTGTGACATCCTGGTAATACCCGGGGTGGAAGTGTCAACCAGGCAGGGTCATCTGCTTGCACTCGGAGTCAGTGGTGAAATTCCCAAAGGGCTTGATGTCCTTGAGACGATCGATCTGGTTCACAAGATGGGCGGTGTTACCATTCTTCCGCATCCGTTTCACCGGTACAGGCACGGGGTTGCCCTGAAGATGAAAAAAGCCCTTGAGGCAGCAGATGCGATAGAGGTCTTCAACAGCCGGTACATTCTTGGCGGAGCGAACCGGAAGGCTGCCCGCTATGCCCGCAGACTTGGCAAGCCGATGGTTGCGGGGAGTGATGCCCATAACTGCAGGTATGTCGGGTACGGTAAGACACTCATCGATGCCGATCATAGCGTAGCCGGTATCCTTGAGGCGATTCGCAATGGCAATACAAAACCCGCAGGCAGGAGGACTCCTGTCAGAACCTATACAAAACAATCACTCCGGAACTCATGGCGGAAACTGAAGGGCAGAATAACCAGGTAAGGGTTGCCTTTCGGATCGGCTATCTCGGCAGTTCCTTTTATGGCTCCCAGTTCCAGCCCCATCATCGGACTGTAGAAGGAGAGATCCGGCAGGCCTGTGTCAGGGCAGGGTTGTTCTCTGATACCAGAAAAGGGAGGCTTGCATTTTCAGGGCGGACCGACCGGGGGGTTCATGCCAGGTGCCAGGTTATAGCCTTCTCGACACCGTATCCTGACCGGGCCCGCCGTGCACTCCCCGGCCAGCTCCCACCTGACATCTGGGTTGACGCCTTCTGCGAGGTTCCTGAGTCATACTCTCCACGCCGTGATGTGATCAGCAGGACTTACCGGTTTTATTTCCATGAGATGCCTTCAGATCTTGCTCTGATGAGAAAAGCTTCTGAGTTATTCCTCGGAAAGCATGATTTCTCCTGCTTTGCACGTGTTGAGCCTGGAAAGGATCCCATGCGGAGTATCACAGAGATAACTGTGCATACTGAGGGAGACTGCTGCTGGATAGAGGTGACAGCCCCAAGTTATCTCTGGCATATGGTACGGTCCATGGCTGAATCACTGGCCCGAGTATCTGAAGGCGTGCTCTCACTGGAGGAACTAGAGGTGATGCTCACCGGTACATACAGTAACAAGATGAAACCTGCGCCTCCTGATGGGCTTATCCTCTGGGAGATAACAGATGTTCTTCCATGGCGACCAGTTGCTCCACTGAAACGAACCTTCAGGCTCCATGCCGATGCGGCGGCAGAGCACCAGCTCATGGCCAGGGTCCACCGGCTCCTCTCACCATCCGGTGAGTAATGATTTTAGCAGATTGTAAAAGAGTGAGAAAAGAGGTTTAGAGATCCCGCTCGATCTTTGTGATCATCGTCTTGATGTCAAGCCAGATGATCAGTTCACTTTTGTCTCTGTCACCGGTCTTGGTCTTCTTTCTGATGATTCCAAGAATATCACGCTCGCTGTTCTGTGAGGCGTGCGCATCCTTGTCGATGTCCTCGTCTGCGTAGGTGGTGACCGCGAGCACATCATCCACGAGAACTCCGATCATCTTCTCTGATACACCCTGGTCAAGAACGATGATCCGTGACTTCTTCTTATCCCCTGCTTCCTTCGTGATCTTCATCATCTCTTTCAGATCGATGATGGTTGTGATCACCCCTCTGAGATCGATGATACCCTTGATGAATGAGGGAGTGTTAGGCAGCGGCGTGATCTCGGTGGTGTTGATGACCTCCCTTGTGTCGAAGAGATCGATGGCAAAGAGTTCATTTCCCAGGATAAACTCCACAACCCGCATGCTCCCCGCGGTGTTAGCACGCGAGACAACCCGCTTCTTTACCGGAGTGCTGGCAATGCTCTGCTGTTGAACCTCTTCTGAATCACTGTCTACCAGAAATGTGCCCATATTTTTATCCCTCCATCTAGTGTACCGGGCTGCATGGTGTCAGGACTGTCGCCCTTCCTCCATCCCTATCTGCTAACCGTATCAGGGTGTTGAATGATGAATCTTTCGTTTATATGTTTCTCTGGCTAGCATGTATGGCCCGGCAGGGTTCGACTCTGATCCCTGAATGGCCGAAGCATGCCTCAAACCATGGCCGGGCGTGCAGTTATCCGGCATGAAAACGAATAATATTGAAATATGGCCGCCCCATCACCCGAAATGGTTCTTAAGCGCTGGTTTGGGTACCCCACATTCCGGCCACAGCAGGGTGATATCATCAGGGAAGTGATCAAGGGGCGTGATGTGCTTGCGGTCATCGCAAC
>CAZVAS010000164.1:0-4683 GCA_964625165.1 uncultured Methanospirillum sp. | reverse complement strand
ACGCCGAGGGGGAGATTTGAACTCCCGAGGTGAAACACCAGTGGTTTTCGAGACCACCGCCTTCCCGGGCTAGACTACCTCGGCCCAGATAGCAACATTAATAGAACAAATTCAGGTTTAAGGATATCGAAGATACCAGACTCGGGATAAAAAAGTGGGGTATTACATACCGCCGGGAGCATCGTTACGTGACACCATCATATCATCAACACGGAGCAGCATCTCCACAGCTTCTGCTGATGACTGGATAGCCTGACGTTTGCACCGGAGCGGTTCGATAACTCCCTCGCTCAGCATGTCTACACCCTTGCCGGTGAAGACATTCAGACCTAAGTTCTTCTTCCCCTTAGCATGGGCAGACTTGAGTTCCACGAGTTTATCAATCGGGTTCATGCCTGAGTTCTCTGCCAGGGTGATTGGGATAACTGCAAAGGCATCGGCATAGGACTCGATTGCGATCTGTTCCCGTCCCCCAACAGTTGCTGCGAACTCTCGGAGTCTGACAACCAGTTCGGTCTCGATTGCTGCACCACCTGGCACATACTTCCCGTCTTCCATGGTGTCCATAACCACACGGGTTGCATCCACCATTGCACGCTCCAGTTCATCAACCAGGTAGGTGGTGGTTCCACGGAGCAGGATAGTAACGGTCTTCGGGTTCTTTGCACCGAAGATCTTGGTCATCTCGGTGTCCTCGATCTCCTCTGCACCTGCTGCGGTTCCAAGCATTGACTTGGTCAGGTCGTCTGCCTTGTTTGCGATGGATGCATTCAGGGCCCGGGCAGCAAACTTCATGTCTTTCTCAGGAACATCCTCAAGAGCCATGACTCCTGCCTTTGCAAGGAAGTACTGGGCTGCATCAGCGATGCCTTTCTGACAGAGGAGGACGTTTGCACCGGTTGCAATGACTGCATCTGCCATTGCCTTGAGTGCTTCGCGCTCCTGCTGACCAAATGCCTCAACCTGTTCTGTGCTGTTGATCTTGATCTTGGCCTTGACCTCGGTCTTTCTGATCTCAAGAGGACTAGTGATCAATGCAACCTTTGCATTCTTGATGGTACGTGGCATTGCCTGGTTGACACGGGTCTTTTCGAGAACTACTCCGTGAACCAGTTCTGCATCATCCATTGAAGATCCCTTGTGGGACTTGATTTGGACATCATCCTCGTCAACGATGACCTTCTTACCGCTCTTCTCTGCCACGGCTGTGACTGCATCTACTGCAATCTCACTGATCTTCTCCTTGACGTTCTCGATAGACTTGCCGGTGATGGCAGTCTGGACGATTGATGCAAGGATCTCCTTGTTGTAGGGATCGACAGTGGTTGCCATGCCATCAAGGATCTCAAGTGCCTTGGCCATTCCCATCCGGTATCCGCGACAGATTACAGTCGGGTGGATCTTCTTGTTCAGAAGAATCTCTGCCTGTTCCATCAGGGAACCGACGAGTACTACAGCGGTGGTGGTTCCGTCCCCGACCTCCTCGTCCTGGGTACGGGAGACCTCAATTACCATCTTGGCACCTGGGTGCTGTACCGAGATCTCATCAAGAATTGTAATACCGTCGTTGGTGATGGTGATGTCCCCAGTCCCATCAATAAGCATCTTGTCCATACCCCGTGGACCGAGGGTGGATCTGACAGCCTCGGCAAGTGCCTTTGCGGCTGCTATATTTGAGCGCTGCGCCTCATATCCGTGCGTCCGCTCTACATTTTCTCGTAAGATGATAACAGGCTGTTGCGCAAGCATAGAGTATCCTCCGTATGGATACAGGTGGATTTAAAGTTCTATATATGAGTTACGCATTCACCCTGAAAAGAAGAGGGGATTAATCTATTCGGGAAATTCTGAAGAGGCTATAGACAGGGACGCCTTCAATCTCCCTGATTCCGCGCTTATCAAAGAGGACACAGCATGCAAGCGGCGTTGCACCATGACTCTTCAAGTATGCCACAACCTCACGAAGTGTTTCTCCGGATGTGATGACATCATCGACAACCACGCACTGATCGCCGGGATTTATTCCAAAATTTCCGCTCATTGAGCCCATCGGAGTCTCAGCAGCACTGTGCTTTGATGGGTGGTAAATGGCAAGACGACTCCCTTCTGATGCTGCCATGAGAGTTGCAAGAGGAATACCAGATATTGAGATTCCTACAAACGCGGTCGGACTGGATCCCTCCGGCTGCATCATGCGGTACCGGGACATCAGCATCATGCTGCTCTCATGGAGCAGTACTGCATCACCACTGACAGTAGTCCAGTCGATATGGACATCTTTTGGAGTTGAGGCACCCTTCTCCTGGGTGAGGAGCCAGGTAACAGTCTCCATGGAGAGAGAGAGTTCGTCCGCGATCTGACCGGGGCTGTGACCCTCACTTCTCAGGAGACGTGCCTTCTGAATGAGATCTTCGATCGTAGACATCTGGAAAGAGATCTGCGGGGATCTATTTATTCTTTCGTTTTAATGCCGATCCACAGATCGGGCAGTCACCGGCTTTTGTCGGAATCTGATCAAAGTACTTGCCACATCCGGTGCACCTGAGCTGCCAGACCCTGGGCCCTGCTTCACGCTGGATGATCGATTGTACAGGAATCCCAAGAGCAAGGGCAGTGTTCTGCACGGCAAAATCATCAGAGACGAGGGTACCTTTAACCTCCAGCGCAAGGGAGATCAATTCTATGTCTGTATCAGACAGGACACGGAGATCCCCACTTATTCTTGCTGCTTCCTTTGCAGATTTCAGGGACTTCTGAAGAGGAGGTTTGATCTCCATCCCTCCATCAAGCAGAACAGAAAACCTTGCTTTTCCACGCAGGTCCTTGAGTTCTGACTCCACCCTGGGAACAGTATATAGTTTGCCTTCAAGCGGGATAGAAAGGAAGAAGGCTGATGTATCTAGAACTAGAACCTTGCACCCGTTCTCTGAAACCGGTCCCGTTGAACCAGTAGTATCTACAATTTCGGGATTATCTGTTGAGGGCATCGACTATTGTCCTGGCTGCAGAGTACCCACTGCAGGCACTTTCTATTGTATCACTGCTTATAACCTGGCTGATTCCTGCACTCTTCAGATGAGTATAGGCACCGGTTGCCAGAACACCATGCACGCAGACAGTGCATATCGAAGCAGCACCCTGCTCAAGAAGCATTGCTGCTGCGGTCGCCTGAGTGCCTCCGGTTGAGATGATATCATCAACGATCACAACATCTCTTCCTTTCACCGGAATCTCTTTGGGTTCTATCTTGACCTCTGTACCTGACAGCCTGACTTTATGCAGGTGATCAGACTCCCAGCCACCTGCTGCTGCAATATCTCGTGCAAGACCTGATGCACCAATATCTGGTCCGAGAATCAGTGGAGATTTGAGTGATAATTCTCGGATGTGACGTGCCATCTCCCCGGAAAGTGAAGTATCGATAGTAGGGACTCCAAAGAAGGGGATGATCGTCTTCTCATGAAGGTTGACGGTAATCACCTGGCTCACCCCGGAGCCAAGTGTTCGGGCAATGATCCTGGCTGAAAGTGGCTCACCGGGATTGAACTGTT
Source organism: uncultured Methanospirillum sp. (assembly GCA_964625165.1). Taxonomy (GTDB): domain Archaea; phylum Halobacteriota; class Methanomicrobia; order Methanomicrobiales; family Methanospirillaceae; genus Methanospirillum. The sequence continues at coordinate 1,132 of CAZVAS010000164.1, read as the reverse complement.
TGTCCTGCCTGGCATAACCCATGTACGGGAGGACAAGAATGATCTCTGAACTGCTGCAGAGGTCAGTGAGGAGCAGCAGTTCAATCAGATCATCACTCTCTACCAGACTTCCCACAATCACCATGCGATCCGAGATCTCGCCAGAACGCAGGTAGATCTCCCCGTCAGGAAACCGGGTCCATCTGACATCTACCAGCGGCTTTTGCAGGATCTCTGCTATTCTGCCGGCAAGAACCTGAGACCGCCGGGTGCTGATGATCTTCATGCTGGCTTATACTTTTGCTGAAAGTACTTAAACAATTGTCCCCGAATGAATACTGATTAACCGTATTACAGGTGTACACGCGATAATGGATCCCGAGGAAGATAAGCCGTTAAATACCAATATTCCGGAAGACCAGAGAGATTTGTCAGGGCCCCAGGTAGAGGATGCAGGTCAGCAGAACCCGGAGTCTGCAGATGTCCAGTCCGAAAAATCTGAACAGGGAGAGACAGGTCAACAGAATATTTCAGAACAATCCGCTGCTGTAGTCGATGACGGCACATCACGGGTAATTCAGGTACCTGAGAGTCTTATCGATCAGGTCATAGGTCAGGAGCATGCCGTGGAGGTCGTCAGGAAAGCTGCTATCCAGCGCCGCCACGTGATGATGATCGGGACACCCGGTACTGGCAAATCGATGCTTGCAAAAGCGATGGCCGAACTCCTGCCTAAAGAAGAGATGCAGGACATCCTCGTATATCCGAACTCGGAAGACTCGAACGAGCCTATCATCAGGACAGTGAAATCAGGCAGGGGTAAAGAGATTGTTGCCGCCCACAAGGCTGAAGCCAGGAAGAAGGCACAACTGCGCAACACTCTGATCATGATCCTGATGCTCGGTATCATCGGGTACTCATTCATCACCTATCAGTGGCTGATGGGAATCATCGCAGCAGCATTCGTCTTCATGGCTCTCAGGTATGCCACTCCGCGTGAAGAGCAGATGGTGCCAAAACTTCTCGTCTCCCAGGACAAGACAACGACAGCACCGTTTGTGGATGCAACCGGCTCACATGCCGGTGCCCTTCTTGGAGATGTCAGGCACGATCCCTTTCAGTCAGGTGGCCTTGAGACCCCGGCCCATGACCG
>CAZVAS010000163.1:0-4786 GCA_964625165.1 uncultured Methanospirillum sp. | reverse complement strand
CCATCCTTACGCAATATTCAAACCCTAATACCCAGGTACTGTATATCATGACGGTTGTTGCATTCCTGGTATTATTCACTCTTGAATGCAGCATCATCCTCCTGTACCTCTCCCTGCAGGTGTACAGGCGAAAGACCATCCTCGGGCAGTATTACTTCTGGATGATCCTCTTCCTGCTCTCGATCATCTGCCTCCTCCTTGGCCTTGATAATCTTGGAGAGATCATTCCAGAACTCGGACCATATCCTGTATCTCCGGCGATAAATCTCCTGACCAACTTCTGTGGTCACCTTGTCACGACCATCTGGTTCTTCTTCTGTCTGCTCTATGCGGGAAAGTCGAAGTACCTGACAAGACCTATCATTGCATTCCTTCTTGCATACACAATAATCGGCAACATCGTGTTCCAGATGGTCAGGCACGCCTCCTTTAGTACAGGTATTCCCCTCCTTGATACCTTCCTGTTGATATTCGGGATGTCAGCGCTGGCAAAATGCTGTATTCTCTATCTGGCAGGAATCGGCCTTCTGATTCAGAAGTACAGGAATGTTTCAGATCAGTTCAGGTACCAGATCCTGATCCTTGTTGGAACATCCTGCCTTGTTGTTCTGCTTGTGACGTTCTTTGACAGCAGGTTGTTCCCCGGGTTTAATCCGGTAGGGGTACATTTTGGAATCTGCGGACTCATATTCGGGTTCGGGATGCTCTACTTTGATCTGCTCACGTTCTCACCGGTATTTCGGGAGAGGTTTTTCAGCGTTGTTGAGTCTGGTCTTGTGGTTCTTAATAACCGGTGTCAGATCATCGACATGAATAGGACTGCAGAACAGATCCTTCATACAAGTCTTGCCGAGGTCTTTGGAAAACAGCCATCAGAGGTGGCAGTCTTTCCTGAAGGATTCACCGGGATGCTCACGAGCCCGGACCTTCTCAGGAATGCATCTCCCATTTCGGTGCTGACCGATGATGAGACCCGGTGGTACCGGATATCAGTCCAGCATGATCATGGGAATGTGGGTGCAGAAGAGGTGTACCTGCTCATGATCACTGATATCACCCATAATATTCTCCTGGAAAAGCAGGTATCAGAAGCGAATTCAAAACTTCTGGTAGAGAAGGAGAAGAAGCGGCATGAACTGCTGTACCGGGAGTTCTTCAACTCTCATCGTGATGCGATCCTGATTGTTGCAAACGGGGTTATCAGCGATTGTAATCCGGTGGCTCTGGAGTTTTTTGGAAAGAAGAGATCTGAGATCACCGGTCTTGATCCGTCCCTGCTGTCTGCCCCGGTGCAGGGCCGTCAGTCTGATGTGCCTGATAAACTCAAGTACCAGATCTCACAGGCAGCAGCCGGGGATCTGATCGACTTTCCCTGGGATTTTATTGCTGATGGTGTCCCGGTTGAGACAGAGGTACGGCTGAGCAGGCTTGTGTATGACGACCAGGTTCTGGTTGAGATGTGCATCAGGGACATTTCTACAACCAGTGCTGCTATGGGGCAGATGCGTCATGACAACGAGGTTCTGAACCGGATTGTTGCAAATGATGTCTATCTGTGGAACCAGGTCTCTCTGATCGCACGAAGAGAGAATGGAGGTTTGGGCCAGGAGAATCGTCACGCACTTGAGGAGATTGTTGAGATGGCTACACAGAATCTGAGTTCTGCTCAATCCCGGTCTGGTGAAGATACAAGGAAGACCTGATCAATACCGGTTATTCAGGTCTGGAGTGATTTGAGGGATTTTACCAGTTTTGCAGGTTGCTTCTCGCCGATAAAGAGATACGAGGTTGCCTGTTGTGTGCTGGGCGAAGAGAAGAGGTACCAGTGGATCTGGCCGGACTGCTGCTCTTCTATGTACCGGTCATATGGCTTTTTTTGAAAATGTCCGGTCTCATCAGGAACGAGGGCCATCAGTGATGCTGCGAGATCAGGCGGGAGTACTGTTGGTAATGGTGGCTTGTCTGTAAGCTGCTGCTGGGTTATCTGGTATGCTGTACATGCGGTCTTGTTTGCGGCTACGAGGGTCCCCTGCCTGGTGACCACGATGAGATAGATCTTCATGAGATCAAGGACAGATCCAAGCATTGCTCTGAGGTGTTCTGACTCTGCAATAAGACCAACATTCTCCTGGTTTTTTTCGGTGAGCAGGGCGTATATCTCACTGTAATGCTTCTGATACTCTGCCTGTATCTTCTGGGTTTTTGAAGTGGTCTCACAGACTGTGCCGAGCAGGGTGAGATACCCCGATAATGCAGAGAGAAGCCATACATAATCTGTCGATATACTGCTATCCACAGTCCCGATACCAAGGACGCTGATGAGACTGCTGTCAGAACTGATCCCGATTAGTGATATCGAGGAGATTCCCTTCTCCATGCATAATGTCTTGATTGCTTCCGGGAGCGGGGTGTTTTGCAGGGACTCCTGGGTTCCGGTGTAGTAGGTGACCGGTTTTGTGGTCTTGTACTGGAGGAGTTCTATCCCGCTGAGCTGGATTAGGGTTCTGTCAGAGAACTCCTGCTGCTGTGTGTCCTGAGGTGTGGCTACGGTATGGATGGTACATGAACTGGCCGGTTCATCGATGAGCAGGGTAACGATAAGGGTGTCAGGTATTGTTTGGTGGAGTTTTTTTGCGATCTCTCTGAGTGCATCAGGCCAGGTCTTTTCTGTCATAAGGACCGGGACTGCTGATTTGAGTTGATTTTCTGCTGCCTTTATCGGGTCATTGACCTGATTCTCCAATGGTGTTTCTGCCTTGAGGATGATGATGCAGAACTGGCTTTCGTTGAGTGCAATGGTGAGGGTTCTGCACCGGGGTGCTCCGGTCTCGTCCGGGAAGGTGGCTGTTTTCCCGCCCATTCCCGGTCCTGCCTGTTCCTTAATCAGCTGGATAAGATCAGGGACGATGGGGTATAGTGTCTCTTCTGCTGATCTGCCAATGATCTCATCAGGGTTAATCTTGAATGTGGTGTTATACTCTTTGTTGGTTCCAATGACGGCAAACATTTCGTTGACGACCAGTACCGGTCCATGTATGGATTCTATGATCTGGTTGAGGACCGAATGGTGTTTGAGGAAGTATATCTTGTATGAACTCTTCTGAATCAGCCCGAGTATGTCCATTTTGTGATAATCGCTGCATATCTGAGAGCACTTGTTGCGATTGACACCGCATCTGAGTGAGAGGTCTGATATGGAGAGTCCTGCAGGGTATTCACGGAATGTCTGGAGGACAGCCTCCCGGTTCTGTTGTGTGATGATCATACTCTTGTCAGCCGATTGGTTGCTGCCGCGTGTCAGCAGATCCCCTGATTTATGAGACTATTTTTTGCCTGTGCAGGTGTGCGATAAACCGGATTCCTGCACATCTCTCCTGGTTTTGAAATCTGACACGTTTCGATTGGATTTTTGTATCGTCTCGGTGGGTGTTCAGTAATCTCTTGCACATCTCTCCTGTTTCCTCTATTGTGCTCCTGATATCTAATAATTTTGTGTTTCGGTTATTCAATGATTCTTATTTTCTCAGTTTTCGAATTTTTCATTGTGCAGGATATTTTAAAGTTCTGTCAAGTATGTCCGGTATCACAATATTTTTTTGCAGATATCTGATTATATCGTGCATACGTTTCAAAGTCCTGCACATTGCAATCATTTCAATATTTAATCAATTTTAAAAATTTATAATTGAAAAATAATATATTAAATATGCAGAATTTTTCTTGTGCATTCTGATATTTTGTCCTCAACCTTTATGCCTTTGCACCCGGAGACGCGGGTGTATGGAGAGGAGGTGGTCCAGGTGGAAGGTATGGCTTTTCTTCCTCCTGGTGGTTGTGGGAACAGCATTGATTGTGATTCCCCGTGCTGAAGGTGCCGGTACCGATCTGTTCTCATCCGGTGACTATGCCGGGGCACTTGCTGCGTTTGAGAAGGAACTTGGTGAGACGACCGGGCCTGCACAGGCTCCGGTGCTGAATAATATCGGTACCTGTTACATGGCACTTGGCAAGCCTGATCTTGCAGCCGGGAGTTATCAGAAGGCAGTTGATCTCGATCCCGGGTATGGTCGTGGCTGGATCAACCTCGGGGTTTCCCAGGAGAAACTTGGCAGGCCGGAGGAGGCACTGACGAGTTATGGCAGGGTGTCTGCTTCAGGTAATACGGAACTGACTGCAGAGGCGAACGTCAAGAAAGGTACGCTTCTTGCCGGAAGCGGCAGATATGACGAGGCGATTGCCGCATTTGAGTCTGCTGAGGGGGATGCAAAAGGTCAGGTTGCTGTGGATATGTACACCGGTATCGGGGGTGTCAAGTTCATGAAGAATGATATCACCGCGGCAGAGATGGCGTTTCTGAATGCAATCGATGCCAATCCGTCCGGTGCTGCCATGGCGTACACCAATCTCGGGGTTATCAGGATCGCACAGAACCGGTATACAGAGGCAAAGTCTGCCTTTGAGACCGCGATACAGAATGATCCCCAGGGAAAGACCAAGGCAGCCCGGTACCTCAAGAAACTTGAGGGGATGGGTGTTGTGTGATGAAGGTCTCTGGTCTTCTCCTCATCCTTGTCATCCTTTTTGCAGTGATCGCTCCCGGTGTATGGGCAGACGGGAATTCAACTGATACAACCGTGAGTGTATCTTCAGGTGGTACTTCTTCTACATCTGATTCAGGGGCTCCTGCTACCGGATCGTCAGATACATCCACGTCAGGTTCACCATCTCCTGATACCACATCGTCCGGTTCCGGTACTTCAGTATCCGGCTCAACTGGTTCATCCTC
>CAZVAS010000162.1:0-4811 GCA_964625165.1 uncultured Methanospirillum sp. | reverse complement strand
ATACCCCCATTACCGGTCTCAAGACGGGTTTTGACATCAACATTGAGCATGTACTGATGTAATGAGTCAAGGACTGCAGGAAGGGCAGTCCCCTCATCTTTCATCGCCTGTGAGAGAGCCGCATTCCGTGTGGATATCTGGAGAAGATGCGACTCCAGATCTGCGAGAGCGGTTGTAAGAACTGATGTCTGGATCTTCCATCTCCCATCTGGAAAGATCTTTCTGAGTGGAATTGTTATTTCACAGTTCTTTCTCATACAGCAGATCAATCCACGAATATCCTGTCGGCTATACGCATTCCAGAGATCCTGCTCCAACTGCACAAAAGCAGTTTCAGAGACAAATGTACCGACACCACCGACATAGGCCAGGTTTCCGATCCAGACTGAAACGATGATGAGATGGGACTCTTCATGAGTCAATTCTGATGTTAGGGTTGCAGAACCGGTCATAAGTCCAAGGTTTCCGGTTTTCTCCTGCCTGCAGCGGTCACATATGATCTTGTATGTATAATGGGAGGTTGCATCCTGAAGATCGCCCATAAGTATGCTGATGGCGTAAAAACAGGCGATCTGATCCCTCGTAACCATTGCTGTCTTTACATATCTCTCAAAAATATCTGCACCACGGCCTGATGAGGGAATATTGCTGACTGCCCGGTCTAGAATTCCAGTGAAGGCTGGTTCATAATCGACTCCGGTGAGGTCTTGTGCCAGTTGCATTGCTCTACAGGCGTACATCATCACCTGAACTGTCTCGATCCCGGAGAGTTCATCAAAAAACCACCCGCAACTGGTGTACATAAGCAGGGCATTACGCTGAACTTCAAGTAGTTTCAATCCCCTCGTCACCTGATCAGAAGAGAATCCTGGAATCATGTGCCGGGCGGCGAACCAGTCAAGACGTTCATCTGACCTGTCAAGGATCAGGTCGATGTACTCATTTCGTGCTGCCCTGGGATCTGAAAACAATAGACCTGCTTCTCTCTCATACAACGCGGTAAGAGAGAGATTCAGGTCATCCATCGCTTCCCTGAGTGGACCACGCCACTTCTGGTTCCATAGCCGGGGGTTATATGGTGGAGTTGTGTTTGCAAGTGAGACGCACTCACGAGGATCAGAGATCAGGCAGGCATGATAGGTCCGGCATCCACAATCACTCTGCCATCTTCCGACACCATGATTACAACTCCATGAGGATTTCTCGTAGATATCAACCTCATACTCAGGAGAGTGGGTTTCAAGGTACTCCCCGAAGATGGTAATCCGGGCTAATTTTTGTTTTTCGATGATGTGGAGGGCATATGCGAGAGCCATATCCGCGAACCTGTGGTGATGCCCGTAGGTCTCACCGTCAGTTGCAATACTGAGGAGCCTTGGGGAGTCATTCATCCCCGGGAAGGTCGATATCATCCGATTGGCAAACTGTTCTCCATTGCTGAGCAGAGAGCCGAACGCAATCTCGCTGGCTATGGCATGATCGTAAAAGAAAATGGCAATCGAACGTCCTGATGGGAGCCTGCAGAGATAGGGTCTGCCGATATCAAGCCTCTCCTGATTCGTGAACTCCCATGACCCACCGTCGATCTTTTTGATCTGACGAGCCTGATATGGAGAGAGGATCGTAAAGAGGATGCCCTGTTCTGCCAGTATTTCGAGTGTTTCGGTATCTACAGCGGTTTCTGCAAGCCACATCCCTTCCGGCATCCGGCTAAATCGCAGGACAAAGTCTCGTATGCCCCATATGATCTCGGCCTCTTTGTCCCGCCGGGAAGCCAGTGGCATGATGATATGGTTGTATACCTGGGCAATCGCAGAGCCATGTCCTGAAAACCGCTTCTGACTCTCACGATCTGCCTCAATTATCTGAGCATACAGTCCGGGATTATGTTCTTCTATCCAGGAGAGGAGGGTTGGACCGAAGTTGAAACTGATGCTGGCGTAATTGTTGACAATATCCAGAATATTTTTACCCGACCCAAGGATTCTCGATGATGCATTGGGAACATAACATTCTGCAGTTATACGTTCATTCCAGTCATGAAACGGTGATGCAGAACCCTCATACTCGATCTCTTCAAGCCATGGGTTTTCACGGGGAGGCTGGTAAAAATGTCCATGAATGCAGATAAATCGGTTAATTTAAATCGCCTCCAGGGCTCGGATAGGCCATCTCTTTTTGTTGCTGATGCAGATCAACCTTGGGGATCACTGATATCCATACGAGAACCAATCCAGATAAAATTTTGGATTGAACAGAGAAAAAGGAGGTTTCATCAGTTCCTGAAGAGAGATATGATGCCATGAGACTGATCCCTGCACTCTTTCTATGCTCTACTCTGATACTGCTTATCGGCATCATATCTCTGCCATGTGCGGCAGCCGTGACAACAGATGAAGATATCACCTCACAGGCAGGAATTTTTTCTGTTCTTGAAGCAGGCAGTTATGATCGCATCACCACCGTAGACGAGATGAATACATATGGCGATCTCGGAGTGGGTGGGTTTGAAAAAATGGATGGCGAACTGATCCAGCTCAACGGCACAATCTACCAGGTAACTTCAGACGGGGTTGTGCACATACCACCGGGAGATACAGGAATCACATTCATGAACACAGTAAAATTCAATCCTGAAATGAGTCATGTTTTCTCAAATCCAGAAAACCTTACCGAACTTGAGGATGAGTTAAACCAGTCATTCCCTTCCCAGGATAATATATACGCGATCAGGATTGACGGATTTTTCCCGGAGATGAAGGTCAGAAGTGTTCCGGAACAGAAGAAACCATATCCTCCCCTGTCATCAGTTATTGCAAACCAGAGTGTCTTTAATCTCACCAACACAACAGGAACAATATCAGGATTCTGGTTCCCGGCATGGATGCAGGGCGTGAACTATGCCGGGTTCCATCTGCATTATATTTCTGAAGACCGGACGTCAGGCGGGCATATCCTTGGTTTCACCATGGAGAACGGAACTGCCCTTGTGGACCCAGTACATTCATTCAAAGCAGAAACTGATGAACAGTAAAAAAGTGACAATCAGGAGATCGGGATATCCCCTGAAATCTCTTTTGGTGATTTTTTGAAGCGGACCTCAAGCACCCCGTTCTCAAAGGTTGCCTTGGCATTATCTTCGGTTACTTCTGCTGGGAGGGGAACGCTTCTGGTTACCGACCCATAGAAACGCTCCCTGATGAAGTAGTCCTTCTCCTCTTCTTCCTTCTCTTCTTTCCGTTCGCATGTGATCTGAAGAAGATTTGGTCTTAAGAGCCTGATCTTCACCATGTCCTTCTGGCATCCCGGTATATCTGCCCGGGCCACCACCTCTTCACCTTCGTCTCTGATATCTACTGAGAAACCGCCTGCAGCCAGTGCGGGCAGGTCACGGCTTCTCTGACTGTATGATGGAAAAGATGGAAGCAGGCTGTGAAAACGACTTTCCATGTCAGCGAAGAGAGAGTCCATCTCTGTTCTGAATGCATCAAAGGGGTCACGTTCACGTTTGATGATTGCCATTTGGTGTTCCTCCGTCACGTCACAAAGACGGGTACGGTTCCCCTACGTAATATGAGAGCATAAAATTTTGCCAGGCATCTTTCCGACACAATTGTATCAGAAACCAATCATTTCAGGATATGTCAATTAGGATATCATGCAGGACAATAACCAGAAACCTGAAATACCATATTTCGATCTTTGTCGAACTTGATTTCGTTAATTATTTAACTTCCCCCTCCCTCACTGTACAGGCATGGAACCGGGACTGCGCCATCGACTTGCAGAGAAGATGGCGGGGGAGATAACCCTCTCTGATTCTCCGGGGAAGACCCTGAAGAAATGGCGAATGAGTTTTGACATCTCTCAGGGACACCTGTCCGAGTTTCTCGGCGTCTCGCCTTCAGTCATCAGTGACTATGAAAGCGGGAGGAGGAAGAGTCCTGGTACTGCGATTATCGGACGGATTGTAGATAGTATTCTCGCCATTGATGAAGGGAGGGGAGGCAGATACATACAGAAATTTGCCTCGCTCCTCTTTGCAGAGATGGGAGAAGGGGTCATCTACGATCTCCATGATTACTCGAACCCAATCACCCTGGAGACGTTCTGCAGGGTAATTGGGGGAGAACTCCTCACAGGGCCGGTAGATCTAACGATCTATGGGTACACGATAATCGACAGTATCAAGGCGATTATGAACCTCTCGTCGAACGAGTTCAACCGGATATACGGGTGGAGCACCGAACGGGCGCTCATCTTTACCGGAGTTTCCAACGGAAAGTCACCAATGGTGGCGATCCGGGTTACCCCCTTCAAACCCCGGTGCGTAGTACTCCACGGCATTTCAGCAGGGGAGGTTCATCCGATCGTGCCAAAGATGGCAGAGAAGGATCATATCACCCTCTTGTGTACCGAGAAGGATATTGAAGAGATCGTGGAGAGTCTGAGGGACGAAAAATGGTAGGAATAATCTCATACGGGGCGTACATTCCACGCTACCGTATCAAGGTAGAAGAGATCGCACGGGTCTGGGGTGCGAATGGTGCCGAGATCTCAAAGGGACTCGGAGTAGTTGAGAAGAGCCTTCCTGATATGGACGAAGACACCATCACCATCTCAGTCGAAGCAGCCCGTGCAGCAATGGCACGGCGTGAGATCAACCCGGTTGATATCGAAGCAGTATATGTTGGATCCGAGTCGCATCCATATGCGGTCAAACCCACTGCAGTGACAGTCGGGGAAGCTATTGGGGCAACACCTGTGATGACTGCAGCAGATTACGAGTTTGCATGCAAGGCAGGAACTGC
>CAZVAS010000161.1:0-4823 GCA_964625165.1 uncultured Methanospirillum sp. | reverse complement strand
ACAAAGCCCTCGTTCATGTTTGGTGCAACGCTCGGAAAACCTGCTTTGAGATCTGCAGCAGCCGGTATCCTGAATGCTCTTACCGGATTTCTCTGCACATCACGCCGTCTTCATGCATGTCTTCCTGAATGCCATGATATGTGTCTCAAAGAACTTGAGCGGACAATTAACGGGAAAAGGATCTGGTGTTGTGGGGGGATGGATATGATCCGGGAGCATTTTGCATCACAGGTTGTAGATTCTCCACAGGATGCAGATCTGATCCTTGTCTCATCTGACGGGATGATCAGTGATGAGAGTGGGATGATCCCGGAAATGCCTGACGAAAAGTACCTGTTTATTGGTCCTTCTACCGCGGGTGTGGCAACTCTGACACATGGATGTCATTACTGCCCGCATGGCAGGACGAACATCTAATGGTTAGACCGCGTACCTGATCAGTACTATGCTCTTCGGCTCGTCAGGGATCCGCCGTCTCTATGATCAGGATCTGGTCGCTCTTGCTATGCAGGTGGGGATGGCAGTGGGCAGCAGGGCAGATCAGGTTCTGGTTGGAATGGACGCTCGAACGACCGGCCCTGCTCTGTCAAGTTCTTTTATTTCTGGTGTATGCAGCACCGGTGCAACAGCCCTTGAAGGAGGAATTGCACCTACGCCTTCAATAGCTTATAGTTGCCGTTCTCTCCAGGCAGCCTGTATGGTTACTGCCTCGCATAATCCTGAACCCTATAACGGGTTGAAACTCTTCAATCCTGACGGCTCCTCATTTCAGGCAGTTCAGCAGGAAGAGATCGAGGATGTTCTCTCTGATATCTCAACAAAAGACTGGCTTCATCAGGGTGAGGTGAATAATTGTGATCCACTCACTCCTCATCGAGAGGCGATTCTGAACAAAATTACTGTAAAGGATGATCTTCCTGTCATCCTGGATTGTGGAAATGGAGCAGGATGTGTTCTGACCCCTCATCTGCTCTCAGATGCTGGTGCATCTGTCACAACGGTTAATGCCAATCCGTCAGGTATTTTCTCCAGGCCGTCTGAGCCGCTTCCAGAGCATCTTCCTTATCTCCCTGCCCTTATGAAGAAGAAGAATGCCCGGTGTGCTGTAGTTCACGACGGGGATGCAGATCGGATGATGGCTTTTGACAATAATGGGATCTATATTCCTGGTGACCTTCTCCTCATCCTGTTTGCCAAATATCTTGGATCCAAACGTGTCGTGACCACCTATGATGCCTCGATGGCAGTTGAAGAGGTTGCCGAGGTGAAAAGGACACCGGTGGGTGATGCATTCGTCTCTGAACAACTGGTAAAATGGGGAGACTTCGGTGGTGAACCATCGGGTGCATGGATCTTCCCCCAGATCTCGTACTGTCCTGATGGTCCATTTGCAGCCGGGCTCTTTTGTGAAATGGCAGGGGAGTGGGATATCGCTGAAGAGCTTGCATCAATACCCCGGTATCCGATCATCCGACGTTCTCTTGAATTACCCCAGTCCCGCGAGATTCTTTATGGACTGGGGGCGGCAAACCCGACTGATGGCATTCGCCTTGAAGAAGAAGATGGATGGTGCCTGATCAGGGCCAGCGGGACTGAACCAAAGATACGGTTCACTGCTGAAGGGCGTACTTCTGATGATGCAAAACTGATGTTGGAGAGGGGTGAAGAGATGGTCAGATTGGCACTGAAGGGTGAAGCCTAATGGTTCAGTGTGTTATACTTGCTGCCGGTGAAGGGAAACGTATGAGGCCGCTCACCGGTTCACGCCCGAAGGTGATGCTTCCTGTTGCAAATCGCCCGATGCTTGAACATCTCATCAATGCAGTCCGGGATTGTGGCGTTGATGAGTTCATTCTGGTTGTAGGATATGAAGAGGCAGCAGTCAGGCATTATTTTGGTGACGGCTCCTCATTTGGAATCACAATCAGGTACGTGACACAGAAGCGCCAGCGTGGGACCGGGGACGCTGTATTGAATGTCCTGCCTCATGTTACCGGTGATTTCCTGCTTCTGAACGGGGACATGATCCTCTCTCATGAAGATATCTGTGCTGTCCTATCGAGCCCTTCTCCTGCCCTTGGGATCTGCAGATCTGATCATCCTCAGGATTTTGGTGTTGTTACTGTTCATGACGGGATCATCACTGGTCTGGAAGAGAAGAGCGAAAATCCAAAGAGTGATCTGATAAATGCAGGATTGTATCTGTTTACCTCTGATCTGTTTACACATCTCAAGCAGATAACCCAATCTCCACGTGGAGAACTTGAACTGACCGATGCATTAATGCCGTTTATCGAGGCTGGATCTCTACACGCGGTCATGCTCTCTTCGTGGGCTGATCTGGGTTCACCCTGGGATCTGCTTGGGGCAAATGAAGTTCTTCTCGGATCAATCTCCCCACGTATAGAAGGCGAGATTGAGGAGGGTGTTGTACTCAAAGGTGCAGTACAGGTGGGAACTGGAACAGTTATAAAGGCTGGAACTTACATAGAGGGCCCCTGTATTATCGGAAAGGACTGCAAAATAGGTCCCCATACCTATATTCGGGGAGCAACTGCCATCGGTGACAACTGCCACATAGGGCATAGTACCGAACTCAAGAACACTATCGTTATGAGTAACACGAATATCCCCCACTTTAACTATGTGGGTGATAGTGTTATCGCCAGTGGATGCAACTTCGGAGCCGGGACAAAGATTGCCAATCTTCGCCATGACAAGCAATGCATCTCTGCCGGCGGGGTGAGCACCAGGAGAAAAAAATTCGGAGCAGTCGTTGGTGATGACGTGCTGTTTGGAATAAACTGTTCGGTAAATGTGGGTACAATAATTGGTAACCGGTGTCGGATTGCTCCTCATTGCTTTGTCAGTGGTGTCATTGCTGATGACTCGGTGGTGAAGAGATGAGCGTGCAGGCTGTCATACTTGCAGCCGGTGAAGGTACCAGGATCAGACCTCTGACCCAGAACCGTCCAAAAGCATTGATCCCTATTGCAAACCGCCCTATTCTGGAGCATCTCGTAGATTCACTTCTTGCTTGTGGAATCCGCGACATTATTGTCGTTGTCGGGTACCGCAAAGAGCAGGTGATGAGGCATCTCATTCACCTTCCAGTTCCTGTCCGGGTCGTTGAACAAAAACACCAGATTGGCACCGGCCACGCACTTCTTTGTGCACGTGGTCTCGTGACTGATGATCTTCTGGTCCTGCCTGGTGACAACTATGTTGATCCAGCATCTCTGAAAGATGTGCTAAAGATCAAGAACTCCATGCTCATCACAACTCACCGCCATCCGTCAAATTTTGGCGTCGTTCATGTTGAAGATGGCCATGTTTTGGGCCTCACTGAAAAGCCAGCACACGCCAACCGGATGACAGTGAGCTGCGGTGTCTATCATCTGGAGCATGAACTTCTATCGGGCATGAATGAGAACATGCTCTCTGATATTGTTAACATATTGATCTCCCAGGGAACCTCACTAGCGGCAGTATACGCCCATGAATGGCAGGATGCAATCTATCCCTGGGATCTTATCAGCATGAATGAAAGACTGTTGAGAAATATCTCCTCGTCATCTGCAGCAACGGTAAGCGCAAGCGCAGTAATTGAGGGTCGTGTTTCTATTGGCAAAGGAACAATAATTAGTCCGTACTGTTCAATCAAAGGGCCAGTGATCATCGGCGATGACTGTGCCATCGGACCTCATGTAGTGATCAATCCAGGTACAAGTATTGCTTCCCGGGTTATTATTGAACCATTCACAGTTATCGGAAATTCCCTAATAATGGATGACTGTACTATCGCTTCCCATTCAAAGATTGTATCTGCAGTACTTGGTGAAGGATGTACTATTGGTGAGCATACAGTTGTCACTGCGGGAACTGGTTTTCTTGAGATCGGAGAAGAAGCAATTCGTTCCTCCTGTGGTGTTATCATGGGGAATGGTGTCTTTTCATCGCCTCTGGTGATGTATGAAAACAGTGTTGTTGGCAACGACTGCCAGATCGATGCCCGGAATGGTCTTCGGCTTCTATCAAAAGTTATCCCTGACTGTACCCGGGTGATGTAACGTGTGTGGGATAGTGGGATATGTTGGGTATAGACAGGCAGCTCCGGTTCTGATTGAAGGTCTGAAACAGCTGGAGTATCGTGGGTATGATAGTTATGGGATTGCTACCCGCTCTGAAAGGGTATATGTCCATAAAAAAAAGGGTAAGGTATCAGATTTCTCACCCGATGACGTTTTACTCCCTGGAACCTGTGGCATAGGACACACCCGCTGGGCGACCCATGGAATCCCTTCTGACAATAATGCCCATCCTCACTCGGACTGCAAGGAGCAGATAACAGTTGTACACAATGGGATTATCGAGAATTATGCACAATTAAAAAGAGATCTCATAAGGAAGGGACATACATTCAGGTCAGAGACCGACACTGAAGTCATCCCTCATCTTCTCGAAGACCTGAACGAAGGAGATCTGCT
Source organism: uncultured Methanospirillum sp. (assembly GCA_964625165.1). Lineage (GTDB taxonomy): Archaea > Halobacteriota > Methanomicrobia > Methanomicrobiales > Methanospirillaceae > Methanospirillum. The sequence goes on along the minus strand of CAZVAS010000161.1, from coordinate 336 downwards.
CAAAGCAATACATCAGGCTGCTCAACATCTTGAGGGTTCTTATGCAATCCTCGCAATTTCGGATGATCGGGACCGGCTAATAGCAGTAAGAAATCGAAGTCCGCTTGTGCTGGGCATCGGTGATAATGAGTTCTTTGCAGCATCTGACATAACTCCCCTGCTTGAGTATACAAACCGGGTGATCTACCTGGAAGATGGGGATATTGCAGAGATCAGTGCAGATGGGTATGAGATTTATCACGGTCCAGCCATAGCCGACCGTGTGGTTCACGAGATTCAATGGACGCCTGATACTGTTCAGAAGGGTGGATTTCCACATTTTATGCTCAAAGAGGT
>CAZVAS010000160.1:2222-4877 GCA_964625165.1 uncultured Methanospirillum sp. | reverse complement strand
TTTCCGAAGAGCAAACGGAATCTATCAGAAAGATCCTCTCATCCTGCATTCATCTTGAAAAAGCAGCAATATTTGGATCACGGGCAATGGGCACAAACCGGCCGGGTTCAGATATTGACATAGCCCTATTCGGGGAGAATCTTACAATACACGATAAAATATCACTCATGACCAGAATTGATGATCTTGACCTGCCATATGAGACAGACCTCATTCACGTTCAGAGTGTCACAAACCAGGATCTGTTAGCCCATATCGCACGTGTGGGAAAAGTGATCTATGAGAGATCACAATAATATCAGGATCTGCTGGCAATAGCATCTGATGACACTGCCATCTTCTCTCTGAACTCGGCAAGAAACGCAAGTACCCGTGCTGCAGTATCCTTCTTGCACTGTCCGCACATTAGTTCACCTGCCTTACACCGGCGATGAATCTCTGCAAGTTCTGCATCGTCGGTCACCATGTGGAAGAGGTTCAGCAGGTAAACCGGACATTTATCAGCCTCTCCACCGAGTTCTTTCTGCTCCTGCAGGGTCATTCGTCCACCGGTAAGGGCAGACATGATCTTCTTGCTGACAACCTTGTCATCCTCATAGAACCCGATGATGCTTTCGGGTATACTTGATGACATCTTACCACCGGTAAGCCCGGGCATAAACCGATGATATGTTGCGGACGGGGTCACAAATCCATATCCACCGTTGGCCTGCTCGATAGCCCGGACAGTCTTTGAAACGATCTCATGCGGTACACCGGTTACATCAATGTGCCCTTCATACCGCTTCGAGCCTTTGAACGCCTTCTGCACGGCATCCATGGCATCTACAGGTGCTTCCTTGGATCTGATGCTGATATGGGTATCCCGGTCTTCAACGGTGAACATCCTTAGTTTATGTGCAACACCCCTCGTGAGTCTGACATGGGGATCCTGATCGAGCCCGGCAGGCACAACCGTCGGGGCAGGTTCATCATCAACCTGCGGATACAGGATATCTGATACCTGGGTGAGCACACTCATGGCATGTCCGATGTCAGTCTCCGGTGTAAATCCGTAGATGGCACTCATCTCAGAGAAGTTGACCTTGGTAGATGCCTCAAAGGCGAGATCCTGAACGACCCGGTTCTCGCTTTGCAGATAAGTCTCACCGTCGTACCCGAGGGCGAACAGGCAGGAGAGATATTCATCTCCGTATTTTTTGCACTGATCCCAGGTAAGATTCCTGACTGCATGGGCCTCTCGGTCTGCAACACAGATGTATCCGTTTCCACCCTGCTGTACATGCCAGACCACCTCTTTCATGACCATCAGGTGGCCGAGGTGGGGATGCCCCGATGGCATAAACCCGGTCAGGACATGAAACGGATCATGGTTCACAATTGCTTTTACAATCCGACCATAGTCGCGGTGACCAAAGACGATCCCCCTCTTCATGAAATATGGCAATTCAGGAAGATCATCAACAACTGCATCCATCCGCTCGATGCCAAACTCGGTATAAAGCCGTTCAATATCTACAGATTGATCTGAAGAAGCCCATGGATTTATGTTCGATTCCATTGTATCAGGTAAAAAATTCGATGAGTAATTCTGGTATCAAAGATTAATCAGAGTTTGATTCGTGCAAACTCCACGTACGCGATGCCTTCAGCATGTATGCACCCAAACAGCATCTTCTTTTTTACGCTGTGTGCCATCCTGACCGAACGTGAGATGATATTCATCGGGAGTGTGGTATCAGGCTCAATGGCCTGGACCAGCATCTCGGAGTGGACTTTTCTTCCCAGATACACCCTGAAATGGTGGCCAAACTTATACCCGGTCTTCGGGATGTAGTTCAGGGATCGCAGATGTTGGTACACCGTGAGTTTCGGTTCCATTTCAGTATCGAACTCACGAATCATATCGCGATACTCTTTGGCGGAGATATTCCGACCCTCATGCTTCACGGTGACCAGTCCCTGTTCCATCAAGGATATCGACTCTATAGTAGAGAGGACGATCCGTTCATCATCGAAGCGTTTACCGTAAAATGCATGATCATATGCTGATTCAGGTGCTGCCGGGATTATCACCGATCTGCTGGAGAGGAGACCATTGACAGGTTCAGGCCGCTCTGTCTCCTCGATGGGAGCAGGTTTTTGGATCTTGACCTCGTAGTACGTGAGCTCGAACTCATCATCCACAGCTGCAAGGACATGACGCTTTCGCATGTTAACAGTCGCCTGGACCTCTTTCCTGACAACAGCAAAGTCGATGAGATCACGCTCCGATAGAACCCGGAGCATATATAGAGACTCTCCTTTTCCAGGTTTTTCTCCACGTTTAAATATCCTGAAGTCCTGCGGTCCAGTCTGAACGACATAACCACGCTCCCGAATATCCCGATACACCAGGAAGGACCTGAGAACATGTACATCACCGGAGAAATGGACAAGGAGCGAGTCAAAGTCAAACCCGGGTATCTCGATCCGGCCACGATATACCAGGTACAGGGCCTCAACCGGAGAGAGACGGACTCCCTCTTTCAGCGGCCTTCCAAAACCGCTCTGTTCATACAGGGTTAATCCGTCCTGCCCTAGCATGACGTGCCCGCTTTCTAGCCTCGCCTTCACGGCTTAGTATTTTGGCGTTCCAGCGGCATAAAACCGCCC
>CAZVAS010000160.1:0-2122 GCA_964625165.1 uncultured Methanospirillum sp. | reverse complement strand
GAGAGAGACCAGCTTATCGTGGATCTGCAGATTCTGCCAGATAATCAGGGTGAACCTTCTCCCGGACAAGGAAGGTAAGGATCAGAACAAGAACTCCAAAGATAAATGTGACACAGAAGGTCAGATCAAACCCTGCAGTCAGAACCTTCTGCTGAATATATATTGGTGCACTTCGTGTCACTCCGTACTCGGTCGCAATAGCGATCATACCTTTGATAAATATCGCATTGAATACCGCAATGCCGATGGTCAGTGGGGCAAACCTCTCAAGGCTGGTCAATGACGAGGCCATGCCCTGGTACTTTTTTGCTACCGAATTCATGATCATGCTCGATATCGGGGTTATCATAAACCCTAGCCCAAAGCCGATCATTGCCAGACAGAGAACAACATACCAGAGGGTTGTGTTTACCCTGAGCTGCAGGATCAGGAAATACCCGATAAGCAGAAGAATGGCACCGGCTATTGCAATCTTTCGTCCACCAATCTTTGTATAGAGGACCCCTGCAAGCAGACCGGTTACCATCATTGCAAGAGAGAGCGAAGTGAGGATCAGACCTGAAGTTGAAGTGCTGTATTCGCCCACATACTTCAGGTAAAATGGGAGAAGGTAACTGATCCCGGAGAAACCGAAGAAGAGCAGTGCCATGATGAGATTGAGACAGAAGAAGTTCCTGTCTTTAAAAAGCCGGAGTTCAAGGAGCGGGGATCTGACCTGAAACTCTGTCCTGACAAACAGGCCAAGCAGAACAATAGCCAGAACCAGGGAGCCTGCAATGATCGGAGAAGTCCAGCCCATCGAATCACCTTCTGCCATCCCGAAGAGCAGAAGTGCAAGACCCGAAAAGATCAAAACCGCACCGGCCCGATCGAAAGATCCATCAGGGGCAGACGGCGCTAGAGCCGGGATAAACCGTTTTCCAACGATCACAGCAATGATCCCGACCGGGACATTGATGAAGAATATCCAGTGCCATGAGAGATACTGGGTCAGGATACCTCCGATAGTCGGACCGATCGCGGTTCCAAGTGCTGCAACCGTCATAATAAATCCCATCGCCTTTCCTTTCTTCTCCATCGGGATGTAGGCATTCACCATCGCAGGAGCAATCGCGGTAAGCATGGCACCACCAAGACCCTGAAACGCACGGGAACCTACCAGGGTCAGGAATGAACCGGTCAGATCAGGAAGGACCCCACAGGTGAAGGATCCGAGGGTAAAGATGACAAAGCCGGATAGAAAGATCCGCTTGAACCCTATGATGTCTGATATTTTGCCAAATATCAGTACACAGCCGGCCATGACCAGCAGGTAGATCGTAGAGACCCAGCTCACTGCAGCGGTTGAGAGAGAGAATGATTCTGATATTGAGGGGATGGCAATGTTCACAATTGTGCCATCAAGAGAACCCATAAAGATGGCAAGAGAAATTGAGAGCAGAATCAGGGAATAATTCTGCTGATCATGAGTTACCATAACTAAGGTCTTGAATCTCAGATGCAATTACCCCTGTGATCTGATTCGGCAAACCATGACAGATTACTCCAATATCGTGCGGTTCTGCCAGGACAAGTTAATAATGATTAATAATGATAGATGCGAATCTCATCACAGTGATGTATGTGGAACTGTATGTGGAACTGCTTCTCTTTCTGATCCTGTTTCCGCTCATTCCCGCATTGATTCTCACTGTGCTTCGCAATGAGAATCTCCGGGGAGTAGTGGTAACAGCAGGAGCAGGGATCTGTGCCCTTGGATCCATCGTGCTTCTTGCATTCTCGGTCGGACAGAACCAATTATTCTTCACTGTACCAGCACCAGGCATTGCACTTGTGATGCTAATCCTTGAGATCCTGATTGCAGGATACCTGGTGATGGTAAGTGTAAAGGCAAAGCAGTTTCTGGTGACCGGTTTTGTGCTCCTCCAACTGCTGCTGATCGGTGGGGCAGAATACCTCGGTCTTGAAGGGCACGCAAAGGTACCTGACCTCCTTACCGACGAATTTTCTGCCATCATGGCGGTGATCATCGGAGTCATCGGAGGACTTATCTGCATTTACGCACTTGGATACATGCGTGAATACCAGGAGCACCACAAGGATCTCCCTGACAAGAGACCCC
>CAZVAS010000159.1:0-4891 GCA_964625165.1 uncultured Methanospirillum sp. | reverse complement strand
TGAAGACCGCTGTATCTACCTCTGACTGTTCGTCTGAGAAGAGGAGGGCAAGCGTAGTGAGAACTCCTTTCACGAGATCACGGGAGTTCTCATCGTTGGGAAGATCCACACGATACAGGAGATGAGCCCCATTTCCACTGTCTGCCACTACGGGATCAGGCCAGTTAAGGCCGGTGAGATATGATGATATAAGCCGCGCCTTTACAAGCGCTGCCTCATGCTCCGGTTCTGATGACGATACTCCTGACGGACGAACAGGATCGATGTCTATCGGTAACCACCGCCGGGAGATGATATCTGTATCTCCTGAAGTGGAGTCAGATCTTGAGAGCCGGGTTTCAATCCGGTTTGCACGCCTGGCTAGAAGATCCGGGTTAACCGGATTAAGAGTGACATAAATTCCGGCATACTCCCCTTTATTCTCCAGGATCTGAACAGATGAAGCGAGTTTATCAACATCGTTGAAATACCCGGATGCTGTCCCCCATTTTCCAAGAGCTCTGACTTCTATGATCTGCCCAGGGGTGAAGAGGATATTACACGCAGATTTGATGCTATCCCTGGTCTTCACGGGATCACCCTACCGATTGATGGGTGACCTATGCACCTCCGTTTATGGTTGGTTGAATACTGCGACGGATAATCCGCCTTTGGAAGAGGGAACCTGACAAAAAATGGACAGTTAGGCCGGTATCGCTGATTACATGAAGACGCCATCAGCCACCTCCCACGTGTCAGCAAAGTCCCGATCAATCAGAGCACAGACCCAGATTTTTCCATCATCAGTTAGGATAGGCTTGCAGGCGTTACATCCGGTACCTTTGCAGTACACCATATCCTGACCGGATGAGATGAATGGACAAATCCGTCGCCTGAGTTCAGGACATTGATCTTCCCGATTCATACAGGCACCCCTGCCTGTAGTTCAGCTCCGATCACCCAGACGTAATGTCCTGGTTTTGATCCGCCGTTTCCTCCCCAGAGTGAGAACCGGGTTTTCATGTACCTGGTGATCAAATACTTGCGAAACCGGGGAGTCATCTGTGAGATTATCGGGTACTGGTCCGGATCTGAAAGGATCACCTGATCAATCTGAGTCCGGGAGACATATCGCACCCCTTTAGTCCTGATTACTGAGAGAGCGGTGAATAACTCTTGAAACTGCTCATTTGTAACTGCGAAGGGGAGTGTCATAAAACACTCCGGAACCAGAGAACAGATGTGCAGATCGAGAGGGGGGCGTAGTCACTCTCCTCCATCCACGTCAGCTCCTGAACTCAAGGACAAGAAAGCAGATTTAGCGCCTGACATGTGGTGACATACCGGCAGAGCGTGTTTAGAATGGAGATAAAACCCATTTATTAGGCCTCTCACTCTAACCACAACCTAGATGACGAAAATCCTTTTGAGTTCGGAAGGCTACACATAACTATCCCCGCCATACTTGCTCGTCGGCCAAGATTGACAATGTTTGAGCGGGGCCCAGCAGTTTTCATAAATCTCATAAATCTCCTCGAATTATCCGGAGTTTTCCCAACTTTTCTAGATACTCACCGAATCCTTGAAATCCGGTTCGTTTTTCATAAGCCTCGATATCATCCTCTCGAATGATAAACGGCGAATTATTTTCAGTCATTTCAATTGTGAGGACTAGCCTCCAATTTTAATAAAAGTAGGGATCACGAAAAAGGTTTCGATTTAAATTTGAGAGATCTAGAAAAATGCTATAAAAAAATACATTGTAATACACTTTTGTAGCTATATACTTGCTATAGAGTTACTCTATAGCATCCCTATGGGGGTGCAGGGAGAGGTAACAGAATACTTCCGATCGAGAAATTCCTAAGCACGCATACGTATTTCTTATTTATTTTAAAAAAGGGCTGATTATTCCGGAGAAAATGTTTTAAGGTAATTGTATAGCAATTCGGGATTCTCTTTAATGAATTTATTAAATTCTTCAATTGTGTTGACTGCTTCCTTGGTAAGATCCTGTCCACAAATATGGCAATGGCGGGATATCGGACTGTTTATCTCTTTACAATGAGGGCAAACTCTTGGTTCTACAGTATCTTTAGTTATTTGAGAAACCTTTGGATCAATCCCATAAAGTTTGAAGATCTCGTTGTCTATATCACTCCCGGCTAGATGGGCGTAATACATGAACATATTTGATGTAACTGAACCCCACATCATGAGTTTAATTACCGATTCATTCACACCTTGCTGAATCAGATGGGTGATACGCGTATGTCTGAATATATGCGGAGTGATGTGCTTTGTAATTCCTGCTCTTGCTGCAATTCTATGTATTTGTTTATTTACTGCAGCATGGGTGAGTGGTTCAAGCCGTTCATTAAGAAAGACCAATGAATCATCGGTGATTTCAGTGGGATAATCACTCTTCCATTTGATGAGGAACTCTTTTGCCATTACCAACCGAAGATACCTGACTTTTCCGGTCTTAAAGGTCACATTTGCGATAATTCCTGTTCCATCAAATTTCAATGAACCCCATTTCATCTCCCCGATCTCTCCAATTCTGAATCCCCCTTCATAGAGGGTGATAATTATTGCACGGTCCCGGGAGCTAACACAAGCGGATAAAAGAGCCTGTATCTCATCATTTGTTAATAGATCGGATGCCTTTTTTGTAGCGACGGGTTTTGGGCGTTTAATCGCTTTGACCTTTTTTTCTGAAATGTGAATCTCATCGTTGTCAAGTAACCAAAGGGTGAATTGTTTGATAATGCTGATGAGGTCGATCTGAGTATTTACTGTGAAGGTTTTTTCCCGGAGTGAATCGGCATAATGGATCCTGTCAATACCCTGGTATAAATCAGATATTGTCATCTCCTTGAATGGTGGGATGAATCTTCGAACGGTAACCAGATTGGAGGTTAACTTCAGAGCGCGCTTCGGGCCAATATTATTGGTGATTTTTCTCTCTGCTACAAAAGAGGATATGAGACTTGCATCCGTGGGGGTTATTCGTCCTTCCCGGACTGCATTGTTAAGCGATCGATTCTGGTAATCGAGGTTGAAACCATGAAACCGATCGTTATCACTGAGGTGAGCGATCAGGGACATGATTGAGTGGTCAGTAACCTGATGGAAAAAGGAGTATTATGGATTTGGACAAACTGTCAGGATGCTGATATGGGGATTTGAACCCCAGTCGATGGAGTGAGAGTCCAACATGATTGACCGAACTACACTATATCAGCAGACGCTTTAGTACATCTGCATCGCATCCTCATGAATTTTTCGTCATGATCTCTCTACTTTACACCACAAGTATATGAGGAGATTCTTCATAATTAATAAGGATATATGGCAGGAATTGAGGATCAAATAAAAGAAATAGAGGACGAGATCCAGAAAACTGTCTATAATAAAGCTACTTCCAAGCACATCGGGCGCCTGAAAGCAAAGCTTGCAAAGATGAAAGAGGACGCCGTGAACCGGGCAATGAAAGCCGGTGGCGGTGGCGAGGGGTATGCTGTCAAGAAATCAGGAGACGCTACTGTTGTCCTCGTAGGATTCCCATCTACCGGTAAATCCACTTTATTGAATAAACTGACCGGTACAGAGAGTGAAACCGCCGCATACGCATTCACCACATTGACCGTTGTGCCGGGTGCCCTTGAACACAAGGGCGCAAAGATCCAGCTCCTTGATATCCCCGGACTCATCGCTGGTGCAGCAATGGGAAAAGGGCGTGGAAAAGAGGTTATTGCGGTCGTCAGAACGGCTGACATGATCGTCATTCTCGTGGATGTCTTCAACGAGAAGCACGTTGATGTCCTGCTTCGTGAACTCTACGACGCCGGAATCAGGATTAATGTCCCTCAGCCTGATATCACCATCAAAAAGACCTCACGCGGAGGAGTTCGGCTCAATGCTGTCGGTGCTCTCGACCTTGATATTGAGGAGGTTCGATCTATCCTGACAGAGAACCGGATTGCAAGTGCTGATATTCTTATCCGTGGTAATGCAACCCAGGATGACCTCATCGATGCCCTGATGGGTAGCAGAGTGTATGTACCTGCCATCGTGGTGGTCAACAAGATAGATCTCATCGATGAATCAGAACGCAAACGAATCGAGGCAGATCTTGCCAAACGATTCGAGATGCAACCGGTGATGATATCAGCAGCTGCCGGGTATCACATGGAAGAACTCAAGGATGCCATTTATGACAGCCTTGGTTTCATGCGGTTGTACCTGAAACCGGTGGCAGGACCAGCCGACATGGATGAACCCCTGATCATGCGTCTTGGTGCAAAAGTAGAGGATGTCTGTAGAAAATTGCACCGGGATTTTTATGATAAGTTCAGGTATGCAAGGATATGGGGAAATTCAGTCAAACACGAGGCACAGCGTGTGGGATTGACCCACACCCTTGCAGATGAGGACATTCTGCAGATCGTTATTGAGCGGTAAGACAGTCGCGAAGTATCTCGAGCGGGGCATCAGTTTTGATGCAATAGCCTGAATAATGCACCCGCGAAGCAGAATACCCCTCTTTTTGAAGTGAATCCATTACCTGGGCTATCGGACCGGGCGAGACCCGGTATGCCTTGGCAAGTTTGTGATAATCGTATGAGTATGAGATAGCAGGCTCATTCCTGCAACATGTCAGGATCTTTTCAAGTTCAACAGGCTCTGCAAGAGCACTGGCAGGCAGCCGCTCTGCGAGAGTTGACAGGAAGTCTGTATCCTGGATTGCTCCGGTCCAGAGCGGACCGATCGGACTGAGTGGTTTACCGCAGTGTGGGCACTCCTGCTGTTCTGGAAAAAGTCCGGTTCCTTCGGTCCGGTACGGACATGAAGGGCACTGGTAGATGTATCCGAGCCTTGCCACGGTCCGGTCAGCTGCCTGGGTCCC
>CAZVAS010000158.1:0-4924 GCA_964625165.1 uncultured Methanospirillum sp. | reverse complement strand
AGAAGAGAAGTCCCGGGGAGGGGAGGAGATCCTCCGGGATCTAGAGTCTGAATGATAAGGCAGGCCCCTGGGTTCAGATACCTGATCTCTGCATCTGGAGAGAAGAGTATGATTCCGTCATCAAATGCATCAGCAAGGGTCCGGTAGAACTCCTCGCTTCTCCGGAGACGCTGATCCAACTCGTGTGTCCGGATCGCGATATCGATTGTAAGTCTGAGTTCACGCCCGTTGTATGGTTTTGTGAGATACCCGTATGAGCCAGACCCCGTAATTCGCTGGTTTAATGTCTCATCATCATTGCTTGTGAGGAAGACAACCGGAATAGAAAACTCGTCACGGACCCGTGTTGCTGCCTCGATACCGTCCATCTCCCCGGCGAGACTGATGTCCATCAGCACGAGATCAGGCATGATCCTGCCTATCTTCTCAATCGCATCCTCACCAGATGAACTGCAGCCAGGAACCTGGAATCCGAGATCCTGAAGAGTCAGGGTGATCACATCACATACGGCTGGATTGTCCTCTACAATGTATATGGATGCCTGCCTGGAGCCTGTATGCTCCCCGCCAGAGAGACGACCAGATGCAATCAGATAAACCACCCTGACCTGATGCTCAGAAAAATATCATCTGCGTGATGGGATCAATACCCGGCACAAGTACCTGATAATCATCATGCACCACCATGAAGGTTTGCCATGCAAAAAAGGTGAGAGGAGTGATATGATTCATCATTTTGAGCAGATTCTAATTGATGAATCACCTAACCGGGAAAAATTATGAGGTTCTAAAATTTCGGGATGCCTTATGACACCGGTTCGAACTGATCCTTCCCGACTCCGCAGACAGGACAGACCCAGTCATCAGGAAGGTGTTCAAAAGGGGTGCCTGCAGGAATCGCAGCAGCCTCATCACCAAGTTCAGGATCATACACGTATCCACATGGAATGCACTCGTACTTCTCCATTAATACCTCCCGGACAGGACTCCGGATTATGCAGATCTCGCAGTGATGAGAGATAAAGATGGTCCAGAACAGGGGATGTTACAAACTCTCAAAAATGATGGCAGCGTATCTCTCCTGAAGCATGCAATATCATATATCACTGACGGGAACAGAAAGGACCGGAGGGGAGAAGAACGAATAGTTCATCTCCCGCAACCTGCAGTGATCCTGACCGGACCATGAAACGGATCGTCCTCTTCATCGCCATCCTTGCAGGATTTCTGACCCCGTTCGACGGGTCAGCAGTCAACATCGCTCTTCCGACCATCGGTGCTGAATTCAGCATGGACGCTATCTCGCTCTCCTGGATAGCAACCGCATACCTCCTGGCATCAGCCCTCTTCCTCGTTCCATTCGGAAGGCTCGCCGATATCTATGGGAGAAAAAAGATATTTGAGAGTGGCATCGCAATATTCGCGTTCTCTTCTCTTCTCATGACCATGGTCCCGACAACCGGGGCGTTCATCCTGATCAGGGTCATCCAGGGGCTCGGTGCTGCCATGATCTACGGAACCGGTATGGCGATAGTGACCGGCGTCTTCCCCCCGGGAGAGAGGGGACGTGCAATCGGGATCTATATCTCGTTCGTCTACTTTGGCCTCTCTGCCGGGCCGTTCCTTGGCGGTATCCTGACCTCATACCTGGGATGGAGGAGTATCTTCCTTGTCAATGTCCCGATCGGTCTGCTCGCTGTGCTGCTCATCCGCCTGAAACTGAAAGGTGAGTGGGCGGAGAGCAAAGGTGAGAAGTTTGATCTCATCGGATCGGTCATCTATAGTCTCTCGCTTGTTGCGGTGATGTATGGCTTCTCCACCCTCCCCCATGCAGGAGCTGCAACTCTGATTGGGGTTGGAATAGTTCTTGCTGCAGCATTTGCCTGGTATGAGAGCAGGATATCGTTTCCGGTGCTCAACGTTCATCTCCTCTTAGGGAACCGGGTATTTCTCTTCTCAAACATTGCAGCCCTCATCAACTACAGTGCAACCTACGCAGTGACCTTTCTGCTCAGCCTCGATCTCCAGTACACGAAGGGATTTTCACCAGAACATGCCGGGCTCATCCTGATCGCACAGCCGGTAGTGATGGCCCTCGTCTCCACCCTGTCAGGGAGACTTTCAGACCAGGTTGAACCAGGAAAAGTAGCATCAGCAGGAATGGCTATCACCACTCTCGGGCTCCTGCTGCTCGTCTTCCTCACTGAGGCGACACCGACCTGGTACATCATCATCAGCCTGCTCATTCTTGGGACCGGTTTTGGCTTCTTCACCTCTCCGAACACCAACGCCATCATGAGTTCAGTACAGAGGCACGACTACGGGGTGGCTTCCGGGACCACATCAACCATGAGACTTCTCGGACAGATGCTCTCGATGGGATTTGCAACGATGCTCTTTGCTATCTTTATCGGTCCGGTTCAGATCACTCCCGAATACTACCCTGCATTCATCTCCTGTCTTCAGATCGGATTCGCATTCTTCACCGTCCTCTGTGGCACCGGGATATTCTTCTCCCTCATCAGGGGTCATGTCAGGAGTGAAAACTGAACGCAGTGACCGGTGATAGCAGGTACATTTATTACTGAACACACCATTTTTAGGTTATCAGATGGCACAGCCCCTCTCGCGGGTTCTGTACGTAGATGATGAGCCCGGATTCCTTGATCTCTGTAAGACATTTCTTGAGCGTTCAGGTGGCCTGGCTGTTAAGACCTCACGGTCAGGTTCTGAAGCTCTGCGTCTATTACGAGAGGAGCGGTTTGACGCCATCATTGCCGATTACCACATGCCGGGTATGGATGGTGTCGAACTTCTCGTCACCGTCCGCTCGGATCCTCTGATAAGTGAGATCCCATTCATTCTCTTTACAGCACGGGGACGGGAAGAGGTTGTCATCAGAGCTATCAATAACGGGGTTGATTTCTATCTGCAGAAGGGCGGGGAGACAGGCATCAGGTTCATCGAGCTGGCCGACACGGTAAAGACTGCCATCAACCGAAGAAGCAGGTACACCTATCAGGTGAGAGAAGAGCGAAAGAACTCAGGACCCTTCTCTCCCGGTCAGGTCCGGTATCAGGGAGTCACGGGTGCCGGAGTAGAGGGGAAAGAGGCAGTCCGCGACCATACCCGGAGTCAGACTGCGAGGCAAACCGCAGAAGAGCGGGAACTCAGGTGTACCAGTATCATCGCCAACGCTCCCTGGGGTATTCACTGTTACAAACTTGAGGGGGGAACCTTCATATTTGAGGCTGCAAACCAGGCAGCTGAACGTATGACCGGTGTGAAGACAGAAAATCTACGGGGAAGACCAGTTAGTGAGGTGTTCTCCGGCCTTAAATCAGCAGAAATCCCTGGAATTTTCGGAGAGATTAACCAGTCCGGTAAGTCCTGGCACTCGGAGATTCCGGTCAGGTTCTCGGATGAAACCGATGGAAAATTCTTTGATCTTTTTGCATTCAGGACCTCACCAGGCAATATATCTGTGATTCTGAGTGAACCGGCAGGAGTCAAGGAGAGAGGTCTTCTTCCTCCCAGGGAGATTTACCAGTCCTTTATTGAGGCATCGCCTGATGTCATCGTCATCACCGACATCTCTGGATCGGTCATCTTCGCCTCTCCACGATCCAGGGAGATGTTTGCTATCCCCCCAGATCTTAACGTAATTGGAAAGGAGATCCTGGCCTGGATTGCTCCGGAGTGCAGGTACCAGGCATTTGATTGCATCGCGAGGCATATGAGAGGAGAACTATCTCCACCTGCCATGTACAGGCTACTCCGATCTGACGGAACCTCATTTCCCGCAGAGATACATTCTGCTCCTGTGCGTGATAAAAATGGGGAAATAACAGGTATTGTCGCGATAATCAGGGACAACTCAGACCGGATCGCACAGCACGATGTACTTGAACGTGCAAACACCAAACTCAACCTCCTCTCGTCGATAACACGTCATGACATTTTGAACAAGATCACAGCACTCAGGCTTTACTGCTCGCTGATCGAGGAGGATGAAGACCCGGCACAGAACAGGGAGATGCTCATGAAGATAGAGGAGATGGCCTCAATAATTTCTGACCTTGTCACCTTCACGAGTTACTACCAGAACCTCGGGATCAACACCGCGAAGTGGATTGCACCGGTTGAGGTCGTGAGCCGGATTGGGGATCTGATTGAACTCGGAGATATCAGGATCAAGAACGAGTTCGGACAGATCAGAATACTTGCAGATCCCCTCTTTGAGAAGGTGCTTTACAACCTCTTCGACAACGCGGTGAGGTACGGCAGAACGATAACCACCATCAGGACCGGATACGAACTCACCGAGGACGGGGTGACCCTCTTCATCGAGGATGACGGGGTTGGAATTCTTCCCAAAGAGAAGGAGAAGATATTCGAGAGAAATGTAGGACACGGGACCGGGCTTGGTCTCTTTCTGAGCAGGGAGATTTTGAGTGTGACAAACCTCTCAATAAGGGAGAACGGTACACCCGGGAAAGGGGCCAGGTTTGAGATTCTGGTGCCGTCAGACAAGTACCAGATCCCGTAATTATCCAAATAATTGTGTCCACATGTGAGATAAGCGAAGACCTGAAAGACAGCGAATGTGTCATATACCATTTCCAGGGGGGTCTTGCTACATATGAGGCAACAAATCAAAGTGACGTTCTGCTCTTATATTGCGTTGAATTATTCTTATTTTGAAAAAATGATAGGATTCTCTCATTTTTCATAGCCCATGTATCAGGCTTTGTTTCTGTATGATTCGTGCCGTCGCTATGAAGACCAGAGAGGTTGCAATAAGAATAATTATGTCAATAATGGGAGAGAAGTGGGAATTTCCCGAGATAGAGGCCTGAAAGAGATCAACCAGATAGGTAAGTGGAGAGAGAGATGCAAGTGTCGCACTGAGTCCTGACATCTG
>CAZVAS010000157.1:3561-4932 GCA_964625165.1 uncultured Methanospirillum sp. | reverse complement strand
GTCGTGGAGACGACAATCACCGGGGCCAGGATCCGTTCAATCATTGCGTCAATGGACGATTACCTTTCAAATTTAACCGTAGCGGAGGAGTTATGCAAACAGGGTTCTGACAAAGGATCAGAACATTGATCGGAGCGATCAGAGATGCTATCATAACATATGGAGCAAAGATATGGCAGGAAAGAAACAGTCAGGAAGAAGAGTTGAAGGATGGAAGGCGAAGTCCTGGTTCAAGGTCTACAGCCCAGAAAATGTCGGAAAAGTCTACCTCGGTGACACCGTTGCAGACGATCCGGCCAAGTTGATCGGTCGTGTGATGACCGCACCGCTCTCTGAGCTGGTGAACGACTACGCCAAGCAGAACGTCAAGATGAAGTTCTCAATCACCGAGGTTGCAGGAGACTCAGCATACACCTCGTTCATTGGGCATGAGATCGCCAGAGATTACATCAGATCACTGGTAAAACGCCGTACTTCAAGAATTGAGAGCATTGTGAACTTTGTCAGCAAGGATGGATGCAAGGTCAGGGCAACCGTAACCTGTTTCACTCTCACCCGTGCTGACCAGAGCCAGCAGCACCTCATCCGTAAGGTTCTCTCAGAAGATGTCGTCAAGTATGGAACCGAGAATGAACTCGGTGTCTTTGTCAACGCGATCATCAACGGCGAGATATCCAAGGAGACCTTCCGCAAGGTTAAGGAACTCTACCCAATCCGCCGGATTGAGATCATCAAGACCAAGGTTGAACTTCCAAAGATCCAGAAGTAATTCTGGACCTCATTTTTACTTCTGCATACGATAACTCTTTTCAGCGGGAACCCGGATATCTGAGCAGACAGATGGGATCCGGTATGAGTTTTGCTGAATTTTTTGAAGCCGATGAGGTTAAGCTTGTTGAACCACTCTTCTCTGATCTCTGTTACAAGGAGATGGATGATCTGCTTCTGCAGGTGCCTGCAAATCGGAGCAGAATCCTGATCGATGAGAACGAGGAGATTCTGAGTGTAGGGCTTGAACCAGGAGATGGAACAATCCAGGCATCCTGCTTCCATCTGCGGACCCCTTCAGATACACTCATATCCAGGCTTGAAGATCTGGAAGGAGACATTTATCAGGTCTCCAGGGAAGAGTTCGAAGATACAGTCAGAAGATATTACTCAGAGAATCTCATCAGCACCGGTATTATTACACCAGATGATCTCAATCCAGAACGGCTACACATAACCCGTGACCTCATCAGTTCTTTTGTAGGAAACGAACATGATCTCCGCTGCCTTGACTGTTGCTGTGGGACCGGGATCGGGACATACCTGATGCGGGATATGGGTCTCAATCCACTCTCATATGATAATGATGATGCCCTTCTTGCA
>CAZVAS010000157.1:0-3461 GCA_964625165.1 uncultured Methanospirillum sp. | reverse complement strand
CCTGAAGTCTGGGAGAACGACCGTGATCCCATCTATGACCGCTGGGTCTGTTCAATCGGATAAAAAACAGTGAGCCTGGCAGTTTCACAACAGGACCCCCGGGACCGATACGTCAATGTGATGTTACTTGAGAACTAATAGATAAGGAGAACGGAGATACGATATGAGAGATACCACGGGTGTAACCGATGCTTGATATCAGATTTGTGCGGGCAAGCCCGGAGATTGTAAAAGCCGATCTTGTCAAACGGAATGATACAGAAAAGATAGCATGGATCGATGATCTCCTCGCAAAAGACGCACGGAACAGGGAACTGATAGGACTTAATAATAAACTGAGACAGAGACGCAACTCTATCTCACATGATATCAACCGTGCAAGAAAGTCAGGAGAGGATACTTCTGCACTTATGGCAGAGGCTGCAAGCCTGCCACAGAAGATCAAGGATAATGAGGCCGAGATGGATGAACTATCTACCAAGGTTCATTACTACCTCATGCGTCTTCCCAATATTCTTCATGACAGTGTTCCCCAGGGAATGGATGACACGGAGAATGTTGAGATCAAGAAGGTCGGCACACCCAGGACATTTGATTTCGAACTGATAAATCACGGCCAGCTAGCTGCAGACAACGGATGGGCCGACTTTGAACGGGCGACCAAGACATCAGGAGCAGGATTCTACTTCCTTAAAGGGAATCTGGTCCTCCTTGATATGGCTCTCCAGAGGTTTACCCTCGATATGCTGATGGAGAGAGGATATACTCCCATATCACCGCCATACATGATAAACCGGAAGTCATACGAGGAGGTAACCGATCTTGATGACTTCGAGAAGGTGATGTACAAGATCGATGGGGACGATGCATATCTGATAGCAACCAGCGAGCACCCGATCGCTGCGATGTTTCAGGATGAGATCTTTGAAGAGAAGGATCTTCCTGTCCGGCTCGCCGGGATCTCTCCGTGCTTCAGACGGGAGATCGGTTCCCACGGCCTTGACACCAAAGGGCTCTTCAGGGTCCACCAGTTCCATAAGATTGAGCAGTTCGTGTACTGCAAGCCTGAAGATTCCTGGGATATCCACGAGGAACTTAGGGAAAATGCAGAGGCAGTCTTCCAGAAACTCGAGCTTCCCTACCGGCTGGTCAACATCTGTACCGGAGATATTGGCACCGTTGCTGCCAAGAAGTACGATATTGAAGCCTGGATGCCAAGGGAGAATGCATACCGGGAGGTCGTCTCCTGTTCAAACTGCACAGCATACCAGGCAACCCGCCTGAACATCAAGGTCAGGGATAGTAAGGACTTTGAGTCAAAACAGTACGTGCATACCCTGAACTCGACAGCCATCGCAACATCCAGAGCGATGAGATCCATTCTCGAAAATTATCAGCAGAAGGATGGATCAGTTGAGATACCAAAGGTCCTTATCCCATACATGAATGGGAAAGAATACCTCTGATCTTCAAATATATTCCTGTTTTTGGCACTTTCCTCTGAATTCATCCACTTTTTTGTAGACAAGTGAGGAATTTCCATCACATCCGGAAAGGAAAAAGGGGGGTTTGAAGGATTGCCTGATATAATATTGAAGGGAGGACGGGAGTAAAACTCCCGAATGGATCATTTTTTCACGGACGTGACTCTGCAGGAGGATGTTCACGTGAAAAATGTTCAATTTCAAACTTTTGAAACAAAAACGAGTGAGGTGACCCTCACTCGGCAATCACCTCATTGGTCCTGATCTTGATCGACTTGGCGACTGGCATGACAAAGATTCTTCCATCTCCGATCTTGCCGGTGTATGCACCCTTCTTGACAGCCTCAATGACTGCATCTGCATCCTTGTCGCTCACGACAAGTTCTATCTCAACCTTTGGGATGAGATCTACTTCGATTGTACCGCCCCGGTACTGAAGGCTGATTCCTTTCTGTTCTCCCCGGCCCTGAACTTCAGTAATGGTCATGCCGAAGAAATTGGCCTCTTCGAGGGCAGCTTTTACTGCATCGAGGCGTTCCGGTTTTACAATTGCTTTGATGAGCTGCATAGTTGTACCTTTCTAATCGTTGCGCCTGTTTAATGAATCCTCTCTCCATGCTGGGAGATGTCAAGTCCGACGTACTCTTCTTCTTCGCTTACACGTAGGCCAATTGTCTTTTCAACCACCAGTGCGAGCACGAAGGTTACGATGAATGCATAAGCGATTGCAGCGAATGCCCCGATACACTGGGAGATGAACTGCTGTGCATTTCCTGCGAGAAGCCCGTCCTTGCCTCCTACTACCGCAACTGCGAAGATACCTGTTGCGAGAGCACCCCACAGGCCACCCATTCCATGAACAGCCCATGCATCAAGGCTTTCATCAAGACCTTTTCTGATCCTGAAGAGCATCATACCGTAGCAGAGCACACCAGCGACTGCCCCAATGATAATGGAACTCATCGTGTCCACGAACCCTGCTGCAGGGGTGATGGCGACAAGACCTGCGATTGCTCCCGAAACAAGTCCGAGTGAAGCAGGCTTACCGTGAACCCAGCTTGCAAGCATCCATGCAATTGCACCGGCTGCTGCTGCCGTGTTGGTGACGACGAAGGCACTTGCTGCAAGGCCATTTGCTGCGATCGCACTCCCGGAGTTGAATCCGAACCACCCGAACCAGAGCAGTGCTGCTCCGAGAAGGGTTACCGGAATGTTATTCGGCTCCATGGAGTGTTCGCCAAAGCCCATACGCCTGCCGAGGACCAGGGCCACTGCAAGAGCACCGAATCCGGAGCTGATATGCACGACCGTTCCTCCTGCAAAGTCCAATGCTCCAAGTTGTGCTGTCCAGCCGCCACCCCATACCCAGTGGGCCAGCGGATCATAAACGATCGTTGTCCACAGGACTGCAAAGACCAGAAATCCTGACCACTTTACCCTTTCTGCCATTCCTGACGTAATGATTGCCATCGTAACCGTGGCAAAGACCAGCTGGAAGACCATGTAGAGAAGTGCAGGAACCGGCAGTTCTGTTCCGGCTATCACCGCAGTTCCCTGACCCACTCCGGCCAGACCGAGGTTTGCCAGCGAACCGATAAATCCTCCAATGTCAGGGCCGAATGCGAGTGAATATCCGAATAAGACCCACTGAAGGCTTACTACAGCGAATGCTACGAGTGAAAGAGCGATCATATTGATGAGATTTTTCTTTCGTACCAAACCACCATAGAAGAGCCCGACACCCGGGGTCATGATCATGACCAGGGCAGTGGAGGCTAATACCCATGCTGTTGCTCCAGTATCAATGTCCATGTTTTCAATTCACCTGTTTGATCACCGATAATGCTGACTCTCCTATCGTAACATACATAAAGATTTTGTCAGTGTTCTCTCGCACCACCAAAATCCACGATTTGGAGTCCAAACATACCTGAACGGATCCACTCCGCCCGGGTTAGTAAGAAGTTGTCTTCCACC
>CAZVAS010000156.1:1905-4977 GCA_964625165.1 uncultured Methanospirillum sp. | reverse complement strand
GGAATTGCAACAATTACTCCGGACCCTCCAAGGAAATATCCCCAGAATATCATTGAGATAAACACCACTGCCGGTGAAAGATCCATCCCCCGGCCTGCGAGTTCTGGGAAAAGGACATTCTCCGAGAATAAGTTCACAAGGGATGCAATGATCACCACGAGTCCTGCCGTGAGGGGACTGATATCAATAAGAGCCAAAACTGCCGGTGGGATAACAGCGATGAGAAACCCGATGTAAGGAACAAAGTTCAGAACAAACATCATTACTCCCCATAACAGGGGATCCTGAACTCCCAGAAAAACAAGGGCAATACCAAACCCTGCTCCAGTAACGAAATTCACTTTTGTCCTGATTATTACATAATCTAGTACGATAGAGCCAAATTCATTGATTCGGTCTGCGAGTTCCTGTTTCTGGGATCCAAGAACTGAATTAATTTTTCGCGAGAATGATGTTGCCTCAAGGAGAAGGAAGAGCGTTGTAAAAAGGACGATAAAAAGTGTTGAGAACTGGCCGATGATAGAATAAACAGCGTCAGGAGAGAATGATGAGAGTGAACCGGTCATCTGGGTTACTGGAAGTATTGTCCCAATATCTATCCCGAAATGTGAAATTGATCCCTGAAGACTATGAAGATTTGAATTGATCCCCTCTGATATTTTTGGGATATGACTGATGAGGGGAGAGACCGAGAGCAATATGATTGCACCGACCATGACAAGACAGGCCACAAAGATAGTAAAGGCAATATATCCGGATGTGCGGATGGAGAATCCTTTCTTCTGAAACCATAAGGAGACGAACGAGAATATGATTGCAGCAAATATTGATATCAGAAGTGGACCGATAAACCCGCCTGCCATCTTCAGCCCGGTCAGAATAATAAAACAGCACGCTCCGAGAAGAAGAAACCGATCAATCTGTGGAAGATCGCGAAGTGCAGTCATATAATAGATTTAGACGGAAAGAGAAAAAACCTGCGTGTAAAAAGAGAGTTGCAGATTATTGTGCTGAACAGAAGTTAATCAAGCAGGAATTAGTCTCTGAATGATGGAACAAGAGTCACCGGTCAGAAAGTGCCTGGTGTATCTCCCTTCTTTGACCAGGTGCACACACCCTTCATGTACCAGGCCCTGTACCATACGGGTTACAGTAGGACTGGACACACCGAGATGATCAGCGAGTTCCCGGCGGGTAACTCCCGGGTTTTTGTGAATCAATGAAAGTATTTTCCCGGACTGACCTGATGAATAATATGACAAAAACCTCTGCTCTTTTAACGAGAATGCATTATGGTTCTCAAAGAAATGATATGATTTTCCCCGGTTAAAGATAGTAATGTAGTCCTTTTCTGCGATCTGATTGAGATGGTACCGCAGTGTCCGTTCATTACATTCGCAGAGCAGAGCAAGCCTGGTCAGATCAATTCCCGGGTTCAGGCATATGAGGCCATACACCTTTCTCCGGGTCTCATTTTCCAGAACATTATGACTTGTTATCCTTCGGTATCCTCTGAGTTGTCTCAGAAGCACCTGGTATGCCTGATCTATATCAGCAAACAGATCTGACCATACCGAATGAAAATCCATTCCGGCCTTTTCTCTCGGGAGAGGGATTGAATTCTCGGATTCATTCTCTTCCCTGCCCGATACATCAGGTAAGGAGATCCTTGACTCATAAATATTGCATTCAAGGGGAATACTCAATGAAATGAGAAAAAAACCAAATGCAAAACCCAGGTTGGTATATTGCATGCGTCATAGATCATTGACTCGCAGAAAAGAAATACTCTCTGGTTTTTGCCACTGAAAATGATATCATCAAAAAAGCCGGGTCAATTTACCGAAAAAAGTGTTTATGGATTAATATCCACGGATTTCTTTACGAACATTCTCCAGATTCTCAATTCGTTTTTCCAGTGCCGGATGAGTTGAGAAAAGTGCGGCAAATGACTGGCCGGAGAGTGCAGGAATAATATAGAAGGCATTTGCACCTTCAGCTGCTGCCCGGGTCTCTACAGGAACACGGTCCATTCTTCCGCTGATCTTTTTAAGTGCAGAAATGAGTGCGTCAGGGTCTTCAGTGATAAAGGCAGCCCCACGATCTGCGGCAAATTCACGATAGCGTGACAGTGCCATCATAAGCATCGTTGAAAAAATCCACACAACTGCTGCAACTATCCCTGCAATAATCCATGCTCCTCCCTGTTCACGGTTGAAGAGTGATGCAAAGAGGAAATTGTTCATGATCATGGAGGCGATCATTGCCACAAAACCTGCCACCGTCATCGTAAGAATATCACGGTTCTTGATGTGGGAGAGTTCATGTGCAAGGACAGCCTCCAGTTCTGCCTTGTTCAGGGTTACCATTATAGAGTCGGTTACCGCAACGACGGCATGATGGGGACTCCGTCCGGTAGCAAATGCGTTGGGCATTGGAGACTGCATAACTGCAACCCGTGGCTTTGGCAGATCTGCTTCTGCACATAACTTCTCGATCATCCGGTGTAATTCCGGATATTCATCATCTTCAACAATCCGTGCACCGGTCGTCATCATCACGAGTTTGTCAGAGAAGAAGTACTGAATCAGACCCATTCCGACGGCGATGATGATGATGAACATGGATGGAAGTCCCAGGGCCATGAGGACTCCCATAAAGATCAGATATACAAGTAACAACAGGATCCATGTGAAAAATATTCTTCCGGAAAGTCCGGTATCACGTTGCCATTTCATGAATAATCACGATTTTATTTGTATTATCACCTGAAAAGGATCCATGAGTCAATAAGCTACCAATGAGACTTCTCACCAGTAGAACAATTCAAAAGAGATTTGACCGGTAGCTCATCGTATGAGATTTGCCGGTATTCTGATGTCGTTATACAACATGATCATGGATCACCATGATCCCTTCACCGGACCAGGGGACGTTTAACAGAGACGGTCTTTCCACAGAAGAAGTCCTGGAGTCCAGGAACAAGTACGGAAAGAATGAGCTGGCTCCACCCAAACGGATCCCTGTATGGAAACAATACCTGGATAAATACCAGGATCCCATCATCAGGAT